>JBGTLQ010000345.1:0-3951 GCA_041744075.1 Terrimicrobiaceae bacterium
GGAAAACCATCAGCCTGATTCCGTTCAGGACTTCGATTCGATGAAGTGGGTTGAACGGAAGTTCCTCCGGGTGCCTGGACATGAACCGCCTGGCCGCTTGCGCGTTTGTGTCGTCGGTATGCAGGGAAACGATAAAGGAAGAACCTTCTCCAACTTCGACTTTGTTGATCAGAGATTTCAGGGCAGCTTCCCCATACGCCGACTGTTTTCCCAGGCACGATCCAGAGACGTCCTCACATTGGTGGTGGAGTCCATTCCCGCTGAAGGCGTGGTGGCCGACGAAAACCACGAGATCCGGACTTTCTAATCTGTGCATTCCGAAAAAGTTCGTGGAACGGAAGCATGCGGACTTTGTGGTCGCACTACGCCCCCGAGGATTTGAATATCCCGGCTTCATTGCCGAATTTGTAGCGTCAGATTTTTTCTACTCCCTCCTCCCTCAACTTGAAACGGGCACGAATTTTTGGATGCAACGGATGCAAGCCTATGTTCAAGGCATGAAAATCATCCTGCGGACGGTGGCGGTTCGCAAAGCGGATTATGTGGAGCATCAGCGATCGGCGATTGGGAAGGCAACAAGGAGAAACAAATCCATATCGACCTACTGAGGAAAAAGATGAACATTGAACATAAAACAGATCCGGTCGTCCTAACAATCCCCAACGCAAAATGAAGGGACCCGATGACAGCACCCACCTGGTCGAACAACATCCGGAGCTTATCCGTCTCCGACGCTCTGGTGAACCGACCCAAGGCGACTCCAACCCGACAGTCTTCCGTGATTCAATGCGGCATAAAAGGTCAGGCGTTCGCATGATAGTTTCTTCTCACTGGTGGGTCGGCTTCTTACTCGCGGCCATTTTGTCAGGTTGCGCACAGACGGAGAAACGTTCCGAGCCATCCGAGCCATCCGGTCCCAAGAGAGTGGTGATCGACAAGACACACCAAATGCTCCGGGCGTATGAGGGCGAGCAGCTCATCTTGGAGAGCCGTATCAGCACCGGTCGGGAGGGTCGGCGCACGCCCAATGGACAGTTCAACGTGGGGGTCAAGTGGCGCATGCACTATTCAACTCTCTACAACGATGCGCCGATGCCATACAGCGTGCAGGTGAGCGGAAACTATTTCGTCCACGGCTACAGTTCCGTTCCCAATCGTCCGGCGTCTCATGGCTGTATTCGCCTTCCGCTGACCGGGAGCAATCCGGCCCGGGAGTTCTTTGAATGGGTCGAGCCTGGGACGCCAATCGCCATCGTAGGTCGATGGCAGGGCTAGTGTTGCTGGTTGCCTTTCAAGGAGGTTGGGTTCAGGAGTCTGCCTTTTCGAAATAGGCGGCCAGTTTGCTCGGATCGATCTTCGTAAGGTTGGAGGCAAGGAGATGGTTGATCTTGCTCAGAGCCTTTTGGTCCAGCGCATCAAGGAGCTGCTTGTGGATCGGCGCACTTGCCGCCAGAGAGCAACGAGTTACCTCCTGATCAGCAAGTAGCAGGTTGATCCTTTCCGCCAACTGGTCAGTGAGTCGACGGTTTTGTTCCGTTTCGAGATTCAGCCGCTCACCGGCAGACAGGTCGCCCATGACATTTGCCGTGCCGCTCCCGCGCGGAAAGCGGCCGGCCTGATCGGTCAATTGCTCCGATAGTTTTTCGTGAGCGGCTTCCGACTTCACTTCTTCTACGAGTTCCAGATGCGGTTGATGATCCATTTGGCCTTGCACTTCGCGGTAAGCGCGAAGCAGGCCAAGGTCTGCGACAATGACGAGTTTTGTGTTCATGGAATCCGAATGGGTTGTGTGGTTATGCAGCCTTGTCCTTGTCCAGGCTCTTGAGAAAGCCCTCGAACAAGGTGCGATGACCTTCCTCGTCGGCGAGGATGTGGACGGCGAGATCCTGAGTGACCGGGTCCGAATCTTCGCACGCCGCAATGATTTTCAGATAGGTGGCGATCGCGTCGCGTTCGGCCGCCAGGGAACCTTCCACGACATGCCGGAGATTGGTCGAGTCCGGGGACGGCTGAAGAGACTTTTGGTTGCGCGTTAGATCGAGAGAGCCGGGCGGGCAGGCCCCGAGTTGCTTCAAACGGTTGGCGAGTTTCTGGGCATGGCCCAGTTCTTCGACGACGTCCGATGCGAGGGCTTCCGCAACTTCACGAGCTCGCAGACCGTCGAGCCAGACGGAGTTGGCGAGATAGTTTTGGACGGTTTCCAGTTCAGCCGAGTAGGCCTTTTTTAGCAGGTTGATTACGTTCTTATTTTTCATGGAACAGATCCTTAATTCTTAGCGACGCCGATGACACCGACCGCAACGCGTTCGCCTGCATTGCCGCTGGGCTGCGATGTTAAATCATCGGCCTTGGCATGCACGACCACTCCGCGGCCGAGAATCGAATTTGCTCCTTCCAAGGCGATGTGTGTATCGACGAAGTCCACTTCGGCGATACCGTCCGCACCGGCCTCAATGTTGCCGAAGTCGCCCTTGTGTCGATGCTCCTCAGTCGGCCCGGCATGCGGCTGATCGGTAGGATTGAAGTGGCCGCCCGCCGATGTGCCGTCGGGTGAACTGGTGTCGCCATATTGGTGGATGTGGAAGCCGTGTTTGCCGGGGCTGAGTCCGCTGACCTTGCCCATCACGCGAAGGCCCTCGCCGGTTTTCGTGAAGGTGAGGGTTCCCTCGACTTTGTTGCCTTTTGTCGGATGCAGCACAACGATGGCTTTTTCAACCACGGTCATTTCTTTGAGCTCCTCGGCGTGTGCGGGCTGGACGAAGATAGGTGCAAGTGCGACGGCAGTGATGCAGATTAGTGTTTTCATGGGTGAATAGGATTTGGGGTTAATGTTTTGGGGTTAATGTTTTGGGGTTAATGTTTTCGGGTTTTTAGGAAAAAAGTTGAGGCCTTCCGGGGGGCAGTGGCTCAGGTTCGTGAGACCTCGGCGGGTGCCTCGACCGGCTTCGCCAAATCGCGCGCCTGGACGAGGGCCCCGACGACGACGAGTGCTGCGGCGATCACCCATTCCACCGTCGGCGCGAATGAGAGTCCGTCGCTGACCAAGACGGCTCCGCTCAATGTGGTCAGTGCAATCAAGGCCCAATCGAAAAGCAGCGAGACCATCACTGCGGCCACAATTGCACCAAGAATAAATGCGCCCCAAACGACCGTCGTATCCGACCAGCCAAGCGCCTCCGCCAGCCGAATCGCGAGCAGTCCGCCTGCAAACCAACCGGCCACGGCTACCGCCACGCGCTGAAGCACGATGGCCAGCACAGCGCCAACGATTCCCAACAACACGCCGAGCAAAAGAATCATCCACTGTGGCTGGGTCGGTGCGAGCTGCGGGGCAAATTGCACTCCGATAAGAAAACCGATCCCGCCGACAAAAATCCAAAAAACGCGCCGACCGAAAAACACCAGCAGCAGGCCGATGACAATGGCCACGCCCGTGGCGGCTGAGGTTTCAAGGATGGCTAACGACATGGTAGGTTTTATTCAGAGTTTGCGCCGCTTCCGGACACGGGATCATTCACCGATCATCTCGACGACGACGGTCTTGGCAAACTTGCTTTTGGAAGGGGATCGCTCTTCACACAGCGAGCGGTCGTATCAAAACGCAAGTGCGCTCAAGCGCGGGGGGAGCAGATGCGGCTTCCATCTCAGCCTTCGGCTCCGGGAGGGGCTGAGCGGCCAGGGGGGATTGTGAGCACATGGGAACGCAAACAAGGTTTTTCTAAATCTGGTCTGGCAGGGATTATTAAGGATAAGAGTCGGCCTGGACGGATTGCACCTGTGCCGGCTTGCAAGCGCAATCTGATCGTGAAGATGACCTTGGAGGAGAAACCTTGTGGAGCAACACATTGGAGCCGTTCGACAATGGCTAAAGTCACAGGAGTAAGCTCTTCAACTGTTTCTCGACTGGGACAGTGTCCGCCGACCTGGGCTCGAACCGAGATGGGTGAACGT
>JBGTLQ010000346.1:0-28534 GCA_041744075.1 Terrimicrobiaceae bacterium
CCCGGCAACCAACCACGCACGCGAAGGCGAAACCTGATTAAACTTGGGGCAGACCCCAAGGAGGTCAAATTAGCCACCCGCAGCCGCAAAGGCTACTGGCGGATGAGTTCCAACCGCATTGTGCAACAAGCCCTGACCAACTAATGGCTGGAAGAACAAGGTGTGCCCAACATGCGCACATTGTGGATAAAACGACACTATGGGGCAAAGGCCCGCGTCTAGTCCGAACCGCCGGATGCGGACCCGCATGTCCGGTGGTGTGGGACCCGTGGCTGACTAATACTCAGTCACGGGGACCCGATTGGGCTTATTTTTTGTAGTGATAACGAAGTTGAACCAAAAGAATACCCGACTCTATCGGGCGATAAACCAATCTGTGCTCTTCGGTGATACGACGTGACCAATAGCCAGAAAGCCCCTGTCGTAGTGGTTCCGGCTTGCCTATCCCCTCAAGTGGTGACCTTAAAATATCCTTTATGAGTTCGTTGACCCTTTTGAATATTTTCTTATCGGTCTGAATCCAAAATTGGTAATCTTCCCATGCCTGTGGCGTGAATGAAAGATTCACTCCGCAAGATCAGAAAGAGATTTTTCGATGAGGTTGCCCTTCTCGGCAGCTTCGATCGCATCAAACAGCCGCTTGGCGTTGGCTGGGCTTCGGAGAAGATAGGCGGTCTCCTGTAATGATTCGTAGTCGTCGAGGGAGAGCATCACGACCGCCTGATCACGATTTCGAGTGATAATCACTGGATCGCGGTCATCGCAGACACGGTCCATCGTCGAAGCGAGATTTTCTCTCGCGGCGGTATAGGTAATTGCAGTCATATGGACAGCATCACGCACATATTGCTCGGCGTCAAATATATTTTTGCCCAACGTCCCCAGTCAGGAATCGCCACTTGCTTCTGGCGTGCTTCCTGCCCGCGAAGCGGGGTTAGCAGGAGGCATGCCAGAAGTCCCGAAGGGATGGCGATTTACTGGACTGGTCTGTTCGCTTCTTTTTGTAAGTTTACGAGCCCAAGTCTGGGCCGTGGCAACGAGTATGACTCCCGCAACAAATGTCAGCGCAGCCTGTGACAGATTGTAGAAAGAACCCGGGCCAGAATCAGTCATTCCCTGAACCTTAGAGCTATAGGACACGTAAAAATGAATCCAGTTGAATACCTGTGCCACATTGGCAAGCGCGAACCATAGCCCGAGGCCGACGAAGGATGTCGCGTAGAGGGACGACAGTGTCACGCCTTCCAGAGAAACTGCACTGTCAGCACCTTTTGTGAATTGTCGTGAAAGAAATGGAGCAAGGATCCAGCAAATTATTCCAGCAAGGAAAATAATTGCGGGTGCTGCGAGTTGAAGAACTGAAAAGGAATCGCCCCGAAGAGAAAAAATTGTTGTCGCGAGTTGAACAAGCCCGCTGACGAACCAATTCAGCGCTGACAGACGAAGTAAAACCTGGGTTATGGATGAGATCGGCATATTATCAACGTCGGCAGTCACCTGCACCGGACCGTCGGCGCGACGGATGCCAGCGGAGCGAAGCGGAGCCAGCATCCGGCGTGACGACGGGTAGGTGTTCGGTGGACTGCATCGTTCGCATTATTTCAGGAATGGCAGTTGAAAATCCCAATGTTCTGAAAGGTCTGCGCGACACTTCTTTACATTCTCTACAGGAATGTCGTGAGCTATACCATCAATTGTCAAGTTTGCTTGCGGATATGACTTATTCAGCACACTAAGATCTGTGGGCCAAAAAACTCCGTTATGGTTTTCGGCTTCAATTCTTGCGTGGCCATTGGCGAGTAGCTTGCCATCCAAAGATAGAATGGCCGGAAGAATCTTGTAGTTTACTTCAAGTAGTGGATCGGATGGCATAAGCTATTTTTTGTTATCTTGGAGAATAAACGTGGGTAGGCCGGTCTTTTTGGCGAGTTGCTCTAGCACAGAATATTCTAGAGCTTGATTGATATTAGCAAAGATGCCGAGGTCCATCAGTGATTTTATAATTTGAAATGGTTGGAGGCCGAGTGATGTGGCCACTTGTGAAACGGTCATGCCTGGCACGAGAACTATTGATTCGGTCAATTTGTCTTGTGTTGATTCCGATAGTTGGACGAAATCAGGGGCATAGGTAGAAATAAACCACTTATAGACGAGGTCGAGGCATTGAAGGCAGGGACGAGCGTAATCTGAACTAATCTCATCGTCGTCTTCTTGATCGTGTGCACTAAAATTTCCATAATTCTGAATGGTTCGCAGGGGATTGAGAATCTTTCGTGGGATGTGGTCTCCAGTTCCCAACTGTTCAATTAGCTTGTCAAGTAGAATTGAACGGACATTCTCACTAACGCACTCGCGATAAACAGCCTTGCATATTGCTTCAGCAGCCTTGCGCGAAAGGATCAGTGAGACCTCCGGGTCTGCCTCAAGGTATCGGCTTGCTTTAAATACAAGCCGATTCACTCGCAATACTCGGTGGCGTTCAATCATGGTTTACTTTTCCCAACAGTGTTATTGAGCAACACGCTGTATTTTACCTACAAATGCAGCGTGTTGTATAACTCCTACAAATGCAGCATCGAAGGGCAGACTTCGTCCATGACGTTTCATGAAGTTTTTTTAACGCCATGGAAACCCCTGTTCAAGAAAATTCAGGATGGAAGGTGTGCTGCGTGTTCAGGCAAGATCCAGAGGGCTTGGGCCTCCTGCGCCTGGGCGCTTCATCACATGCAGATAAATCATTGTGATAGAGATGTCGGTGTGTCCGAGAAGGTTTTTTGATCAAGCTATTTTTCAGGCGATCAAGAGAACGTAGCGGGTGAGAGTCAGGGGGATTGGAGTTTTGGATGTTCGATTCTAAATTTGGCTACAAACATAATGCTGGAATCATTTTTGACAGGATTCACAGGATGAAAAGGAAAAATTGGCCCGCTTGTCTGGTCATGGGTTCCGGTTATCCATCCGTGGCAATCCGGGTGATTTGCCAGCGTTAGAAGGCTTGAAAAGTGGCTGGCGGTCTCGCTCTGCTCGGCTGTGGTTAGATGCCTTGTTGGTTCGACCCTTTGTTTCCTTTGTTAGCTTTTGTTCGAAATCTTCTTGGCTCATGGGGGATTTGATGCCGGCGGGACGCCAGCGGTCCCAGGGATAGGAAAAGTGAAAAGCTGAAAGTTAAAAGTGGAATAAACGATTTTCAGAACTTTGTAGTCTGTCTGTTCTCCCATCCAAAGAAATTCGTTCCAAATTCCTCTACGTTGAGATCCCTAAATGTCTGATCTTCACGCCCCTTCATGTCCTTCATGGTGACAAAGCTCTATTCGTGAGACAGGACTTCTTGGTACGTGCGAAAGTGGGTTTTGACCAAGGATGCGAGGCGGTCTTCGCCGTGAGTTTTTAGGATTTTTACGGCGGTGTTTTTGGTGGTTTGGGAGGCGCCGCGGGGGATTTTGTCACCGAGGGAGGTGCCTGTTTTTTCCAGCCAGTCGATGAAGGCTTCACGGGCGAGGATCGAGGCGGCGGCGACGGCGGGGTCGGATTCGGCTTTGGTGCGTTGATCGAGTTGGATGGTTTTTCCACGTTCCATGAGGGCGCGTTCGAGGACACGGACGTCCGCAAATTTGTCAGAGAGAGCGCGCGGGCAATCGGGGCGTTGTTCGCAGAGGTTTTCGATGGCGCGGGCATGCCCCCAAGCGAGGAGGCTGTTCACGTTGCCCATTTTATCGATGAGGGCATTGTAGCGTTCGGGGGCAATGGTGATCAAGGTTTGTGCGGTGCGGGTTTTTCGGATGACTGCTGCCAATTCACGGATACGTTTGTCCGAGCTGATGCGTTTGCTGTCCGTGACCCCGGCCTCGCGGAGGTGACGGGTGATGGCGGCGTCCGTGTAAACGCCGGCAATGACAAGCGGACCGAAGAAGTCGCCTTTGCCGCTTTCGTCGATCCCGAAGTGGGGCTCAAACATTTCGGGGTTGTGGACTTCTTCATATCCGAGTCGAGCCTCGCCCAAGATTTCGGGTTCCAGATAGAAGGTCACAAAGTCGCCGGTCTCCTTGCCTTGGAGGACGGCCTTGGGTCCTTTTTCGTAAACGGCAATGGTGAGCTTCCCTTTTTTTCCAAAGCCCAGGGTGTAGGGACGTTCCTCGAAATCGAAACCCTCCCGTTTCATGAGCGCCAGAAGAGACGAAGCTTGTTGCTGGGTGAGGGGAGTGGTGTAAATGGACGGGTTGGGCACGATGAATAAGAACACCTTCCCTGCCGCGAGGCTACGCAAAAAACTTGGGGATTGGTTTCGGGGGCATGCGCGGGATCTGCCATGGCGTCAGACTTCTGATCCATATGCCATTGCGGTTTCGGAGATGATGCTCCAACAGACGACCGTGGTTGCGGTGATTCCGTATTTTGAGCGTTGGATGGCACGATTTCCTACGGTGCGGGCCTTGGCGGAGGCTCCCAGCGAGGCGGTGTTCGCGTGTTGGCAGGGGCTGGGTTATTACAGTCGGGCCAAAAATTTGCATCTCGCGGCTCAGGTGGTTTGTGGGGACTATGACGGGATTTTTCCCTCGGGACCTGAGGAGTTGCGGAAGCTCCCCGGGTTTGGGCCCTACACAGCCGGGGCGGTGGCGGCATTTGCGTTTGATGTTCCATCGGTGGTGATTGATGCCAACATCGCGAGGGTCCTGGCCCGTTTGGGGAATATTCATGAGGCGATTGACAAATCGAGTGGTCGCCGGAGGTTGGAGGAATTTGCCCAAAGCCTGCTTCCCAAAAGGAAAGGTGGACGTTTGCACACGGGTGCGCTGATGGAGTTGGGAGCCCTGATTTGTAAAAGTGGCGTCCCGCGCTGCGATCTCTGCCCGGTTCATGAACTGTGTGCGGCGGAAAACCCGGAAACTCTGCCTGTTAAAGCTGCAAGAAAACCGGTCGAGCGGGTTACCGAGCGGCGAGGGGTCTTTCTTCGTGGAGGATCAGTGGCGCTAGTGGCGTCCGAGGGGCCGCGTTGGAAAGGGCTTTGGCTTTTGCCGGAGGGAGGGGCAGATGATGGACTTTTGCACGTTGAAAATTATCCCATCACCCGGTATCTGGTGCGCATGGAGGTGGTGGAGTTGCCCCGGGCCCCGCGAGACGCCAGGTTTTTCCCGTTAAATAATCTTCCCCCGATGCCATCGCCTCATGCAAGGGCAGTTGCAGCGGCGGTGGTTAGCAGTCATAGTGAGCGTTGTGTTATTAGAGACTGATATTCCTGCTGTGCCGCCGGACGCTTCGCTGACCAACCTGCCAGATGCCGGAGGGCACTTTGGGCGGTTTGGCGGAAAATTTGTGCCAGAGACCCTTGTGAGTGCGCTGGATGAGTTGGAACGTGAGTTTGCACTCGCAAAAAAAGATCCGGAATTTCGTCAGGAATTTTCGTCCTTGCTGGCCAATTTTTGTGGTCGCCCGACCCCGCTTTACCTTGCGGAGCGGCTCACCGCGCAACTCGGGGGTGCCAAAATTTACCTCAAACGCGAGGACCTTCTCCACACGGGAGCGCACAAAATTAACAACGCGGTCGGTCAGGCGATTCTGGCCCGGAGGATGGGAAAAACGCGGGTCATTGCGGAGACTGGTGCCGGTCAACACGGGGTTGCAACGGCCACGGTTGCGGCGAGGTTTGGATTGAAGTGTGTGATATATATGGGGGCGGTGGATATGGAGCGTCAGGCCCTCAATGTTTCGCGGATGCGTTTCCTTGGCGCCGAGGTGGTGGCGGTCACAGCGGGCCAAGCGACGTTGAAGGAGGCCATCAACGAGGCCATGAGGGATTGGGTCACCAATGTTCGCAGCACCCATTACGTGTTGGGAACCGCGTATGGGTCGCACCCTTACCCAATGATGGTTCGTGATTTTCATCGGGTCATAGGCGACGAAGCCCGGGGACAGATACTTCAGCGTGAGGGGCGCTTGCCGGATTTGCTGGTCGCCTGTGTGGGCGGGGGCAGTAATGCCATTGGTTTATTTTATCCATTTTTGCAGGATGACGCCGTGCGCATGGTGGGCGTTGAGGCTGGTGGGCTCGGTATCGAGCGTGGCAAACATGCAGCCAGATTTCAGGGGGGTCGGTTGGGCGTTTTGCAGGGAGCTAAAACCTGGCTTTTGGCGGATGAAGATGGCCAGATCGAGCTGACCCATTCCGTATCTGCCGGACTTGATTACGCGGCCGTGGGGCCTGAGCATTGTCACCTCCGCGAAATTGGACGGGTTCAGTATGACTATGCCACCGACCCGGAGGCCCTGAATGCTTTCCAAACGCTGGCTGAGATTGAAGGGATCATCCCTGCCCTCGAAAGTGCCCACGCCGTGGCTTTTGCCATCAAAGCTGCTCCTCAAATGAAAAAATCCGAAATTATGATTATTAACCTTTCTGGACGAGGTGACAAAGACGTTGCTCAAGCCGCAGAATTTCTTTTGAAAGAATGATCCCACTTCCTGATCTGGCGACCTACTTGGACAGCGCCTTGCGTTTGGCGGATTTTGAAGATTACCCGAACGCTCTCAACGGCCTCCAAGTCGAGAATGGTGGAGAAATCAACAAGGTGGTGGCTGCTGTGGATGCTTGCGAAGTGACCATTTCGGCTGCTGTTGATGCCGGGGCGGATTTGCTTTTGGTTCACCATGGACTGTTTTGGGGCGGGCTCTCGCCGGTGACCGGGGCCTCATACCGGAAGATGCGGCTAGCCATCGAGAACGGGCTGGCTATTTACAGCGCTCACCTTCCGTTGGATGCGCACCCGGATGTCGGGAATAATGTGCTGTTTTGTGAGGCGCTGAACCTAAAACATCACCGCGAGCCGTTTTTCGCTGTGAAAGGCCGTCCGATTGGTATTCGAGTCGAAGAAAAAATCAATCGCGAGGTGCTTCATAATCGCATTGAAGTTGAAGTGGGTGGCCGCGTGATCCTTGCTCCCGGTGGGCCGGTGAGCACAGGTCGTATCGGCATTGTGACCGGAGGAGCCGGCGCGGATCTGGCCAAGGCGGCAGCTGAGGGCATCGATACCTTCATCACCGGGGAGGCCCCTCATTGGTGCTACTCAGCCGCAGAAGAATTGGGAATCAACCTCTTCCTCGCAGGGCACTACGCCACAGAGACGTACGGCGTCAAAGCGCTTGGCGAACACATCGGTGAACGCTTCCACATCGATTATGAATTTATCGACCATCCCTCCGGGTTGTGACCCGGTGGGAATTTAGGCCGCTAGGTTCAGAGTCCTAAAGATTTTTGAGAAAGCTTTTCAGCATCCAGAGCGCCTTTTGGTGAACTTTGATGCGGGCAATGGCCAAATCTTGAGTTTCAAGATCACCGGATTCCTCAGAGGCATGACGGAGGTCGAGCGCTTCCTGCACGACGATTTCGTGAGCATCGATCAAATGAGCCACAAAGTCTTTCGAGGGGGTTGCCTCGGCTGAAAGTTCGGGGATGCGCGAGGCCTTGGCCAGTGCGGTTAATCCGCCGGGTGCGAGGGAGTCAAGAGCGCGGATCCGCTCGGCGATATCGTCAACGGCGATAAACAGCTCTTCGTATTGAGTCTGAAAGGCGGCATGGAGTTGGAAAAAACTTGGGCCTTCCACATTCCAGTGGGCCAAGTGGGTTTGCGCCAGGAGGGAATAGGAATTTGCGAGTAGGCTGGAGAGGCCGGCGATGACAGGGGATTTGACAGTTGAGGAGACGGTTTGAGTTGCCATGGGTAATTTTTGGTTGAGCTTTTAAAATAGCCTTGGTGAGCCTGCGATGCAACTCTCCTCTCACACCAAGCGTCTCACATGGCAAAAACACTCTGCGACTGGAAAAAGAAGGACTTTGAAAAAAAGGAGGAGGAACTCATAAAAATCCTTCAGAACCCCAAATTTTTCTGCCGCCGATGCGGGAGGGCTGCCTCCTCTTCCAAATTTCTATGCAAACCCAAAAAGCTGCCTCAGGGTGTGGGCGGCTCGGTCCCAGAGGATTTATAACGGCTGTGAAATAATCAGGCCTTCACCCCATTGAGGTATGGGCGAACGGGTGCAAAGCTAGATCCAATTCTTATTCGTCAAACAGAGAACTCGAGGTTAGTGTCTTTAGCAGATCGGGCAAGGGTGCCTGGCACAGCCAGATCACATGAAAACCACATTGTCCACCTTCTCTCAGAATTACCACGCAGCGTTGCACGCTCACCTGAAGCCCGGGCGAGCGGCCAATCTTGACGCAGCCCGTGGGTTGGGTGCCCAAGCCCTTTCCCGGGTCATGGCACCACAATCACCGCAAAAATCCCCTTGAAAAAACGCACATCCAAAAAACCGCTGACGAAGCACCAAAACTCATGAAAAAAACCCAAATTCTCCTTGTGGAAGATCATACGATTGTGCGCGAGGGCTTTCGCAAAATGCTCGAACTCGAGTCCGACTTTGAAGTTGTGGGTGAGGCTCAAGACGGAAGGAAGGCCCTTGAAGTCGCCAAGCTGCTGAGACCTGATATTATTTTAATGGATATTGCCATGCCGGAGCTCAATGGCTTGGAGTCCACCCGGCAACTCATCAAAACCCTGCCGATGGTCAAAGTTTTGTTTCTATCTGCTCACAATGATGATGCTTATGTGACCAGTGCCATCCAATCGGGAGCTGTTGGTTTTGTGCTCAAGCAGGACTCCTCCCATGAGGTTTGTTGTGCCATTCGAAAAGTGATGAAGGGAGAGACCTACTTCAGCCATTCCATCACCCGACGATTGAACCGACTTGACCCCAAATCCCGCGGCCGGTTGCCAAAAAGTCTGAAAAGCGCCTCCAAACTGACATCCCGAGAAATGGAAGTCCTTCAACTTATTGCCGAGGGCCGGGCCAACAAACAGATCGCTTCGGATCTGGGGATCAGCATCAAGACCGTCGAGAAACACCGGGAGCATCTCATGGAAAAATTGGATATCCATGACACGGCTGGCATCACTCGATACGCCATCAGCGCCGGGATCATCGAGAGCAGTGTCCAAGTCACAATCCTCTGAGATTTGCTTCACTTCTATGGACCCCTCCAAGAAAAGAAAGGTTTGAGCTGGTGATATGGATGGAGGTTAAAGTGCGTGGCGGGGGATGTCTGAAACCAATGCCAGGACAGAAATTCCATAAACACGCGCCAGTCCTCCAAGCCGTGCTGGTGGTCCCCTTCGCGCAGATGAAAGGCGAGGTTTTGCGGGGCATCAAGAAACTGATACACCTCGTTGGTAGCCCAGACACTTTGGATCATTCCCTCGGGATTTGACCAACGGTCATCGAGTGCATAGGTGAACAGAATCGGGCGTGGAGCAATCGTGGCGAGAAGACAGTGTTGGTCATACGGGATTTCCTCCTCCCGGCCTATAAAGGGAAGAAGCCCCGTGCCAAACCACGATGGAAACTCACTCAATATTTCCAAAGTTTCTCCCCCATCCCCCACATAGCGAAAGGTGGCACTGCCTCCGGCTCCCGAAGCATTGTCATTGATCAGCGAAATCCGGTCATCGGTGGCTGCGGCAAGAAGGACAGTTTTTCCGCCACGCGAATGACCACTGACAGCCAGTCGCTTCCGATCGATGAATGGGAGTTCCACGAGCAAGTCAACACAGCGATGATATCCCCAGGCCCATGCGGAGATGGCGCCAAAACTTGCGTCAGGATAGGCGTCATACAAACCTCCCTTGCGTCGATGCTTATCCGCCGCCGCATATCCGAGATCCTCAGCAAACTCGGTGCGATTAAACAGGGCCAACGCACAGCCACTTTCAAGCACGTGGCAGATCACCTCGTCCGTGACATACCGCCAACAACCATCCCCGCAGATGACAGTTGGCGACGGCGATTCCGAGGAAGGGCAAATGATCTGAACGCAGAATGAGAACGGCGTTTGACCCCCCTGACAATGAACCCGAAAAGAATGAACCTTCGGGGTGCCGGGAAAATTTCGGGCTACTGAAAGACAGAGCGTCTCAATTGTGATTCCTTCAGGTTTGGGCGGCAAGCCGCCATACCCGATATCAACGATAAGACAACGCCACGACTCGGCTTGTGTGAGCCACTCGGAGTGAGTTGATATCCGCTGACCTGTGGCGGTAAGGAAGGGATCAGGTAGCTCTCCTCGACTTTGGAAGGGTGCTGAGTTCATGGTATCAAACTATGGAAACCGCAAAGCTTGGGCAAGGCGGCTGTTCCGAGGGGCCGGGGTATTGGGGCTATGGGTTTGGATTGTTTGCCGTGCTTAACAAGCAACTCGAAACCCGCACGGAGGGGGAATTGTCATTGTTCGAAGGAAACCCTCATATTCGGGAAATCGCGCTCTATGGGCCGACTTCTGTGTCAGAGCTGACATTCTCTCTGACCTGAGAAGCTGAGAAATAATCAGGATAATTATTGCACAGCTTGCTCAGAGACCTTGTGCCCTTGCGGCGTTTTCGAGTTCCACTTGGAACGCGGCGACATCCTCTTGGGACGGACGGTAACCGGGTGTATTGGGGTTGAGTCCAAGTCGGCCGGATTGATCCAAATACCACTCCGCTTTTTCTCCGTCCGTGAAGGTGACGCGTCCGCTGACGAGTGACCCGGGGCGCGTGACTTGGTCAATGGTGACCGCAATTTTGCCAGGGGCTGCGGTGGATTCCGCCGCGTCCTTAATGGTATCTGTGGTGGGCTCGGCGGGTTTTTCGGGTTCCTTGAGTTCCAGCTTGAGGTCATCGGCGAGAAAACGGGTTTCGAGGTAGGTGAGGGAAATCCCCAGTTCCTCGCGGAGACGCTTTTGAATTTCCGGCAGGTTGGCCCCCGCCTCAATCCATTGAGAAATTGTTGCTTTTTGCTCTTCAGAAATTGTCATGCTGGGAATCTATCCGGTTTTTAAGGGAACCGGAAGGGGGTTTTTCTAACCCCCGGCGATGGCAGGAACGATGCTAATCTCGTCCGTGTCTTTTACGGGCGTCGCATTTTCTTGGAGGAACCGAATATCTTCATCATTGAGGAACACATTCACGAATCGGCGGACGGTGCCTTGTTCGTCATAGATGCGCTCCCCGATGCCGGGGTAGGTCTCATCGAGGTTTTTGAGGACATCGCCGATGGTTTCGCCCTTGGCGGGAACAACTTCCTGTTCGGCGGTGAGTTTTCGGAGTGGGGTAGGGATGCGGACGGTGGCCATGATTTATGGATTTTGGTTATTGGATGAATTAAGAGGTGACGAGTTCGTCTGCCAGGAGGGTTTCGAATTCGCGAAGGCTTGGGTTGATGAGACGGGGGCTGCCACAGTGACCGGTGACGGCCTCGGAGGTTTTGAGTCCATGTCCGGTGATGCTGAGGACAATGCTTTCGTCGCGTGGGATCTGACCCGAGGCGATGAGCTTTTGCGCGCAGGCGACAGTGACGCCTCCCGCAGTCTCGGCAAAAATTCCTTCACACTCTGCCAAGAGGCGGATGCCAGCGATGACTTCCTCATCCGTGCAATCTTCGGCATGACCACCGGTGTCCTTCATGGCGCGAATGGCGTAGTAGCCATCGGCGGGCGTCCCGATCGCGAGAGACTTCACGATGGTTTGAGGATTGGGCACGGGTTTGACCATGTCGGTTCCTTTTTTGAGCGCAGCGCTGATGGGTGAACACCCGGCGGCTTGCGCTCCGTGCACTGTGAAGGGTTGCTCTTCGATGAGACCCACGCGGACCAGTTCGTTGTAGGCCTTGTGGATTTTGGTGAGCAGGGAGCCGCTGGCCATGGGGATCACGGTATGACGTGGCAGTTTCCAGCCCAATTGCTCGGCAATTTCGAAGCCTTGGGTTTTCGATCCTTCGGCGTAGTAGGGGCGGAGATTGACGTTCACAAACCCCCATCCATATTTGCCGGCAATTTCCGAGCAAAGCCGGTTGACTTGGTCATAGGGGCCATGGATGCCAATCACATTCGTGCCATAGACCAGCGAACCGAGGACCTTGCTCTGCTCGAGGTCGGCGGGAATAAGGACATAGCTTTTTAGGCCTGCGGATGCCGCATTGGCGGCGACCGAGTTGGCAAGATTTCCGGTTGAGGCACAGGCAACCGTTTCAAAGCCAAGTTCTTGCGCACGGCTGAGCGCCACGGAAACCACGCGGTCTTTGAAGGACAGGGTGGGGTAATTGACGGTGTCGTTTTTGATGTAAAGTTCAGAAACGCCGAGGACTTTGGCAAGGCGGTCAGCTTTGACAAGTGGAGTGAAGCCCACCTGAGTTCCCACCGTAGGGGCTCCATCAATGGGCAACAACTCCCGGTAGCGCCACATGGTTTGCGGGCGGGAGGCGATGACCTCACGGCTGAGAGATTCAGCAATGGCGTCATAGTCATACGCCGCTTCGAGAGGTCCAAAATCGAATTCGCAGATGTGGATGGCCTCTTTGGGATAAAGGCGCCCGCATTCTCTGCATTTGAGATTTGAAAAGAATGGTCTGTTTTCGTCGTTCATAATGGCTCGTTGACTTATCGAGCGATATGACGAGGAGGAAACCTGCCGGGGGCAGGCTCTTTCTCATCTTCCCTCGGTTTCCATCTTGCGATTTCAACAGAAGCTGGATTTGGCACCTGGTCCCCCATGTTTTTCTTTGGGTCGAAAAACCGGGGCGGTTGCCGTGACATCGCAGGGCCAGTCCCTCCGTCACTCTCGATAAGATTCGGGAAATGTCGGGTCTGGACGCAGATCCGTCAAGCGGATATTTTTCGGAGAGCGGTGAGTTTGGCGGCAGCGGCCCCCGAGGACAGGGAATCATGGGCGCGTTCAATCCCCTCTTTCAGATCGGCAGCCAACCCACAAACCACGAGAGCAGCGGCGGCATTGATGGCCACAATGTCGCGCCGGGGGCCATGGTCTTTGTTTGCAAGAAGGGATTCCAGGATGTGTGTGTTTTCTTCCAGCGATCCCCCAAGCAAGTCGGTCGGGGAGGGTTCGGAAAGGCCGAGGTCCGCGGGGTCAATTTCGATGGCTTGGGCTCCCCCGGGCAGACTTTGATAAACAAGAGTCTTGCCCATGGAGGAGACTTCATCCAAACGCAGGTTATCAGGGCCCGTGCCATGCACTGCCCACGCCCGCCGTCGGCCAAGAGCCACCAAGGCCTCGGCGTACATTGGCAGATACTCCGGAGAATACACGCCCACAAGTTGGAAGTGCGGTTTGGCCGGGTTGAGGAGCGGGCCAAGCAGATTAAAAATGGTGGGGGTTCCCTCTTCAGCCAAAAGCTTTCGCACGGGAGCGATGGCCTTAACCGCCGGATGATAAAGCGGAGCAAAAAGAAAACAACATCCCACTGTCTCCAGAGCGATTTGGGCTGCGGTTGGAGGCAGGTCAATTTTCACACCCAGAGCCTCCAGCACATCCGCCCCTCCGCATTTTGAAGTGATCGCACGGTTGCCATGTTTGACGACCCGTGCCCCCGCTCCGGCTGCCACAAACATCACGGCCGTCGAGACATTAAACAGACCGGCTTTGTCGCCGCCCGTTCCACAGACATCAATGGCTCCCAAAGCATCGGCCGGAAACGGAATGGCGCGCGCGAGCAGTTCCTCCGCAAACCCGGCAAGCTCTTTCCCCGCGATCCCCTTCTGATTCAGTGCCCGCAAAAAATCTGCGCGGTCGTCAATACCAATACGCTCGTCCAACAGGGATTCACAGGCTTGGGCGATCTCCCCACGGTCCAGAGAACCGCCTTGCTTCGCTTTTTCGGTGATTGGAATCAACATCAGCCCATCAAAATGAGCAAAATCGCGCCAAAGAGCAAGAAAGCACCAATGGTTCGCTGAAGCATGATATTCCGACTGGTGGTGGCTTCACCGAGTCCGAACCATCGTCCGAAGGCCCAGGCGCAAAGCACACTCATCAGCGTTCTCAGCGAATAAACCACATTCACAGCGGTGGCATCCCGTGACCAAGCCAACGCAAGGAAGACCATCCCGCATTGCAGGCCAAGCAATGTGGAGCCAACCACCAACGAGGGAGCGGTTCGGGCGGAGATCAGAAAAGCCGAGCGATCCACAATGATGTAATAAACAATGGCCACAAGCCCCACCCCGCCAAACATGGTTGGCAGAAAGGCCAGCGGATCGTGCTGCCCGGCCCATTGCTGAACCAACACATCCGTGAGCGAGAAGAAGGAGGCCGCGCTAAAAGAAAACAAAATCGTGCGGCCAACCCCGCTGCCCTTCCATCCGCGAATGCCGCCGGCGATGATCGCTGTCGCGAGAGAAGCCGCCACGGCAGCAATCCACCACCGTGCCGGGATGGGGATCGAAAACAGGACCGCGTTTAATGCGGTGACGAGAATGATTTTTGTGCCGAGCAGAGGAGTGGCCACGGAGACATCACCACTCGAAAGAGCGGCGAACGTAAAAACCTGTCCGGCAAAAAATGTCAGGCAGGCCAGTGCGGGCAGCAACAAGGGGGCATTCGAAATGTCAGGGTTTTGAATAAACCACAAAGGCTGCACAACAATGGCCACACCCAAATTTGCGCAGAGGTTCACTTGCGCGGCATTGGCCCCGTTGCCGAGCGCCGACTTGAGAAAAAACGTGGCGACTGTGTAGCCGAGTGCGGCAATCCCGGCAAAAACGAGTCCAAGAGTTGGCAGAGTCATAAGAAAACTCAGGGACCCAGCAAATCCAACACCTTGCGGAAATCCCGAGCGGCCCACTGACCTGGCACCTGTGGTCGTCCAATCCAACTGTAATTCAGGCAGGAACCGCAGCGGGCCAGTGCGAGACGTGAGATTTTGCCCAAGGTGCCCATCCCCATGATGGCCACTGGAGACTCAATCTCCTCCAAGGCGGAAAGCAAGGTGCCAAGATCGTGTGAGTTTGATGGAGTTGCAGCAATCTTGACACAATCAGCACCCGCAGCACGGGCTTTTGCTGCCAGCTTCACAAGAAACCTCATGGTCGGTGT
Source organism: Terrimicrobiaceae bacterium (assembly GCA_041744075.1). GTDB lineage: Bacteria > Verrucomicrobiota > Verrucomicrobiia > Chthoniobacterales > Terrimicrobiaceae > JAJTZA01. Next base: position 14,910 of record JBGTLQ010000346.1, read on the forward strand.
TCCCTCAAAATCATGGAACGAAGCAATCACCGGTTTTTTCAACTCCTTGGCCTTTTCCACAACCCTCGCGAGCTGTTCAAGATTCCTCACCTCAAGATCCACGGCGGCAGCGGAGGGCAGTAATTCCAAGTAGAGCTCGGCCCGGGCCTGCCAAGAAAGTTTCAAGGCGCCCCCTTCAACATGATCCCGCACAGTCACAATCGCTGGAAGCGGCAGCCTGACAATTTCCTCGCAGTTGGGTGGTTTCGGCAGGCTGTCCACCCGCACCTCCACAGCATCCAAAACGCCGGCAAGACCTCCTATTCGGCTCCATCCACTTTTTTCATGCAGAGTTCCAATGAGGTTTCTTCGGTTCAGATTGAGTTTTTTCGTTGTTGTTGGCACCACGTAGAGATACGAAAGAAACTCCCACGAGGGCGAGCAGCTTCGATGAACACGAGAAAACAAGAAATCAGCGTCCAGATCAACCAGTTGACTGATGCCCTCATGTTGGGGGTGCTGTTGTGGTTGTGTTATTGGCTGCGAGCATCGGGATTTCTGGTGATCGACTCGTTGTGGGAGATTCCTCCGTTTGTGAATTTTTATTGGATGCTGGCGATCCTGATGCCCTTTGGGCCCTTTTTGTTGGAGCTTCAGGGATTCTATGATCACCCCTTGGAGAAGACGGTGGCAAAATCTCTGCAGCAGATCGTGCATGCCGGTGTCTGGTTGGTGCTTTTGTTTGGATTGGCTGCCTTTTTCTTCCGGTTGACCATTCCGAGTCGGACGGTGCTGGTTTTGTTTTGCACGGTGGCCCCTCTGGCGCTGCTGCTCAAGGACCGCGTGATTTCAGCCCTGTATTACCAACGACTGTTGAGGGGTGAGGGGGGGGAGCCGATTATCATTGCTGGGGAACCGGACCGCATGCGTGAAGTGGAGGCAGCCATGACCCCGGCCCAAAAGTTGGAGTTGAGGGTCGTGCGACGCATTGATCTATCAAACAGGTCCGTTGAGGATCTTGTGACAGCTTTGCACGACCACTCCGTGGGCCGCGTGATTTTGGCCGTGGGCCGTATCGAACTTGAGAAAGTCCAATTGGCTGTCGAGGCCTGCGAGGTGGAAGGTGTCGAGGCTTGGTTAAACGCGGATTTTATCCGAACCTCCGTGGCACGCCCCACTTATGAAAGTTTCGGAAGGAAGCCGATGTTGGTCTTTCGAGCGACCCCGGATATTTCTTGGTCGCTGATGCTCAAAAACGCAATGGATCGTTTGGGGGCACTGGCGATTCTGATCCTCGCCATTCCTCTCTTTTTGGTTGTGTCGCTGGCCATCCGCTTCAGTTCCAAGGGGCCGGTGATCTTCCGCCAGCAGCGGGCCGGGCTTCATGGGAAACCTTTTACGATGCTAAAATTCCGCACGATGAATGCCGACGCCGAGCAGCAAAAGGAAGAATTGGAGTCGAGGAATCAAATGAAGGGGCCGGTTTTCAAAGTAGAAAATGATCCTCGTGTCACCTCCATTGGCCGGTGGCTCAGAAAAACCAGCATTGATGAACTGCCTCAACTCCTCAATGTCCTTCGAGGCGAAATGAGTCTCGTCGGCCCCCGGCCACTCCCCATTTATGAGGTCGAAAAATTTGCTTCAGCCAGTCACCGACGTCGGTTGAGCATGAAGCCGGGTCTGACGTGCTTATGGCAGGTTCGGGGTCGGAATCAGGTTGTTGATTTTGAAGACTGGGTCCAAATGGATTTGGAATACATTGACAATTGGTCTTTCTGGCTGGACTTGGTGATTCTCCTCCGAACGATCCCAGTGGTGCTTTTTGGCTGGGGCGCGAAGTAGTTCGGTACCGGAGATGGAACGATTTTAACCATGAAAACATGAAGAGCTTGAAGGTTAGGAACCGGACTGCTTTCTACCCCCTTCAAGTCCTTCATGCTCTTCATGGTGAAAAATTCTGAGGCTTGACGTTCCGTTTTCCACTAACTTGAAAATTTTCTGTGGGACCGTGGGAGGTCAGAGAGATTTAACCATGAAAGTTACAGAGAATAAACCATGAAGGACATGAAGAGCATGAAGGGTTCGGAACCAGACTGCTTTCTACCCCCTTCAAGTCCTTCATGCTCTTCATGGTGAAAAATTCTGAGGCTTGACGTTTTGTTTTCCGCTACGTGCGACTATTTCAAAACTTCCGGTGGGAAGGACGTATCCACCGAAACTCGGGCTGGGACAAGGTCCGGGAGGTTGTCGGGAAATTCGACAACCACCGTCACCGTCGCAGCGTTCCCACGCACGTCTTTGACACGGCCCTCGCGCCGCAAGTCACTTTCTTCAAAACTCAAGACAGCCATCATCCGTGGTTGGACCCTTACTGCCGCTTTTGTGTCAAACTGTGCCGACACGGTCCGTTCGTTTAGGGTTTGAACCTTCGAACTGTAGGGATTGTCTGATGCGAAACGGGTGCATGTGCCGAGGGCCGCTGCCACGCCTAAAACAGCGATGACTCCGACAATGATACGGCCGCTCCGTTTGCCCGGCTTTGCTGGATCAGGCATGGTGACGTTCTTGGATTTCGCCTGAAGGTTTGATAATATCAGTCTCCGTAGCCGTGAGGGTGTTTTAGGTGCCAAGCCCAGGCGCTTTCGACAATGGGGCGGATATTCTCAAAATTTGGTTGCCAGCCGAGTTCGGCCTTCACCTTTTCCGATGCCGCGATCAGCCGGGGGGGATCTCCCGCCCGCCTTGGTTTTTCAATAGCAGGGATGGCGGTCCCTGTGATTTGACGACACGTCTCAATGACTTCTTTCACGGAGGTTCCCCCACCTGTTCCAAGATTGTAGAAAGCACTCGTCTTGGCATCCAGCGCCAGCATGTGCGCTTGGGCAAGGTCAAGGATATGGATATAATCGCGGATGCAGGTGCCATCGGGTGTGGGATAATCGGTTCCGTAGATTTCGACTGATTCTTTTTGGCCGAGGGCCACCTTGAGGATGTTGGGGATCAGGTGCGTTTCGATGCGGTGATCCTCTCCAAATTTTTCCGTGGCTCCGGCCGCATTGAAGTAGCGAAGGCCCACAAACACCAGCCCGTGGATTTCTCCATACCACTTCAGAATTTGTTCAAACATCAATTTGGACTCGCCGTAGGGATTGATCGGTTTTTGGGGGAGGGATTCGTCCAAAGGTACGGTTTCTGGGATTCCGAACGTGGCACACGTCGAGGAAAACACAAACTTTCGGACCCCTGCTTCAATCGTCACATCCAAAAGGTTAATCCCATTGGCCACGTTGTTTCGAAAATATTTCGAGGGGTTTGTCATGGATTCGCCCACCAAGGCATTGGCCGCAAAATGCATGACGGCTTCGGGTTGGAATTCCTCCATGGCATGACGCAGAACGGTCCGATCGATGAGGTCGCCCTGAAAAAACTCCGCGCGGGAATCAATGGCTTTTTTGTGACCTTCGCTGAGATTGTCAAACACCGCTACCTGCATGCCCCGGTCCAGGAGTTGCTCCACACAGATGCTTCCAATATATCCGGCACCACCTGTCACAAAAACTTTTTTCATCGTCACTCCAGAATAGCGGGGCCCGTTTGCGAATCAAGCACCGAGCCAGAGGCTCAGGATTTTGGTTCTTCCTCTTCGCCGATATGACCGCGTCCCTCATCAATGACGGAGTGGTCCCATAATGGAATCTTGCGTGCGTAGGCGGCTCGACCCAACACATGCGCCGCGACTGGGGCCGTGATAAAAATAAAGGCCGCCGTGATGAGCGCCTTGGTGACCACGGAGAGATCTTGGAATTTGAGTGCTGCCGCAATGAGAAGCAGGGCCACACCCAAGGATGCCCCTTTTGTGGAGGCATGCATACGCATGAAAAGGTCAGGCATCCTCACGACCCCAAGGCCCGCAAGAAACATGAGAAACGCACCAAGAAGAACCAGAGGAACGATTAAATAAATCATTTGAATATGCCTTTCTGAATGCTGAGGGCCAGCGCAATGGTGCCAAGGAAAGTGATCAATGCCATGGCAAGGGCAATGTCCAGAAGGATGGCTTGACCGGTAGTGATGGAGGTTAGCACAAGCACTCCAATACCCATCGTGGCCAACGCATCAAGGGCCACCACGCGGTCTGGGAGGCTGGGACCCTTGGCCAATCGATAGAAAGCAAGGATCATCCCCAGGGACACCATGATGGTGGCCACCCAAGCTGTTGTGATGATGATTGGTGAGGTTTCCATGTGTTTCAGCGAAGAATTTCGAGCACCCGGCGTTCTAGGTTGTTGGTGATGTCGTCACGAAGGGCTTGGGGGTCTTTCACATACATGGCGTGCACGTAGAGGGTCTTCCTGTCTTCGGAGACATCCAAGCTCAGAGTTCCGGGCGTCATAGAAATCAGATTGGCAAGCAGGGTGATCTCAAAATCGGTTTCAGCAAGAATTGGGATGGCGACGACCCCCGGTGTCATGTTGTGTTGTGGGGTAAGGACATCCCACGCGACGATGACGTTGGATTTGATGAGTTCCCAGAGATAATATCCCACAAAAGTGACCATCTTGGGGAGCTTGCCAAAGTACGAGTCATGTTCGTGATGGCTTCGCGCAACAACGTACAGCACAAGGTAGGACAGCACAAACCCTGAGACCAGAGTCTCCATGTTGATGGCCCCGAGCAGGCCGGCCCAGACAAACGTGAGAAGGAGGTTGAGTGCAGGCAACATAGCTATCGGGTGATGCCGAGGACAGCCTCGATGTAGAGGTTGGGATTAAGGAGTTCTTCTGCGGCCCGCATCGCAAATCCAAAAAAGAACTCGGGCATGAATCCAATGGTGAGTGTTAGCAAAGCCAGCGCTGCAATTGGACCAAGGAGGAGAATTTTTTCGCGGAGCGGGACGTTCTCCAGTTTTGGAGCATGCTTATCATCTGGCTTTTTCCAAAAGGCCTCGGACCAAATCTTGGTCATTGAAAACAATGTCAGCAGTCCGACGGCCAAAGCAATTCCCACCAGCCACGCCGCCGTCGTATCGCCAAAAATCGTGTCCCCTGCCAACCCAGCTTTAACGACCGCGAATTTGGCAAAAAATCCGGAAAGTGGTGGGATGCCTCCCAGGGACATCGCCGGAATAAAAAACAAGATTGCCAGCAGGGGAGTCGCCTTGAGCAGGCCCCCCAGCTTTTTGAGGTCAAAAGTTCCAGAATACCGATGGGCGACACCACTGATGAGGAAGAGGTTCGATTTCACGATAATGTGATGGAAAATATAAAACACCGTCCCCGCGATAGCGAGGGGAGTAAAAAATGCCAACCCGAGAATCATGTAACCTATCTGGCTGATGATGTGGAAGGACAGGAGCCTCCGGAAATCAAACTGCACCACAGCCCCCAGCACCCCCGTCAACATGGTCAGCCCGGCAAGTGCCAGCAACAGACCATGAATAAAACCCACGTCCTCGGTGAAAACCAACGTGAACATCCGGATCAGCGCATACACACCCACCTTGGTGAGCAACCCTGCAAAGATCGCGGAGACGGCCACAGGCGGCGTGTGGTATGACGCAGGAAGCCAAAAAAACAGCGGGAAAATCCCCGCCTTCAGACCAAACGCCACAAGGAAAAGGGCTGCCGTCACGGTGAGAAGCCCTGGGTCGAGAACATCTCCGATACGGAGAGCAAGATCCGCAAGATTGAGGGTTCCAATTTTTCCGTATAAAATCCCGCAAGCCGCGAGGAAGAGGCTGGATGAAATCAGGTTAAGCGCCACATATTTGACAGCCCCCTCCATTTGGGGACGTTCCCCACCAAGCGTCATCAACACGAAGGAGCTGATTAACATGACCTCAAACCACACAAACATGTTGAAAATATCGCCGGTGAGAAACGCGCCGCAGACCCCCATCAACATGAATTGCAAAAAGCCGTAGTAGCCATAACGCTCGCGTCCGGCATCAATCTCCGCCAAAGAATAAACAACCACGGCCAAGCCTGTGATGGCTGTCACAAGGACCATGATGGAGGACAGCATATCCGCCACGAGAGAAATCCCAAAGGGAGCTTCCCAGTTGCCCATTTTCACAACCAAGATTCCACGATGCCAGACCTCGCTCACAAGCCAGAGCGCATTCGCCAGCAAAGCGACCATTCCAGCCACACTAATCCCCCGCTGCAAGGCCGGCGCTTGCCAGCAGGTCAGGCAGGCGACAGCTGACACAAATGGGATAAGAACGGAAAGAGTGACAGGATCCATCAGGCGTCGGTACTTTTGAGGTCGTCGAGGTCATCGCTTCCCACGGTTTTGTCAGCGCGCTGAACCATCACCAGCGTGAAGGCCAGCACCCCAAAGCTGATCACGATGGCGGTTAGAATGAGCGCCTGGGGCAGCGGGTCGGCGCTCTGCGCAGGCAGGGCGGCGGCGTCAAGCGGCACGAATGCCACCATCCCTTGGCTTAATCCCGCTGACGTAAATATCAGGAGGTTCACGGCCTGGCTCAGCACGGCGATGCCAAGGATGAGTTTCACGACGCTGCGACGCAGGAGCAGGTAAGCAGCCGAGGCATAGAGAGCTCCAATGGTGATCGCAAGCAAGAGTTCCATATCAGATTTCCTCCTCTTTGGTGTCAGGCTCGTGTTTTGGGTTGCTCTCCTCTTCCAACTCATCACCAAGACTGAAAACAATCAGGCAACAAATGCCCCCCACCACAATGTAAACTCCCAGATCAAACCACAGGGGAGATCCCAACTTCCCGACAATCGGAAGCGGGGTTTTGTCCCACATCCCGGTCAGAAATGGCAACCCATCCATGATGCCCGGGAGCCCGCTGAGCAGCGCGATGAGGAGCCCAATCGCGATGATGGTTCGAGGATCAAAGACGAGGAGTTTTCTGGCGGATGCGACCCCAAACGTCAGGGCTTGAAGCACAAAGGCACAGGAGGCAACCAGTCCGCCGGCAAATCCACCCCCTGGGAGGTTGTGCCCTCGCAGCAAAAGAAAGACCGAGAAGATGATCAGTAGCCCTGCGAGCAAGCGGTTGGTGGCGTTGAGGATCACGCTGTTCATGGCTGATCTCCTTTGGATTTGGTGGAGGGACGGAGTTTCAGCATCGCAAAAACCCCCAGCGCGGCGATGGCAAGCACGGTGATTTCCCCCAATGTATCCAGGGCTCGGAAGTCCACAAGAATCACATTCACAACATTGCGCCCATGGGCCAGCGGCAGGCTGTTTTCACCCATAAACCCGGAAATCGGAGGGGCGGACGACTTAAAATGAAAGGCCACCAGAACCAGCACGGTCATCACACCCCCAAAAATGAGGGACAGCACCGCATCCCGCAAGCGTGTGGAAAGTTTGGAAAATTCCTTCAGCAATGGGAGTCGTTGGAAGGCCAACACAAAGAGAACAAGGGTTAGCGTTTCCACAAGGATTTGCGTCATTGCCAGATCCGGAGCCCCGAAAAGAAAATAGAGAATGGCAATTCCCAAACCAACAACTCCCAGCGCCAAGATCGCCGCGAAGCGAGATTTGACAAAACAGGCCATAAAGGCCGAGGCGATGATCAGGGCGCAGATGGTGATTCCAAGCGCACTTGTTGGCACCATCTGAGACAGGTCAACCGTGAACTCATTGCGTGGAAGAAGCCACAGAAGGAGAAGCACGGTGAACCCTCCCACGGTCATCACATAGTTTCTCAGATATCCATTCTGCAAAACCTGCGTCTGCCATTTCGCAAATCCCAGTACCCCAACCAAAATCACCTCATAACCCCGTTCGGGACCAATTTTTGAAAGGAATGCGTAAAGGGTCTTGGCGGCTCGAATTTTTGGGGCCAAGTAATACAGGCCTGCCCCAAGAGCCACAGTGAGCACGCTCAGTGCCAGGGCCACGGTCCACCCATGCCAAAGTTTCAGTCCTGCGGTGAAAGTGGGTTCAGCCAACACAGCTCCTGCTGCCGGGCCGATGAGTTGGTTCCCAATCCATCCCGGGAACAACCCAAAAAAGATCGCGACAACACCAAGGATCAGTGGGCCAATAGTCATGACCCATGGGGCTTCGTGAGGTTTTTTTGGAGTCGGTTTAAGAGAGCCAAAAAACGGCTTGAGTCCGGCCGTGGCTGCCAAGGCCACCATCGCCACACTCGCTCCGACCCCAAGGACCTCCCACAACCCGCGTGGTCCCGGAACATCCAGCAGGGCTTTGTAAAAATACTCTTTGCTCACAAACCCAAACAGCAGTGGAATCCCCGCCATCGAAAGGGCTCCCAAAATAGCGGCTGCTGCCGTAAGCGGCATCAACCGCCGAAGTCCCCCCAAGTCATCGACCTCGCGTGTGCCAGTTTCATGGTCCACGCTGCCAATCGCCATAAACAACGCAGCTTTGTAAAGTGCGTGTGCCAGCAGATACGCCATGCAAGCCTTCACGGCCAAATCGGTGCCAAGACCCAGCAACATGGTCAGCGTGCCCAATACGGCCAGCGTCGTGTAGGCCAGAATGCGTTTAGCATCCGTCTGACCCAGCGCAAGAAAAACACCAATTAACATCGTGAGCGCCCCGATCGGAGCCACCACGGATGTCCAGAGCGGGCTTGGTGACAGGCAAGGATGCAAACGCGCCAACAGAAACACTCCAGCTTTCACCATTGTCGCGGAATGCAGAAACGCACTCACCGGCGCAGGAGCTTCCATCGCATTCGGCAACCAAAAATGAAATGGAAACTGCGCCGATTTCGTGAAGGCCCCCAAAAGCAACAACACAAAAATTGCCGGAAACGCCGCTTCCGCCGCGATGGCCCCTTCCGGCATGGCCAAGAGCTTCGAAATCTCGTAGGTCCCGGTCACATTTCCCAAAATCAAAATCCCCGCCAACATGGCCAGCCCCCCGGAGCCGGTCACCAACAACGCTTGAAGAGCCGCCTTTCGCGATTTTTCTTTTTCGCAGTAATACCCAATCAGCAAATAGGAACTGATGCTTGTGAGTTCCCAGAAAATGAAGAGCAACACGAGGTTGTCAGAAGCCACAATTCCGAGCATGGCCCCCATAAATCCCAGCAAGTAGAGGTAAAACCGCCCCAGATCTTTTTTGCCATTGAGATACCCACCCGCATACCAAACGATGAAGGTGCCAATGCCGCTGATGACTAACAAAAACAGCAGGCTCAACCCATCCACATACAGGCTCAGTTCAATCCCGAGGGATGGAATCCAATCCCATGACGCCCGCACGTTTCCGCCGCCCACCACCGTAGGAACCATCGATGCAAACGCCACAAACGCGCCCAGCGGAATTAGCCCAAGCACCACCCCCGCCCGCGAACCCAGCACGCGGTGAATCCACGGCGCCAAAAAGGCCGCACAAAAAATTGCCGCAATGCTTGTGGTGAGAAGTGTTCCCATGATTTGTGACGCCGTCTTTGGGAAGGTCCTCCCCGCTTTCAGCGCCCTAACAAGGTTTTCACCCAGCCCCAGTTGTCAAACAAAACCGAAAAAAATCCTCGTTTTTAACCTCTGCTCAAGCAGAAGACGACCCCTGGGACCGCTGGCATCTTTCCGGCATTCAATGGGCACCACATTCTTCAATCGACGTGAAACCCTCGGCAATCGCCGCTTCCCGCAGGCGAAGATCGGCGGTGAGGAATTCGAAGGAGTTTGTCTGTTCGGAGCAGGCCACCAAAGCCGCTGCAAGTTGCAGGGCATCCGCCGCCCGAAGCGGGTGGATCCTCAAGAGTCGAAGCGCCCGGTCCCGCACGAGACGCAGAGGTTCGACTTCGGCCCAGGAGGCCGCCAATTCGGCCCACCTTGCCATCGCGAATCGTTCGGCCTGCGGATTGAGCGATCCCTCTCGCCGCCGTCGGCTCAGAGCTGACTGAATTTCGACGGGTGTCCCGTACCAAACAATCATCGTGCTGTTGCCTTCAAGTTGTCGCTCACGCCGTTCGGAATCGGCCTCCTCAACAAGAAGGGGAGTGATGGCTGATGTGTCCCAAAACTTCATCGTCCTTCACGATCTTCCAGCACCGCCGCGGTCAGGGGTTTCGAGGACTTTCCTTTTGGCAGTTTCAAAAATGTGTTCACCTGCAAGTTTTGCTTGGGTAGCGCCAAGATGCCTGCTGCCACGAGTCCCGCAATCCCCTCCTCACGGAAATCCGCTCCCAGCGGCTGCAAAACCGCCACGGGTTTTCCATGATCTGTCACCAAAAAGGCCTCTCCCCCAACCACAGACTTCAGGTGCGCAGAAAGTTGGTTTTTTAAATCAGTCACACTAGCCACTTTCATTTGGCTAGTATAGCCTTAATTGGCAAAGAGTCAACTCTCCCTCTTCTTTGCATCTCCCCCCGGCGGCAGCCAACTCAGGGCTTGCTGATTTCTATGATGTAGAAATTACGGCCGCTTGGGGCGCTGGGGTCCTGGATCAGTTTGTCTGTTTCCTCGGTGCTGGCCGAAAAGTCACTGACTGTCACGAAGGGGGCAATCAGGTTTGAACTTTCTTTAAGCGTGTAGGTCCGCCCGGGGATGACTTTGTTGAGGTTAAAATCCATCACGCCCGGGCTGCTAAAGCCACTGATGGTGAACTGGAATGCTGACTCTGGATCGGTGGGCAAAAAGCCGCTCAGGAATTCCAGGCGGTTGTCGCGACCATCGCCGTCCGGATCCGCAGTGGGTGCGGCATTCGCATTCGGCGGCTGACCGAAATAGAGGACCTGCCAATCATCATCGAGCCCGTCGCTTGCGTAGGCTCCGAAGTTATCCGGGTTCACGTTGAGCACATTGAGCTGGATGTTGCCTGTGACTCCGCGGTAGCTCGCGAGGATCTGCGTCTGCATATTCTGGAATACCGCGCCCGCTGTCGCCACTCCCGAGTTTGTATCGATGAAGGTAATAGGCGGCGAGTAATCCCAGGCTGCCAGGCCATTGAGCGCCAGCGTCGTCGCGTCATCGAGCGTGGCCGTGGCAGTGAGTTGCCGTGTGCCGCCCTCGTTGATGGTCGCCGGGCTGGCTGCTATGGACACGCTCGCCACATCATAGAGCTGACCCACAAAATTGCACTTCGCCTGGACTCCGCCCCCGGTCACATTTGAGACCAATCCAGAAGCGGGATCGCCGATGGAAACATCCGCCACCACCGTCGCACCCGTCATGCGACCGCCGCCAACAGAATCTCCAGGCGGGGCGTGCAGCAGTGCAAAATTTGCGCTCGTGCTCGTCGATTGGGCGAAGGCCGGGGCCACTCCTGCCAACGCCGCACACGTAAAAAAGATCGCGGCCGTGAATGCGCACCTTTTCATTCCCTGCTCCCTGTCTGCGCCGCTACTGCTTTGGCGGGCGGGCGCTGCATGGTCTCGACGGCGCGTTCCAAGCGGTCGAGGCGTTCCTTCAGCGCGGTGTTCTCGGTTTTCAGCTCCGCTATTTCGCGGTCCTTTTCGGCGCGGAGTTCGCGCAGGGCATCGACGGTCAGCGATTCGAAGCCGATGACGCTCACGGCGAGCATGCCGTCGGGGCCTTCGGTGACCCATTGGGGCAGGACCTCCCGCACTTCCTGCGCGATGAAGCCGATTTGCGGACCGGGGCCGACGCCCTTCGCCGGGTCCAGATACTCGAAGCTCACGCTGCGCAGCCGCAGCAGCCGGTCGAGCGAGCCGTGCAGGTCGGCGACGTTTTTCTTGAGCCGCGCGTCGGACTCGGCGGTCCAGGATCCGCCCCCGGGTTTGTAGGCCAAAGGCCCGCCCAGTCGACAATACCCTAAGATATTGTCGGCTGTTGTGAAAATTTCAAAAAGTTTTCTGTCACCCGATGGAATAGCTGAACTAGAAAACGTTCCCCGCACTTGAAAATGGCTGGTCTCGGGGTTGCCACTGGTGGGACTCGTTACAACGAGACGCGCCCCCGGACTCGTCGTGCCGATGCCGACATTGCCGTCCCTCGCGATGCTCAGCCGGGATGTGTAGCCGGTGAAGAGATCGAGGCCAAACTGATTCCCGCCGGCAGTGCGCTTGGAAGCAATGCCTTCACCCGAACTGACACCCGTGCCGCCAAAGATCAGACCGAGCTGCCCGTTGAGAGTGCCGTTGTTGGCTCCTGCCGTGTCGATGTTCAGGCCGCCGGCGATCGTTGCACCGCCAGCGGACCCAAATCCGCCGGCGCCATCGACATAAAACTTCTCCGCCGCAGCGGCCCCCTCATCCATGAAGTCTTCATCGAGGATGCGGAGCAGCCGGTTGCCGTTGCCCGAGTCGTCCCCCGGGGACCACAGGGTGATGGAATCCCCGTCGAGAAAAATCCCGGAAGATTCAGAGATTCCCTGTTCGATGAGCAGACCGGAGATGGCGCCAGAAACGCCCGTGTTGAAATCGAAGCCCGTAGCGCTGCTAAATCGCCCCGTCTGCGCGCTACCGGTGAAGGCCATTGCGTCGGTATCCACCTTCAAGCCGGTGCCGCCGGTGATGAGCCGCGCTCCGCCTGCGGCGCGGACGTTGAACTGGTTGGCAACTGTCGAGGCGAACTCGGCATCCTGCGAATCGGCCCAGACGAAAGCGCCTTGGTGGATCGCGTTGGCGAGCCGGCCGGCGGCGAAGGAGTAGGCTCCAGCGGCTGTATTATTCTCGCCGCCCGGCACGGTGGAGGCTGATCCGTTCGCGACATTTTGACCACCGCCGCTCACGACGGCCCCGGCCCCGCTGGCGGAATTGCTTATTCCTCCGCCAATGAAGGCGAAGGAGCCGAGAGCGGAGATGGTGTTCTCGCTGCCCACGGAGCCGCCCCCGGCGATCACGGCTCCTATCGCGTCTGCGTTGATGGAGTTGCCGCTGAATCCGCCAACCAGACTCGGGGGGGCCGTCCCGGCTGCCAGCCCCGGCTGCAGCCGGAAAGCGCGCTGCCCATTCACCGAAAATTCCAGCGGCTGGTTGTCCGTGGTGGCGATGTTCAACGGCCCGCCCGCGCTCTGTAAAGCGGGGGCCGTGACCGCGCCGGTGAAAACATTGCTGCCGTTGAGTTGGGCTACGCCGGTCAAGCCGCTGCCACTGCCGGAGAAGCCCGTGGCCGCCACCGTGCCATTCACGTCCAGCGCCACCGCGGGGTTGTTCTTATTGATCCCCACGCCGCCCGTTGCACGGATGAGGAACTGGTTGCTGGCAGTTGAGGTAAAATCCGCATTCGTGGAAGTATCCGCCCACACGAAGGCACCAGCGTTGACCGCCTTGGCACGATTGCCAGCGGCAAAAGAGGTGTCTCCGCTCGCTGTGTTGAAAATACCGCCCGGCACCGTTGCATCAAAATTACTGGCAATGTTGTTGGAGCCTCCGCCCACGGTGGAGCGGGTCGAGCTGGCGGTATTGGTGCTGCCGCCAGCGACCGTCGAAGCAATGCCACTGGCCGTGTTGGATGCGCCGCCGCCTATGACGCTATCGTTCATGGAGATGGTATTGTTTTTGCCACCGGCGATGGTTGCGTTGCTCGCAGATTCCGTGATCGTATTGGCTCCGCCATCCCCCCCGCCGCCGATCACGGATCCTCCGGAATCGGCCGAAATCGTATTTGTAACACTCCCTCCGATGAGATTCGGCACGCTCCCTCCGCTCGCGCTCCCCGGCTGCAGTCGCAGCGCACGATGCGTATTATTCACACTGAAATCCAGAGGGGTATTGCCCGTGGTGCCGA
>JBGTLQ010000347.1:0-3655 GCA_041744075.1 Terrimicrobiaceae bacterium
GTGGCGACATCCTTGCTCGTGTTATGCGCGATGTAGCTGTTGCTCACTGGAACACCCATCGAAAGTAGCACCCGCTTTGCCCAGACCTTCGATTCCAACTCCTCTGCGCTGATGAAATCCCGGTAGTTCCGACTTCCACCAGGTCCAGTCGGCCAATCCTGTGTTTCAACGTGATTTCGTTCGATAATCGAATAAGATCCGGCGATCGACATGGCAGACTCCGAACCAGCACCGCCGTAAGCTGAACCAAATAGTTTGTTGTGATGAACCCAATTTTCAGCCCCATTCATCGCCAGATTTCGAGAAGCCTCCACTCCCGTCACTTCGATACGATTCCCGGAAAACCCGGTTCCACCGCTGGCAACCCCTTCTTCGGTGATCCAACGCACATTGACCACCCTCAAATCGTCTGTGCCCCCCTCCTGCCACCAACTGCTAATCATGCTGTAACGCGGCATGGCAGAGCTCTGACACAATTTAACGGTTAGATCCGCCAATCGGATATGCGATCCCAACATTACGACTCCAGAGTGGTCGTCCTTAATGAAGCGAATCTCCAAAGTGGTCACATCACGTCCCTTGCCCACAAATGCCACTTTTTCTTTAAGGTTGAGTTGTCTCGTCATGATGAAGTTACCTTCGGTGAGTTGTAGCGAGCCGCCTTCGGGCTCCGCGCTCAATTCATCGATGGCTACCTGCATGGCCACCGTGTCGTCTTCGCCAGAAGGCTCAAGAGTGATCACCTTTTCCCCTCGCTTCCAGGATTCCGCACGAACGGCGAGCACAGGTTTACGGGCCTGCCCACTCTCCTCGCCAACGCCGCCAAACCCAAAGCTTCCGCCATGTGTGTTGTGAACAAATACCTCATAGTCGCCATCCGGCAGCCCCTCCGAAACCACAAATTCAACGGCATACGGTTCGACAGCAGTGACTTTTACTTCGTGAACTTTTTGTCCAGCTCTCAGATACACATGCGAGATTTGATCGCCGTGTTCACGTGAAAGATTCCGTCCAAAGACCCGCTTTTTTTCGCCGGGCTTTGCCATGCTTCCAAGTGGTCCAAGCCATTCGGGGCGAGCGCGGTTAAGTGCCACGGGGGCACCAATCCCTTCAGAGTTCTCAACCCAAATCAGATACAAATCATAACTCAAACCTGCTGGAACTGTTGCGATAAGTCGGCTGTCATCAATGGGATGAGTTGTGACCTGAAGTGCTTTGCCTCCTGCCCACAACCACACTTTTGGCGCCCGCCCGTCGGGGGATGCAAATCTCGTGCCGCTCAGAACAAAGCTCTCATCAGAGTGAACCGTCCGATGCCATTCCGAGATTACAGGAGCCTTCGGGTTCACCTGATTGGAGGAAGGAGAAAGCCCGCTGGCCTCAAATTTTCCCGGGGCAACCGGAAAGCCAGTCGGAGCAGCCCACTCGGAAGGATAAGGCAGGGTTTGTGCCCTTAGAATGGAAGACGCGAAAACGACGAAGGTTAGGGCGAGTAGTAAGCGCAATGTGCTGATCCAATGGATTATCATATTATAAAAGTGTTAGTCGCTTATTAACTTTTCGCCGTCGACCTTGATTGTATTTTGCTGAATCAAATTATTTTGAGCGGCTTCCCCCACCTTAATCCCCTTTGGGCCATCGTATATATTGTTCATTTCGATAATGTTCCATGCCATGATCGGCGCATTTTTTGAGACACCTGGAAATTCATGTGCGCCCCAATAATTTGCACGCAACGCGATACCCGCACGTGATTCCGGATCGTGGTGCTCGGGATGACTCAACCAGCTCTGCCCAGCATGGTAACTGGGACGGTAACGGAAACCGATGACCTCGTTAAAGCGAATACTATTGCCAAACACGAAATGACCCCGAAGTTCTATATTGCCACGCCCAACAATCCGGCAATTTATAAAGTCGTTGAATACGGCTGGTGTGGGTTGCCCAGTGCGATCCGGGGACCAAAGATAGAGGCCGCTCCCGCCATGTTGAATGTGGCCATCCACCACGTTGCCCACATTGTTGCCCCAAAGTCCGGTCCAATTGGCAATATGATACTCTGTGTTGTCTATCCAAAGATTCTCCACTGACATCGCACTCACTTTGACCCAAGAATCGATGTCGGGAATGATATCCCAGGGGCGATCCAGTGTCAGAGTATCGTCCGTATTTTTGATGATTCGCCGATACTGGCCAATCCCTTTTCCATCAACCACCAGCAGGTGATTATCGGTAAGGTCAGCTTTAAACGGGTTCTCCCTGGAAATAAGACTATCGGAACCAAAATCACTGCCCTTCCCGAACCAAAATTTATCGTTGTCCTCAAACATTGTCTCTCCGGCATTGTGCCTGCGTGGAACATTGTTACGGATAATGTTTCCCAAAAACACGTTGTGCATGATGCTCCGAGAGGCATTCTTCCGCCCTTCGGGCACTTCATCTTTTCCAAACTGCTGGCCGCTTCCCTGAACGCAAATATTTCGATCTCCATCTTCGATCACATTATCCTCGATCACCGATTCCACGATTCCGCGCAGCATCAGGACATTATTCCGCCCGTGGGGCACATTTCTCATGTAATTACGAGCGATGTGTGCCTGAGTGTGCGGGGAGCTGATTGTATCCACAGCACCCCGACCCTCGAATTTGCAATCACGAATAATTAGTCCTCTGGTACCTTCCATCAGCATTACCGCAGCGGGGGGCACCCAACCGTCAGGCTGCACAAAGGACTGGCCGTGAACACGCTCTATGCGGATATTTTCGGCTACCCCTGGCGCACGAGCGACCAAGATTCCCAAACCTGCCCCCCGCCCCTGAGTGAACATCAAGTCTTCGACGGAACTACGGTTGCGCAGCCAGATCATCGGCGCATAGCCGTTCATACCCACATAACCACTGCTGGCCATGTGCGGAATCCAATCCCGCCCATACCCACGGATCGCCGCGTCTTTGGGGAACGCGTCATCAAATGGCCGATCTTGAGCTTTTCGTATAATAGTATTCGCAATCCCGGATCCACGAATCCCCACGCCTTCAGGCACGCGAAGTGTTCTTGTAATCGGAAAAATTCCTGGCTCAAGGACCACCACTCCTGCACTTTTCGCAGCCGCATCAAGGGCGTTTTGAATGGGCTCAGTGTCATCATCGATGTTCCGACCTTTTGCCCCAAAGTCAGAGGCTGCAATTAATGGCCGATCCGACACACGTCGCTTGCTCACCTTCACTGGTATGGGACCGCCCCAGCCAGCACCTCCACCAAAACCATTGTGGAAATAAAGATCGTAAAACCCTGGGACGATATCCAGAGGAATGTTGCCAGTACGTTCATACAATCCAACCCGTCCCGATCCGATCTGGAGAAGAGGCACGACTTTTCCAGTTTCCCGGCTCTTGAGCACGGCCGGGGCTAAATCACTGCTTGGAGATGTTTCCAGATTGCGCCCAAATATGCGCAGTTGCTCACCCGGGGAAGCCTGATTCGGAAACACCATCTTGGGGCGAGAAGCTTTGGCCAGAAATGGAGCCGATATGGCGGCGCCGGATTTAGCCCAGAACACTTCCGGCCCATGAGCAGCATCGTTATTGCCAATCCCAATATAATTAGTAATTGCGGTCACTGCCAAAACAGTTCCCGACTTGTTCATCGCGATTA
>JBGTLQ010000348.1:0-5678 GCA_041744075.1 Terrimicrobiaceae bacterium
TCGGCTGCCTGTAAATTCGTTGCGGGGGTGTCTCCCGAACGGAATCGAGGGTCAGATTCAAGTGCCTCTTCCAACTCCAAATCCAGCGCGACCTCGGGATGGCGCCGCCGCCAACGCAATCTTTGACGGGCGAGATTGCTAGCAATGCCAAAAAGCCATGTCGAAAATTTGGCCTTCGGTTTGTAGCGCCCTTTAGCCCGATAAACCGCAATAAAGGTTTCTTGCACAAGGTCAACAGCATCTCCATCGCTGCCAAGGAAACGCACCAAAAACGCTCCGAGGCGCGGAGTCCAGCGATCAATGATCTCATTGAGCGCCAGATCATCGCCCTCGACCATCCGGGTCATGGCATTAATATCTGGGTCGCCTTCACCGGGTGAAGAGGACCTCATGGATGACTGTGCTCTTTGGACATCAGCTCAGGCTCGATGATGAGCGGCAGAACAAGGTTCAGGTACTTTTCCCGCTTGGGCGCGTCGAGCATTGCTGTGACTTCGTAAAAATGCTTTAACATGTTTTGGCGGCATTGGATTCTGAGACCGTCGGAGTTTGTCATCGCTTTAGCAATCTCGGGAGTAAACTCCCGGCCATTAAGAACTAAATTCGCCAATCGTGCATCGGAATTCCGGATTTTGACGCACATCTCGTTGCAGGATGCGGTGTATCGGCTGTGTGCTTCGGTAAATACCGACAACTCCTGGCCGGAAAGTCCCAACCGTCGCCCGATCCACTCGTCCGGAGGCGTCTGCATTTGGTAAAAGTAAACACCGACAGAACCAAGGATGCAGGCGCTGACAGCAATTCCGAGAACAACGAGGATGCGCTTCATGACTGTTTAGTGGCGGAATGCGACCATCGATTGGAGATAGGCCTCAGTTTGGTCTTGGGCAGAGGCGGTCGTTCCAAACGCGATGCCGACTCCCAAGGCAACAGCGACGACCCCTGCGACAACTGCTGGTCGTTCGAACCAGGAAGCCAGCCACCACATCCATGGTGCAAGCACTCCATCTTCCTCTTTTTCAATTCGATGCCACACCTTTGCACGGATTTCTCCGGCTGCGATTGGGCGGGGTTGCCATTGTTTCAGCAGCCTGCTCAGTTCTTCATTGCAATCTTCTTTCATTGTGATGTCTCCAGTTTTGCCCGCGACAGCAGTCTTGCCAGTTTCATTTTTAATTCCGCGAGCGTGTTCTATCTGTAAATGACCACTACGCTCGGGTTCCCTTGAGAATAATTCGAATCTTTTCCAAGGGATTCCCCATCGAGCGGCGATAAACCTTGTGAACCCGCTCGACTCGGATGCGACAAATAACAGCAAGCTCGGGGCAAAGTGGTTGCAAGATACAACAAACCGATAACACAAAATGAATACAATAAAATCCCTGTTCACAGCCTCCCTCGTGATGGCAGTCATCCTGGCGGCAAAGTTTCCTCAGGCTGCAACAACAAGGTCGTGATTGTCAGTGAGGGCGGCAAAGCTATCATGTCCTACGCAAAGCTGCATTAGTCACAATCACAATGATCTTCACCCGCTTTGAGAGTGCTTGGAGTGGACGATGCTGATATATAACAACGTATGAGTCACCCTCGGTATGGCTTGAATTTCCTTTTTGGGGCAATCGCATGGGTAAATTTTGCCGGGTTAGCTCACGCCGATGTGGTTCCCGCTTGGGTAGCTGCAGCGAGAGATGAAAATTCCGAGATTCAAAAGGGAAAAGCCGAACTGAATGCGGCCCTCGCACGGGTCCCACAAGCAAAGTCCCTGCCCGATCCCGCCATTGAGTTCGAAGTGATGGGGGAGAATGCATTTGGCGCCGAGCAAACCGTGCGGCTTGCCCAGGGTTTTCCTTGGCCTGGCACACTGGGGCAGCGGGAGTCGAGCGCCTCCCTGCAGGCACGAGCCTATTGGCATGAAGTGCAGAATTTAGAACTGGCGGTTGCTTCCCGCATCCGCGCAATCGCAGTTGAAATCGCGTTTCTGAGAAAAGAGGCCTCGTTGGTGCGAGAAAACCTCGAACTGTTTAAAAAGCAGGAAGATTTCCTGGAACAGGTGTCTCGCGGAGGCGGGGAAGTCTCGGATTTGGTACGGGTCGAAATGGAGTCCGGGCTTCTTGGGGATGAGTTGGCCAAAATCGATGAAATGGTAGAGCGGGAGAAGGCAGAATTGGAAGCAATCGTCGGGCGGCCCATCCCGGATTCTGAAATCAACCGGGTGGTGATGCCATCACGGTCGGTTCCGCGAGAAAAAACAGAATCTCTTGCTGCCCGTTTGGAAGCGACAAATCCCATGCTTCAAGCTTTGTCGAGCAGGGTGGAGGCGGCCCGGGCAGGAGTCTCGCTTGCCAGGCTGGAAACTTACCCGGAATTTATGGTCAGCGCCGGTTACCGGAGAGTCAATGAGCCGGGGATGGGAGAAAGTAGCGAATGGATGAACGAAGCCGTTGTCATGTTTTCGATCAGCCTGCCAATCTGGGGCGAGAAAAACAGTGGGAAACGTGATGAGGCCTCAGCGATGCTGGAAGCAGCCGTGCGGGAGAGAGAAAACTCTTCGCGCATGTTGCGCTCCCAACTCGAAATCTTGCTCAGCCGCGGACGCGACGCGACGCGACGCGCCAAGTTATTCCATGACCAACTCCTCCCTAAAGCCCGCCAGTCCCACCAGACTGTGGAGGCTTCCTACAGGGCTGACAGGGCAAACCTTCTGGATGTCTTTGAGTCCCGGCGGCGTCTCCTTGAGACGGAGACCGGCTACTGGCGGGCTGTTGCGGATAAGTACATCAACCGCGCTGAGATCGAAGCCCTCTTCGGAACAGAAATCCAGAACCGCAAACTTACCGCTGAAATGAAGGGCCACAAAAAGACACAAAGAGGGGATTGAACAATGAGTGAAATAGCGAAGGAGATCTGTGGGCCGCAAACAACGAATGAAAGTGGAATTCTTCGACATCCCCAGATTTCTCTCACGTGCCTTCTTGTGGCCCACCAATCCCGATGAAAAAATCTAAACTCATTATCGCTGCCCTCGCCCTCCTCATCGCAGGACTGGCCATTGGCAGGTTCACCGCTCCTTCCCATGATGACACTGCGCCATCCAGCGTCGCAGCAAATGCCGTTCCGGCTTCAGAATACACCTGCTCGATGCATCCGCAGATTCGTCAGCCAAATCCCGGCAAGTGCCCGATTTGCGCCATGGATCTCATTCCCGTCGGAACGGACGACAATGAAGACGCCGGACCAAGGGAGATCTCGTTCACCCGCCACGCAAAGGCTCTGGCACAAATTCAAACCACCGCCGTCGAGCGGAGAATCCCGGAGACCGTGGTTCGGCTATTCGGGAGGGTGCTGCCTGATGAATCACTCATGCGTTCCATCACCGCCCGATTTCCGGCTCGCATCGAGCGCCTCTACGTGAATTTCACAGGTGTCGAAGTCAATGCAGGAGACCACTTGGCAAAGATCTACAGTCCCGATCTGCTCACCGCACAATCCGAGTTGTTGAGTGCAATGCGCTTTAATGATCCCCGCGCCGTGAGCGCAGCCAGGGAGAAGCTCTCGCTCTGGGGCTTCAGCGATGCGGCGATTCAGGCCATCCAGAAAAAAGGTGAATCTGCTGATACCATGGACATCGATTCTCCGTTGGGCGGATTCGTAATGAAGAAAATGGTCAATGAGGGCGACTACGTGGAAACGGGCGCAGTCCTTTTTCAGATTGCTGACCTGAGCACGGTTTGGGTGATGCTCGACGCCTATGAGATGGACAAACCGTGGCTACGTTTCGGCCAGACCGCAACTTTCACAGTCGAGGCGCTTCCTGGCCGGACCTTCGAGGGGCGTATCTCCTTTATCGCCCCGGTTCTGGACGAAACAACGCGAACTTTTAAAGTTCGAGTGAGCGTCCCAAACCCCGATCTTGTCTTGCGTCCGGGCATGTTTGTCACGGGCACGGTTCAGGCACGCGTCGCGGGTGACGGCATGGTGATTGATCCTTCGTTGGAAGGGAAATGGATCAGCCCGATGCATCCCGAGATTGTGAAGGACGGTCCCGGGCAATGTGATGTCTGCGGCATGGATTTGGTGCCTGCCTCAGAACTTGGATACACCAGCACCGCCGACGTGGAAATTCCCCTGGTCATTCCGGCTTCTGCTGTGCTGCAAACTGGCAAGCGGGCCGTGGTTTATTTAGAACTGCCCGACCGCGAACGCCCAACCTACGAGGGCCGCGAGATCGTTCTCGGGCCAAGGACCGGAGACGCTTACATCGTGAAGTCGGGCCTTGAGGAAGGCGCTCGGGTCGTGACCAACGGGGCCTTCAAAATCGACAGTTCCCTTCAGCTTCTCGCCAAGCCCAGCATGATGAGCGCAGAAGACTCCGGCGCCCCGCCAATGATCGAGGCAACTCCCGAAATGAAAGCGGCTGTAGGCACCCTGACAAAAGCCTACTTCCCGCTTTGGCGGGCCTTGGCGGCCGATGACTTAAAGGCTGCCCAAGCTGCCGCCGCGCAGATCGAATCGCAGGTCCATCAGTTCCATGCGCTCCCTGGCAACCCGGAAGCTTCCCAATTTTTTGAAACAACCCTTGCCGAACTTGGCAAATCCGCATCGGCCTTGGCGAAATCGGAAGACCTGGCCAAAGCTCGGGAGGCTTTCGAACGGGTCTCGATCACTCTCATCCGCGCTGTGCGATCCATCGGGCTTCCCGAAGATGTCACAGCCCAACTTGCATTCTGTCCGATGACATTTGAAGGGCGACGCTCTGATTGGTTGCAAGACGATAAGGAACTGCTGAATCCCTACTTTGGTGCTGCCATGTTGCAATGCGGGGAGTTTGAGGACCTCATAACACCAGCATCAACCAGCACACCGGCACCTCCCCCCACCGCACATCAGCACTGATAGCGCGGCAAAAGACTTCACGCCATGATCGACCGCCTCGTTCAACTTTGCCTTCGCAATCAGCTCATCGTCTTCATCCTGCTCGCACTTATCGTGGGCTGGGGTGTGATGGTGGCTCCGTTCAACTGGAGTCTCTCAGGGGTCGAACGCTCGCCAGTGCACGTTGATGCCATTCCCGACATTGGCGAGAATCAACAAATTGTCTTCACGGACTGGCCCGGACGCTCTCCGCAGGACATTGAGGATCAGGTGACTTATCCGCTCACCGTGGCCCTGCTTGGCCTTCCGGAGGTTAAAACCATCCGCAGCTTCTCGATGTTTGGGTTCTCCATGATCTATGTGATCTTCAAAGACGGTGCCGAGTTTTATTGGACGCGCTCGCGCATTCTGGAAAAACTCAACAGCCTGCCACAGGGCACTCTTCCCGAGAACGTGCAACCCGCGCTAGGACCAGATGCGACGGGACTTGGCCAAGTCTTTCAATACACGATTGAAGGGCGCGATCCCGATGGAAATCCCACGGGTGGATGGGACCTTCACGAAGTCCGGTCGGTGCAGGACTACTATGTTCGCTACGCCCTCCAAGCCGTGGATGGCGTTTCGGAAGTCTCTTCAGTGGGCGGGTTCGTGAGGGAATACCAAATCGACGTCAATCCCGAGGCAATGCGCGCATTCAACGTCACCCTCGACCAAGTTTTCACTGCTGTCCGTCGGTCAAATATCGATGTCGGGGCACGGACGATGGAAATCAACCGGGTCGATTACGTGATCCGCGGCCTTGGATT
>JBGTLQ010000349.1:0-14697 GCA_041744075.1 Terrimicrobiaceae bacterium
GGCCACTGCCAATTCTTTGGCATCAGAACCCGTTTCCGCCTCGGCAGACTTCAGGGCCTCAGCCAGTGGATCGGGCAGATCAAGAGAAATGGTTGTCATACCGGGAAACCTACCAACACCCACCCGCCCACGCAACCGGCAATTCCCCACTTGGGAAGAAGAAGGGAACCGCTAATCTGATGCAGAGGGAAAAAGTAACAAGACAGGCCAATGATAAACCACACGAAAATCCATAACTCCGCATATCATCACATTCACTCAGTCATCCGAGGATTGTCCTGCCTATTTCTATGCTTCTGTCTGAGTGGCTTTTTCGCAAGCCCTGGATTTGCCAGTGAGGCGGACGGCAATCCTGCGAAGTATCCGCAGCCAAAGAATGCGCCTGAGGAGATGATTGCGTTGATCGAGATTCCCATGGGGAGCACTCACAAGTATGAGATTGATGAGGAAAGCGGTCTGCTGTTTCTCGATCGTTCCATGACGATGCCGGTGGTTTATCCCACCAATTATGGCACATTCCCAAGCACCAAGGCAGGGGACAACGATCCTTTGGACGCGTTGGTGTTTAGTCGTGAGCCCATTCAGGCCGGGGTGCTGGTGCGGGTTCGACCTGTGGGAGTGCTACGGTCAACAGACGGTGGCGAGCAGGATGACAAAATTCTTTGCGTGCCCGTCAGCAAAGTGGACCCCACCTATGACAAGGTGGCATCGCCGCATCATTTTCCAGAGATTGAGATCCAAAGAATCGAGGAATTTTTCAAGATTTATAAAAACCTTCCTCCCGGACGCAAGAAGGTGGAGCTGGGTGGGTTTGGAGATGCCGAGGAGGCCAAGAAAGTGCTCAGTGAAGCGATGACGACTTTGAAGAAAGAGACCGCAAATTAACGCACATCAGCAAGCATGATAATACAACAGTCACATTCAATGCCCCCATTGTCAAAATCCAACCGCGCCTTCAGCTTAATAGAGTTGCTCACGGTATTGGCGATTATGAGCTTGTTATTTGGGCTTGTGGTAAGCACCGGGTTTGGGACGCGTCCGGCGGGGGCACGTCAGGGTGCGATCAGTCAGCTCATGACGAGTCTGGAAGAAGCGCGGCTGGCAGCAATTGAGAAGGGAAGCCCCGTGCGATTCGGGATTGCGGGGTCAGACCATCCAGACGAGGAAAAGCGTTATCGGGCCTTTATTCTTTTCCGGGAGCAATCCGCGAGTGAGGAGCCGGATCCAGCGAAGCGCATGGTGGTGGCTCTTTCCCGGTGGCAAACTCTGCCACAAGGTTTTTATTTTGATCCCGACAAGCTTTCTACGGTGACTGTCAGAGCGGATAGTGATGGCCTACCCGGTGCACCTGCCGAATTGGATGTGTTGGAATTTGGATCGCTTGGGCAACTCCAAAGCGCGGTTGTGGAGCCTTTGCTTGCCGTGACGGAAGCAGTTTTCGACCCGGTCACAAATACAATTCTTCGTAAGGGAGATAAGCGTGATATTTCTATTCGAATCTATCGCCTCACTGGACGTTTGGCCCTTGTGCAGTGACTGATGATTTTTATCATTCCGTGATGTCAGAATCCCATAGCAGTTTGCCGCCCGTTTACGTGGATGGCTTTTCGTTTCTTCCGAACTACCATCTTCGGATCGAGAAGCTGAGAAAATCCTATGGAGAAACCGATGTGCTTAAGAGCGTTAATCTTGATGTCGAAAAAGGGAAGTGCTTGGCTCTGCTTGGACCTTCCGGATGTGGGAAATCGACATTGTTGAATATTTTGGCAGGTCTTCTTCCTGCCGATGGGGGAAGGATCACTCTTGGTGCGGATACCATTGAAGATTCAGAACTCGGAGTTCACCGTTCGGCCCAGGCGCGCAGGTTTTCCATGGTCTTTCAAGATCTGAGCCTATGGCCACACCTCACCGTCGCTGAGAACGTGGCCTTCGGGCTCGATTTTCTTAAGCTTGGGCGGCTCGAGAAGGAGAAACGTACGGATGATGTTTTGAATCTGGTGGGAATGTATGCGCTACGAAAACGGTATCCCGCCATGCTCTCCGGGGGGCAGCAGCAGCGTGTGGCCATCGCGCGCGCCATTGTGGTTGAGCCTTCCGTGTTGCTTCTGGATGAACCCCTGGCCTCGCTCGACAGTCGGCTTCGCGAAGAACTGAGAGACGAGATTGCCGCTTTGATTCGTCGACTCAATATCACCAGCGTCTATGTGACCCACGACCACACCGAAGCGATGTCAGTGGCCCATGAAATCGCGATCATGAACCATGGTCAAATCGAGCAGCTCTCTTCACCCCGGCATATTCATGACTATCCCGCGTCCACCTTTGTGGCTTCATTTTTGGGAAGCGCGAACCACTTTCCCTTCACCTATGAGTTGGAAGACTTACGCGATGAGTCCGGCCAACCGGTTTTCCCTCCTCATCCCCCATCTATCAAACGCGGCCACCTGATGATCCGAAAGGAGCAAGTGCGGGTTTTTTCTGCCAGCCAGGCCAGTGACTTCCCTGGTGACGGATGCATCCGGTGGCGGGGAGTGTGCATTAAAAACAGCTTTGTGGGGTCGAGAAATGAGGTTTTTGTTGCCACCCGCAAGGGCGAGATTTTTCGAGGATTCACCCCTGAGCCCATAGCTCTCGATGCCAAAGTCATTGTGGAATTTGACCCTCACCAGGTGATGTTTGTGCGGGAGTGAGGAAACCCAGCAAGATGCGAGAGGAAATGAAAAATTGCCAACAGCCGACAGGCGTAAACGCAAGCATCAGATTTTTAATCGCTTTTTTGACACTGGTTTGTGTGACCGCTTGTTCGGAGAGCAGGGATAACCAACTTGTTGTTTACTCTGCGGGGCCAAGAAATCTTGCTGAGTGGATGTGCGGGAAGTTCGAGGATGAGACTGGCATCGAAACCAAACTCTATAGTGCAACAACCGGTGAAATCATGGCCAAGCTTGAGGCCGAATCTGGGAGAACCCCTGCCGATGTGGTGCTCCTCGCCAGCCCAACCGCCGCTGAGGCTCTCAAAGACCAGCAGATGTTGGTCTCATTGCCGGCCGGGCTGCCATTTCGGCAGGAATGGACAGATCCTGAGGGATATTATTCCGGGACTTCGGCATGTGCTATTGGAATTGCGCTGCGCAAGGATGGGTATGATCCCAATCTGGAATGGGACGATTTTTTTGAGGGTCGCCTGCCCGGTCGTGTCATGATGCCCGCTCCTTCCCAATCCGGGAGCAGTGCTGAGTTTGCCATTGCCATGGATAATGCCCTTGGGGAGGTTTTTTGGGACGGACTCAAGGCAGCAAAAAAGCGGGGACTTCAGGTCTCAGGTCCCAACAGCCAAGCTCTCACGGGATTGGTCTTGCGCTCTCATGATGCTGTGCTGGCCTCCGCAGATTATCTGGTATTCAAACAAATCGAGAAAGGGGAGCCATTGGTGGTGCATTTTCCCCAGTCAGGATCTCCAGTGGTTCCGCGTCCAGTAGCCATTCTGAAAACACCCCGAAATGCTGCAAATGCCGAGAAATTTGTTGAGTTCTGTTTTCGAAAGGATGTTCAAACCCGGATTGCCGAAGAACACCTGATACCTGCAGACATAACCGTCCCTTTAAGCTCCTTACGTCAATC
Source organism: Terrimicrobiaceae bacterium (assembly GCA_041744075.1). GTDB lineage: Bacteria > Verrucomicrobiota > Verrucomicrobiia > Chthoniobacterales > Terrimicrobiaceae > JAJTZA01. The sequence continues at coordinate 3,622 of JBGTLQ010000349.1, forward strand.
CGCAGTCAATGTGAACCCTATGCCCTTGAATGTGCAACAGGCCAAAAACACACAAAAGGCCGTTTTGCGTCGGTTCCAAGTGGAAATCGAGAAGGGGGAGAGGTGAGAATACAAAGCGCTTTGCCTGAGCATAATCCCAAGGATGCCAATCCATCCGGCCCACAAAAGTTCTCCCCGAAACGAAGCTCAAAAATTTTGGACTACTGGCCTGTGTGGTTGGGATTGGGGGCGACTTTCATGACAATCGGTTTTCCTCTGGTGGCATTGTTTCTTCAGAGTATTTTTCCTAATATTGGCCAAGGAAGCCTTGCTGGAGCTTTTGTTCCGTATGTTGAAGCCTTCCAAATGGAAGGATTGGGACGGATGTGGCGAAATTCATTTGCCTGTGCTTCGCTGGCAACGCTGCTGGCATGGGGGCTGGGAATTCCGGCTGGATGGCTCTTAGCAAGAGCAAAACTTCGTGCCCGGTCATTGCTGCGGCTGAGTCTCTTGCTCCCTGTGTTTTCCCCTCCTTATCTCACCGCTCTGGCCTATGTGGTGGTGTTTCAGAAGAATGGACTGTTTGACTCATATTTCACATCGCTGCCGGATTTTTTGAGGGACGTTTTTTTTAGCATTTGGGGGGTTGTTTTTGTGATGGCGCTATCCAGCTTTGGAACAGTCGCGTTGTTGGTGGAATCAGCGCTTCAGGGTCTGCCGACGCGTCTTGAAGATGCGGCGAAGTGCCTGGGAGGCTCGGCAAGGGATGTGTTTTTTCGGATCACTGCCCCATTGCTCTTACCGGCGATCATTAACTCCGGTGTTTTGGTTTTTGTTGATTCGTTGTCCAATTTTGGTATCGCCGCCATTTTGGGGCCCCGTTCGAATTTGATGCTCCTGCCTGAAGTTGTTTATGGGCTCCTCACCACATGGCCGGTCAACCTGCCTGCCGCAACGGCTGTTTCCTCACTGCTGGCCATTAGCGCCATTGTGATGGTTTCTGCGGCAAGGGTTTTCTTATTCACAAAAGTGCTTGGCCAAAACCAGGTGACTGTGAATCGTCCGATCCAGCTTTCTCTTTTTCACTCCCTATTCGCCTCGGCATTTTTTGGTCTTTTATTTTTCTTTAGCTCCATCATCCCGACAGCCACCGTTTTCTTGATGAGTGTTGTGGGAAAATGGCAGGACGGAGCTCCTGTTTTCACTCTTCAGCATTATGCTGCCATTTTCCATAAAGGTTCTGGAGGACTGCAAGCGCTTTCCACCTCAGCCGGTCTGAGCGCCGCTGCTGCCACAGCGTGCGTGCTGCTCGGCGGAGTCATTGCTTATGCCCTCGCGCGGTTCCGGGGGCGAGGCGTGGTGATACTCGACCACCTCAGCATGCTCCCGCGGGTGATTCCAAACCTGGTCATTGCCGTGGGTCTGATTCTGGCTTGGAACTCAGGTTGGATGCCACTTCCCGTTTATGGCACTTTGACGATACTTTTTTTGGGTTACGTTGCCATTTACCAAGCGGTGGGTCTTCGGTTTGCTGATTCTGCCATGCAGAATATCTCTCCACGTTTGGAACACGTGGCGGCGTGCCTTGGGGCCTCCAGCCCCCAAATCTTCCGCCGAATTATTTTTCCCATGATGGCCCCCAGCCTCTTTGTGGGTTGGGTTTCCATCTTTGTGATGTGCTTGCGTGATTGGGTGGCTTCCATCATGCTCCTGCCACCTGGCGAACAGACGGTGGGGAGTTTTATCTTCAGCCAGTTTGAGCAAGGTGATTTTGCCCAGGCGATGGCCATGGCTGTCTGCACCGTCATTGTGAGCACAGTTCTCCTCCTCGCCGCCAACTTCAGGTTTTACAAAACTGCCATATCATGAACCCCTCTAAAAGCATCATCCTTCCGGGATAATCACTGAACATCAATGGACACAACCTCGTGGATTCTTCTGGCAGCCCTTCTGGTTTTATTCACCGGAGTGACTGTCTTTTTTGTGGGGATTGAACCCTTGGGCATCGTCGAACGGTGGATCGCAACTTTGGCGAATGGGGATCCTGTGCCGGAAAATCCGCGGCTCGGTTGGAGGTTCTGGCTGCGCCCCGTGCATCGGGAGTGTCTCGCGGCCGTTAAAAAAATGCGAAATTTGCAGGTTGGGTCGGATCAGATGCAACAGCGCCTGGCCCAAGTCGAGTTTCTTCAATCATTCGTTTTAGGAAGTCTCATTGAGGGGGTTTTGGTTGTGGATGAAAATCGGCAGATCACCCTCGTCAATTCCGAATTTTTAAATCTCTTCCAACTCTCAGAAAGCCCGTTGAGGCGTTCGGTGATGGAAGTCATGCAGGATGACAAATTGGATGCTTTGATCACACAGGCCTTTCGTTCGGGTAAGGTCGAGGCTGGGCGTATCACGCGTCAGTTTAACCCCGAGGGAGGTCGGCCTCCATCATTCGAGGTCAGCGCAGTTCCGGTGCGCGTTTCTCAAAGCCGTGTGGGTGCGGTTGTTGTCTTATTTCTTCCTCCGCCCGACCGTCCGCGCATTGTGCAGGTGATGAAACGGCATGCCGAGAAACTCGAGCGCCTTGTCAATGATTGGACGCCGAGCGGACGAACGATGCTCCGGTCATCCGTGGCTGATTTGCAGGATTTTAATGGGCTGAGCAAAGTCCCCGCCCGACCGGTGGAGTCCGATTCGCAAAACGAGACGGGTATAAAATCCCGTCCAGATTCGTGATGGTCATGTTTTACTCACAGGTAGCTCTTTTCAGAAGGTGCCGTGCCTTCACTCTGGTGGAAGTGGTGATTGCTTTTGCCATCTTTGCTTTTTGCATCGTTGTGATCATGGGCCTTCTCTCCAATCTAATGACTTCCTCCCGGGAGTCTTGGATGGAGACACGATCGGCCCAGATTGCGAGGCAGATCATGAATGATCTGACGCCGGATCCCGGATCTCCAAGCGGCGCCGTGGACCGAGCCACGGCTGGAAAGGGAATCCTCATTCTTGAGGGAGGGAATTCCGTCCAGTTGCCCCTGTCACCAACGAATGCGTTTATCACCAACGCTTTTTATACCACGGATGGTGCGCCTGTGGATGAGTCGTCAACGAACGTGTTTTTCGAAGCGACGATCGCCATGAAGCCGGTGGTGATGGAGCCGGCTGCCGGGGTGCTTCCCCAACGATTGGTTACTCAACTCCAGATTGAGATCCAGCCAGCTGGCCAGACCAACACACGGCCTTTCCGGTTTGTGACTCGAATCACAGCCCAAGAGTTATGAAGAGATTTCGTTCGGAGTGTGCTTTTTCTCTGGTTGAGTTGCTCGTGGCTTGCCTCCTTTTCATGTTGCTTGCCGTGGCACTTTTATCCGCTTTCACGCACATCGCCTCGAGTTATCAGGGCACTCAAGCGCGAGCAGACACGTTTCGAGAAGGAAGGGCCGCCCTGCAATTGATGGAGCGGGACCTAAAAACCATGGTTCCGCATTCCAGCAAACCATCTTCCACGAATACGATGCGGACTCTTCAAATTGAGAGCACTCCCAATCCTTTTGTTGGTTTTTTGGCAAGGATTCCCCCCAATGCCCAACCTGCGGGGAGCAACCCCAGCGATGTGTGCATCGTTGGATACTTCCTCGACTCCGAAGTCAGGGACGATAGGGAGATTCCTTCGCTTTATCGTATTCTGATTCCGAGTTCGGAGACCTTCACCCGCCTCACCTCAGGATCAACAAACCCTCTCAACTCCGCCGACCGATCAGCCTCAACTCCATACACTGAGCCAATTGCAACTCATGTGACATCCTTTGAGGTCAAAGCCTTGGATTCAACTTTGATGGAAATTGCCAATCCGATGGTTTCGACGAATATTGCTTATGTGGAGATCAGTTTTGAACTGATTGGTTCACGTGTTGCACAAAGCTATTTTCAAACGGGTCTTGCTCAGGAAGCAAAAGATCGATTGCTTGATAAGGAGGCGAGAGTCTTTTCCCTTCGCTATAAAATTCCATGATATTACAAGACAGATGCATTCTGTGGATTAGGCCGATTCAAGGAACAGCTCTGGCAGATGAACCCTTAAATTTGGACGGGCATTTGCCCAGGGGAAAACGGCATCGATCGTTTTAGTGTCCGCGGACTCGGGAAGGGGAGCCAATCGTTCCAAGGCGAATGTGAGAACTTTCCCCCAGAGTTCGGGGTTTTGGCCAAGGCAAAAATCAAGGACGGACGGAGGTTTGCCGGAAGGTCCCATCCGCAGACGAATCCCCCAATAGTAGGGGCTGAAGCCAAAGTCCCAACGTCCCTCGGTGCTGGTGAGTCGCAGGGAGCGGTAGTGAGGACTCGGATCAGCGCGATGAAAGTCCATTACTTCGTGTCATTGTTGCGGTCCGGATGTCCCCACCAGCTGTTTTTGCGTATTCCATCATAGTGCGCCTCAAACGCTTTGACCGCATCCTCCATGCTTCCATCGGGAGGGGCCCATTTGGCGATGTCGGGGAAATCCACCGAGGCGTTGCGGTTTTTGATGGGGTCCAGGAATTGGATGGGGCACCAAAAGGACTCAATATTGCGGAGCATTTCGCTGCCAAGCGCCCAAAGTCCAGTCATCCAGTCACAGTACCAGCACCACAGGAGATCGTAACCGATCAGGCCGTCATATTTATGACGGGAAAGATTCACCCATTCGGAGTGTTTGTAGGTGGGGAGTTTGCCCAGCCAGGCAATGGGAGGGTAGAGGACAATTTCCGCGAAGCGTACCTGCACAAAAACCAAAATTGCCGGTGTCTGAACCAGCAGGCAGAGTTGATTGCGGAGGGGGCCCAGCACTTTGGCCTGGGCATCGGTGAGGGTGCGGCCTTTTTTCCCCCGTAACGTGCGGTGCAGCAGGCAGAAGGCATGAAGGAACACAATCTGAGCCAGGATCCCGGCAACAAGACCGGTCCAGCCTTCCATCAGATAGCCGGCAAGCCAGGGCAGCCACGTGAACAGGCTGACAAAAAAATCCAGCCATGGCGCTTTGGCAATGTTTTCTGAAATGCGCCAGGCCACCCTCGTGAACACCCCCGCCACAACAAGACCACCAAAAATCACGACAAACGTTTGAAAAAAATCATCCATCCCCGATCATTCTCATCCCTCCCGAGCTTTGCACGAAAAATTGATGGCCTCACCTCACCCGCGAGGCCTCAGGCTGGAGCATGATCACTTTCTCCTTACTGCCATGGGGCTTGTAGCGAATTTCCGAGACATCCAAGTGCCCTTCCACCAATTGAAAACTAATCTGGTGACTTCGATTGATCGTGAAAGTCCCCCAGCCAGTTGCAGTTGAAAAAAAGCAGACCAAAGGTAATTGAGGTATTTTCGGTGCGAGGGTGACAGTCTGGGTGGGGGCGGAGTAATGGAAGCCGGTGAGTGCTTGCAACAGAGCGTAGCTGGCCATCGACCTCGCGTAGTAGGAGCCACATTCGTATTCATTCCAAGGGTTGCGAACCCGACCATCAAAACGGCTTCGCAGAGCCCTCACAATTTCGAGACCCTCTTCGACCATTCCCTCGCTGATGAGGTGTGAGGCCACTTGGTATTCAATGCCCGGCCAAGCTTCATCACAATACACAAAAGGAAGCGTCGGTTTGCCACCGCGAGGCCATGTGCAGAGCAGCAGCCCAGGTTCATCACCGACGGCATAGCCCGGGCGTTGGGGATTTGCGTGATGCCGCAAGGACGCTTTGAAGTTGTGGCGATGAATTGATCGAAGGGTGGAGCGAACCTTGTTGCGCTTTAGCGGAGTGTCGATCTGATAAAGAGTCGCCATCCACGCCCCAATCACCCCATCCGAGAGGCAACCTGAGCCGTATTGGTATTTTGGTCCCTCATCCCGGAGGAGTTGATAAGCGCTGGGATCGGCGTTGCGGGTCTCTGCAAGGCGGGCGGTCATTTCGCGCGTGCGCAGCGCCTTCCACTCCACCTTCTGCTGAAAGTAGGTACCATTAAAAAGCTCGGTCTCCATCACATAGGCTGCTTTTTTGGCAAGTGCGGACCACGCCGTGGCGTCTTGATTTTCTCCGAGGTGGTCGGCGATGGCTGCCATCGCGCTGAGCGCTCCGAGATACATGGAGGTACACATGCCATCCGGCCCCCAAAACTCAATGTCGTAGGTGTTGTGATGAGGTTCCTCGATGGCTCCCCGCCGTGTGGGGTCCCAGTGCTCGATACAAAAATTCATGCTGCGCTTCGCCGCCGGAAACAAGGACCGCAACCAATCATCATTGCCGCTGATTTGCCAGTCGCGATACAACTTCATCAGTCCGCCAAGCTGACCATCCGCAGCTGCGTGGCCGATGTCCTCAGGCGGCCCATCCGGCAGAGCCGCGCGGAAGGTGACGAGGCCCTGCTCATCCATTGAACGCAAAAATTCTTGCTCGCGGATCGTCCGCTCCAAGGCTGGGAAAAGATGCGGAAGTGATTGAGCGTAATTCCAGACATGGGTGCAGGTGCCCGGACAGCATCCGCTTTGCACAAAACATCCTTCCCACCCCCAGATATTGCCGGAAGCCTGACGCAGGACGGTTGGAGATTTTAGAATTGCGAGATTTGATGAAACCGCGTCCAACACCGCCGCAGGCAGCGTGGAAGAAAATAGCGCTTTCTGAAAGCCCAGGGTGCGATTGCGTAAAGAATCAAAATTCGTGATCACATGCGCCGCCACTTCGCTCGCATCCCTCCAGAGTGTGGAATAAAAAGGGTTCCACACAGGTTGCGATTCGCATGTTTCATCCTCCCCACAACATGCCGATTCCGGCTCTTTCTGTGGAGTTGCGCAAGCACTGCGGAAGTCGCAATTCGGGAAGTGCCACACAAAAGCCACTGGAAATACCTGCGTTTCGCCTGCCGGGATCTTTGCCTCCAAAAGAATCGAGCCCCCATTGCGCCCCGATGCGGTTGCCGCATTCTTTCCTTGGTTGGTCGTGAAGCCCCCACTGGAAACCTCCTTCCATAACACCGAGATACTATCAAACCACCCACCTCGAAACCACATGGCCTTGATACGGGGTTTTTCTCCCAAAGAAACCAGGGCAGCAGTTCCTGACCAGGCACTCTCCGCAGCCGCATCATTGGAGAACACAACCCCTCGACCCGGAATCACGGCATTGAGACTCGTGAAGGTGGTTTCGTGGGTAGCCCCATGCTGACAGGGATGCGAAAGATTCACACCCAACTCAATGTCCTGTGGCTTGGACGAGGTGTTTGTGATTGCGTATTCAAGAACACAGACGGGAATACCAGAGTTCACATCATCCAAGGGGAGAAAGGGATTCCAAGCGGTGACCTCCACCTTCACCGGCAGTTCAGGATCTTTGAGTTTCACCTGGCCAAATGGAAATGCTCCCACGAAGATGCATTCCGCAAATCGCGGCAACCCCTCATATCCACCACGCCGGAATCCGGATGACTGGGTTCCCCAGGCGTAAATTTTTTCAGGAGGCAAGGGGCCCTCGACCAACCGGGTGACGGAATGCTTCCCCTTGATATGAAGCGTCGCAAAAAACGCATCACCACCCGGACTCGTGTCATCGGGCACCATGGTTGACGCTGGACGATTGCGGATCGAGAAATCTTGAATGGAACCCTCTCCCGAGAAGCACACATTCCCAGCTCCCAGTCCACCGATGGGCATAGCGGTTTGTAGGTTATTGATCCCTGAGAGGCGGCGCACACCTCGACCACTCAAGCGAAGGGGGGTTAGTTTTTCAGAGGGAGAAGTCATGGTCATTTTCTATCAAACAAAGTAAGCCTTCTTATATTCCCCGATGGTTTCGCGATTGGCTGAGGAAAAAACAATGAGCCGCACAGCGTCTTGCTGTCCAATGTTCACAGCATTATGCCAGACGTTGGGAGGAACTGAAACCGTATCGCCTTCGTGCATCTCCATCGGAGTGCCAACGAGGCAACAGCCCCGGAAGTGAATCCAAAAGTGGCCACGCCCGCACCCCGATGGCTTCGCTCATAACAAAGCGATTCCGGCATTCCGAACAGATCGAGTAGGAGGGACATCGGATGACAAAGATGACAAATAGTGGGGTTGCGACGCTTAATCATTGGAGGGGAATGAGGGGTGCGGGAAATGGTGATGCCGTTATGGTAGAATGCGAAAATGGGCAATTTAAAAAGAAACAAACAGCAATTGCTATTGTGATGGGAATGTTCCCAAAACGCAAGCGTGATCTTCCAAATGAAGAGAGGAGCAGCTGAGAGCCGTCACGATGGGAAGCATGTGGACACTCAGAAGCGGGTTTCGGCTCATTTCTGAAGTGGGCTTGTCCCGCGTCTAGTCGAACTGCCGTGTACGGACCCGTACGCACGGTGGTATGGGACCTGTGGCCGGCTCTTCGAGTCAGTCGCGGGGACCCGATTCGCATTGTTTGGGTCCTCGAATTAGAAAAATGGGTCCTCTCCAGGCTGCGGACCGAGATCGTGCAAGTCCGTTTCGTCAACATAGAGTTTGTGCAACGGAAGAGTCGTATCCGTCTCCGGCTCCCCGCTCCAAGTGAGCGTAACGCTGGCATACTCACAAAGGTTGCGCAGCAACCGAAAAAGAACATCTCCGGTATCTTCTCTTATCGCGATAGCCTTCACTGGAGCACCATATAGCGGATGTCCCTTCTCAATCTCTACAGCATACTCGTCTTCATACTTATGAGAATCGGCATCTGGTATACTGATCCATGGCGAAGGTAACATCATTGTAGGTGGCATTTTATTTTCGGACGCTCCAACTAAGCTACGGAGGCCCGAAGAATGACGCAGGATTTACCCCAAGACTTAGCAGGGCCTCCGTTAGCTGGAGTGCCTGTTTGAACTAAGCGGCTACGCGGCGGTTTGAAAGGGGTGTGATGGCACGGGGTGTTGGAGGGGGTTGGGTTTGGATGGCTGCATGGGTGGGAGCCTACGACTATGCCGGGCCTATGGACAACTCCAAACGACAACCAACCCACAACAAATCCACCATCAACACCCGTGCAGGACAGCGGCATCGTGATCCTCTGGCATACACGCATCCTCGCTGTCACCGAAACTACCGTCACATTTTCTTGGAAGGACCGTGCGTGTGGCAATGCCAAGCGCACCGAAACGATCTCTGGCGTTGAGTTCGGAGTCACTTTGGAGCTGCATTGTAAAGTCGCTTGATCTTTTAAGTGGGCAAAAGGACAGAAGCCTGTCGAAGGCGAAAGCGGCAAAGAGTTTGCCAAACGGCTTCTCGACGACAAATACGGACACTCCAAAAATAATACCGGTTCCAAAGCAGCCATTCACATGAAACATTCCATTTCCAAGCTTCCGTGCAATTCGTGGTAATATCCCTTCAAAGACATCTCTCGTCCCACTCACCCATTGAGTGACTCGGCTTACCGCCTTATTCTCTAACCAGCTCATCTTAATGCCCTTCTGGACCTCCAGCATGAACCCAATTACGGATTGTAGGATATGAATCCCTGTGGGGCTGTTTTATTCGTAGCGAAGCGCCTTCACGGGCTCCAGTCGTGCCGCAAACCAGGCTGGCAACAGCGCCGCCACCGAGCAAATCGCAAAGGCGCACACGCAGATCAGCACCACATCGGACACCACAATCTGTGCTGGAATTTCGCTGAATTGATACACGCTCCTCGGGAAAACCTCCACCCCCATGGTATTCGCCAACCAGTCACTCACCTGATTCCGGTATTGCACCAGCGCAATCCCTGACAGCAACCCCGCCACCGTCCCAAACACCCCGACCACAATACCCTGCGCAAAAAAGATCCCCACAATCTGTGAGGTTCGTGCTCCAAGCGCTTTCAGAATTCCGATCTCCCGGGTCTTTTGCACGGTGACGGTGATCAGCGTGTTCATGATGCCAAACGCCGCCACCAGAATAATGAACATGAGGATAAAAAACATCACATGACGTTCCATGCGGATCGCATCAAAGAGTTGCTTGTTGAGATCAATCCAAGTGAGAGCCGCCGTGGGAGGCTCCAAAAAGGCATTCATCTCCTCCTTGATTTGCAGGGCCTTGAAGGGATCCACGGTTTTGACAGCCAGTCCGTGGATGTCAGGACCCAGGTTATAAATTTCCTGACCGATAAATAAGGGCACCAAAAGAAACTCGCTGTCATAGAGATACCGTCCGCTCTCAAAAATCCCGGAAACCTCTAACTCCATTGGTAATAGCATTTGCTTGAGATCCGGCGCGCTGGGCGTGCCGCCATCGGTCTCCAAACGCTCCAACTCTTCCATGACATTGTTAATATTGCCTGGGGAAAAAATCGTGACCTTGTCACCAACTGATGCCCCCAAGATCGCTGCGAGTTCCGACCCAAGGATCGTTTTGTCCCCCTCCAAGTCGTATTCGCCTGCGATGATAAATTTCCGGATATCAATCACACCCTGCTCCATCCCCGCATCAATGCCGCGGATTTTTGGAGCCATCCGCCGATCTTGAAATTGCACCAACACGGGCCCCTGCACAAAGGGGGCAACACCGATAACCCCCGTCACTTTTTCCGTCTGCTCGGCTACCATTTCCCAGTCCCGCAACACCCCCCCATTCCCAACCACCAAATGGGCATCAAACCCAATCACCTTTTCCTGAAGTTCCTGCTCAAACCCGGTCATCACCGAGATGACCAAAATCAGAACCATCACCCCCAACATCACCCCCACAATCGAAATCAGCGTGATAATCGACAAAAACGTCCGCTTCGGCTTCAGATACCGCAACGCCAAAAAGAGACTCAGATTTTTCAGGAACATCCTCCCACCTATCCCGCCCCACCAAAAATAACAAGCCGTCTCAAACGCCACGCTCCCTATGGGGTGGAATTAAAAATGGACAAGGTGGATCGGGCGCTCCGCCGCACGATGAGAAATCCTACGCGGCTTCGCCGCCACTTGATCGCATCGCGCTCGGAGATCGCGATCCACCCCCGAGCGAACCTCAACCTCACCCACATTAATCACACCCCTTCCCAAACCGCCAATGAATGACTCACGTAGAGGAAATTGGAACAATTTTCTTGCTCGGTAGGCCTCAGGAAAGAGCGGAGCAACGGAAGGACAAGTGGGCGGGCAAGGGAC
>JBGTLQ010000350.1:0-4037 GCA_041744075.1 Terrimicrobiaceae bacterium
GCGAGTGGACGAAACAGCGGCTGCACATCGCGGCGAAAAGAACAGTGAACAAGCGTTCGATTCCGGCATGCTTGCCTCCATGGTCGGCCAGATTGTGAATGGTCCAGAGAACTTTGCTGCCAGACGCCTTGAGCAGCGCGACCTCAGCAAGAAATCGGCTGGCGCGAAGGACCGAACCCACAGGGCTATTGCGTAGCAGATAGGGATGAAGCCAGTGGAAATGAACCAGATCCGCCTTCCACTCCCGAAGTGCCATCCCGATGAAATTTCCACCCCCACCGCCTTCCCAGACTTCATGCCCCAACTCCCGCTGAGCATTCATCAAGAGGGTTTGGTATGGGTTGTCGTCGTAGAATGGAAGATGGACGATGCGCATTTATGATGTTGCTGCTTTCACTGCTCGTTGACACAAAGAAAGGTCCGAGTCGCTTGCTTGGCAATTAATGGCACGACAGAGAATGCCGGATTTAAGATGCGCTAATTTCCATGCTCGGTGCGTTCAAAAACTTGAGTCTCACTCGGAAACTCCAAACTCTATAAACCACGTTGTTGTAGAAAAGTTGGTACTCCATCAATAGCCATCAAGTATCTGGACCATGAGTGGAAATGCATCGACACAATTGTATTTTTGCGCTTTCGGAACGACGAGGCATCATTCGAATAAGCATCTGATAACCCCATCGTTCTTTCTTGCGAAGCCAGCACTGACATCAGCACCTGATCTGATCCTGGTCGCAATCGGAGGCGCATGTGATTGTGGGTGAGCCATTGAGTTGCTTCTTCCAGAAACCCAAGGTCCAACAATTTAATTTTTCGGAGGGTAAGTCCGGCATTCAGATTCAGTGCCATCTTGGGGAACCTTTCCCGGAGTTCGTTACACTTGATGTATTCAACCTGTCTTTCGCAATGGTGAACGATGTCCACAGCCGGATCTTTGCCATTCTCAAATAGTTCATGGGGCTCTGAAAAAAACAGAATGTCACTGTCCATGCAAAGAACGCTTGCGGTTTTTGCATTAAAAATAGGATCAAAGAATTTTCTTCCAAACGCCGAAGGGCTTGCCACACGATATGCAAGGCAGGAGGGGAATGACGCAAGCATGGATTGGGCGATCTCATCGTTCTGATTCTTACTTCGAATTACTGCCCCCGGAAACAATAACTTCAGCCTGAATATGGCCTTTTCGGAAAGTGAGCCATCATCATTAAAAATGACTGGCAGTTTTTGTTTCATGCAGGAATATAGCGAGAAATCTGTCCAGATAGTGTGCAGCCAATCTCGCTGGCACACTTGCACATGGACCTCTGAGTCTCCACTGGAAGGAATGGGACAGGGGGGTAGGTTTTTCGCTAAGTTAAGGATTCGACTGGTATTTCTGGTAACCAAACTCTGGAAAATCGGAGAAACGGAGGGCACAATGTGCGACAGTTTGAAACCTGCCTTGGCTACAAGGGCATGCACATGCGCAGCTCTTGAAAGATGGCCGGATTTCAAATTGTTTTTCATTCCTGTTGAGCTCTGTATGTAATCAAGGATCGCGATCTGATGAGGCCCTCACCTTTGAACCATTCCCTCACGCATCCAACGTAATATCTGGTAATGCAGCTCACCCTGCGGTGTTTGTTGGGGAAACCCCGCAGGCCGGAGGCAATTGGACTATGAGCACGTCATCGTATAGTTAGGCCAAACCCCAGCTAAGAGCCCTCGGCATCCCCTCACCGTACATCAGGTGCCTGATCTTTCCCACGTAATGCCTAAGCGGCTCGTCGCCGCACAGGCTGCCAAGGTGGACACGATAATTGCCAGGCAATAGTTCAACACCCCATCTCGCGCTGCAAAGGGCTGCAAGCGTCTGTTCAAATCTCCACGGGTGGTCCAAAATTCCGGGAATCGAGAGAAACTCCTCGATCCAGCCCCAGTTCAACGATTCCCGGAAGATCAGTCCCACCCCGGAATTGAAACGTTCCGGCACTCGGCATCCAATCGCTTTCGAAAGTTGCGGCGTGGTCATTGAATAACATGTTTCAATGTCTGGGTTGACCGTGTTCAGCCGGTATTCTGGATCCTCGATCCTGCGTAGCAATTCGGTTGGCGCGCAAAAAAAAATGACGTCTGAATCGAGGAACAGCAAGCGATCAGAGGATGCGAAAGCCGGGAAATCGAACTCTTTCGCGGAGATAAAATGTTCACGGCGGATGGCAAGGCATCGCGGATGGGCTTCAAGCAGTCCCTCAATTGCATGGTCGGCTTGCTCTTTATCAATGAGACGGGCTTTTGGGAAATGATGCTCAAGGTGGCTGATGGTATTTTTGGTTAGTGTGCCATCACTGTGGATGACCAACCGGTATTGTCGCCGTGAGAAAAAATAAAAGGTCTTCAGTGTCCAGAGAGCATTTAAGCAATCCTCCTCCGATGTGAGGATGTGGATCTCGCAGGAGCCGTCTGTGGTCTCTTCGACTGGGGCAGATCGGAGGATGCTGGGTCGCGTGTAGTGATAATGGAACGATGGAAGCAATCCCCAAGACAGATTCCGTCGTACTAAGTAAAGCATTCTTCCCGGCGTCATTATAAGGAAAGTGATGCCAGTGCTACTAGCTTAGGCCTTTTTACAACTTGATAGAGTAACTCGTGCTCCTCAAGCATTCGTTGGAAGTCCTGATGTGGGGGATGATTTTGTAGCTCTGACTTCAAATGTTCGGCAAGGTTTTCCGGTCCAAAAAAGCGGCGAGTGGCATCAGCAAGAGCAACAGGGGACTCAGGGGGGATTAATATTCCATGGGAATCACCCACCACCACTTCAGGCACCCCTCCTACCGCTGCCGCAATCACGGGTGTGCCGCAAGCAAAGGCTTCCAGAGCAACCATTGATGAGGTGTCGGCCCGGCTCGGGTGCCAGACGACATCTGCAGCGGCATAATAATCGCGCAGGGTGGAGTCATCTGCGATATGCCGCGGTGCAAGTCCTGGGAACCGTTGAAGTGATTCTTTCAAGGCGGGCAGTTCGCCTGAGATGCCGATGGGCATCAGGAACAAAGGGAAATCCGCTAATCGCTCCAAAGCTCCAATTGCCACATCCAGTCCCTTGCGAAGGTCAAGGGGATTTCCTGAGACGGACAGCAAGACGGCCTTGGCATTTTGTGGGACACCCAAGCGGTCACGTGCAACTCTTCGGTCCACGGGGTAGTAACGCTTCGGATTAACCGCATTCCTTATCGTAACTACTGGCACTTTACGGAAAAGGCTGCTCCGACGGCATTGCTCACTGATCCAATCCGAAACCCCAACCAATCGCAGTGGTAGTCGGCCGATAAGAACTCGTTTGAGTATCAGGTTGAGGCGAGATCCGTCGCGATGGTTCCAAAGCAACGGCCAATGACCATGTTGTGGACATCGCCCGCAGGAGTGCATAAACCGATCACACCCAAAACTATAGAGACAGTTGCCGGTGAAAGGAGCCATTGAGTGAATGGTCCATACGATGGGAATACGAGCCATCAGCCACGAAAAATGCCTCCAATTCCAAGAGGGCAGGTCGTGAAGATGAATAAGATCGAAACCGCGAAGCGCTGATTCGTCAAGTTGTCGAGGCAGGTTGGATTGAAGATCCAGCGTCACTCCCAAACGATGGAGAATCCTGCTTGTGAGCGTTCGTCTGGATAAGGGATTAGCTTTGGGCAATTCTTTCACCCATGGGCTGTCTGAGTATTTTTTGCCTACCCACATCTCGACCTGATGATCACGATCACGCAGTCCCTCCATCAAATTCCACCCAACCTGAGCTGCCCCTCCTTTGGTGTCAGAGGCATTGATGAGGAGAATCCGCATGAGAAGATCCTGCAAAGGCACCGTCAGCGTTTGGCTGCGACATAAATGTCTTCCTGGCCTCGTTTGAATTTGGCAAAGTCACAAAGCTCCATGCAGTGTGTTTGAGCCGCAGCACCCATCGCAGGGAGGCGGTTCCAATCGTTTTTCAGAATCAGAAGGATGGTATCTTCCATGGCTTCGTAGCCTCCAGTCTGAGGATAAAGAAACCCCGT
>JBGTLQ010000351.1:0-4124 GCA_041744075.1 Terrimicrobiaceae bacterium
CGGGCAAGGGACTGCCCGGCCCTACCATCAAAGGGCGCTTTGCGCTCGCGCCAGCTCTTTATTACGGCGGTAGGGCGTGGCAGTCCCTTGCCCGCCCACTTCCTGCTTTCCTCAAAATCTTACTCGCTTTCCCTTGCACCCGTCCCAAACGCGTCAGGCACTGGTGCTTCAAATTCCACACGCTTGCGATGAAGGGGATGATTGAACGCAATTTTCCAAGCATGGAGTTTCATGGGAGCATCCAAAGGGTCCAGCGTCATTGATTCCCCTAAATTGCCATCAGGGAGATATGCGGGATCCCCGGAGACCGGCCAGCCGAGATGCCATAGGTGGATGCGGATCTGGTTGGTGCGACCTGTGATGGGTCGCGCTTCAATGAGGGCCGTGCCATCTGCTTGACGCGAGATGATGCGAAATTCAGTGCGAGCCGAAAGACCCGAAGGATCAATGGCGCGGGCTCCAAGCAGGCCCGGCTCTGTGCCAATCGGAGCCTCGCAAACAAATTCGTCGTCCGGTGGGTGCCCACCCACAACAGCGAGATAAGTTTTTTCCACGGTGCGCCCGACAAACTGGGATTGTAGCATTTTTGCGAAGCGATGACTTCGTGAAAAAACCAAGACCCCGGTGGTATTGGCATCCAATCGGTGGGCCGGTCTGGGGTGGAAGGGGGCGTAGGCCTCTGACAAAATCCACTGGAGCGTGTTTCGATGAAACCGGCCGCCGGAATGCATGGGCAGCGGAGCGGATTTGTTGATAACCACAATGGCGTCATCCTCATGGAGGATTTGGATGGATGGGTTGATGTCAGGTTCCACCATTCCTGACTGTTTCCGAAAAAACCGTTCACCGGCCCGCACCAATCGATCTGCCGAAATGGGAACGTCGGCCTCATCAACAAAATCTCCCCCCTGACACCGCTCAATCCAATACTCATTGGGATGCCGGGTGAAGACGTGGGTCAAAAAATCGCTGAAGTAATGGCCTTCAAACTGCGCAGGGATGCTCACGGGGCGGAGGTTGGTGTAGGGCTTGCTGCCAGGTAGTGGCGATGTCAGCGCGTGGATTTTTTCCTCACGCTCTGCAATCAGCAGAAGCCGCTTTTTGTCCTCGGACTGATAACAATGCGGGCAGGATTTGCTGACAACATACCGCGAATCCTTTTGATCCTCTGTGGTGAGCGGCTCCTGACACACAAAGCACTGGGCAGTTTCCGTTTCTTTGAGTCCCGGATCAACCCCCACTCTCTGATCAAAAACAAAACACTCACCGTCATAATGTGCCCCCCCGCACTCCTCAAAATATTTTAAAATGCCTCCATCGAGCTGATAAATATTTTTGAATCCTTCCCGCTGCATAAATGGCCCGGCCTTTTCGCAGCGGATTCCTCCCGTGCAAAACATGACAACAGCCTCCGTTTTCATGGACTCCGGCAGTCGCTTCACGGCTTCGGGAAAGTCCCGAAACGCATCAATCCCAACAGCAATGGCCCCATGAAAGGTGCCAAGCTTCACTTCATAGTCATTCCTAGTGTCCAGCAGCGTGATCGGCTTTCCCTCATCCAACCATTGCTTGAGCGTCTCCGGCGCAAGTTTTGGCGAGGGACGATGAACTGGGTCTATCCCCGGCACCCCAAATGCAATGATCTCCTTCTTGATCCGAACCAGCATCCTCCGAAAAGGCTGCTCCACACTCCGGCTATATTTGGGAGTCAACGCCTCCAGCCCCGGAATCGCCCTGAGCGTCTCCAACAACTCCTCCACCGCAGCCTCTGCCCCCGCCACAAAAAGATTCAGCCCTTCCGGGCTGATTAAAATGGTCCCTTTAAGACCAGATGCCCTGATTTGTTCGATGAGCTTTGCCCTGAAGGATTTTAGATCCGTGAGGGCGGCAAATCGATAGGCTGAAATGTTTATGATTTCGCCAGCATCCTCTGCTGATACAAGCATTTGCGAACAAGGTTCCATCTACCTCAACCTAGCAAGGGACCAGCGGGCATGCCAAGGTCGGCGTGATCGGGGTCCGACTAATTTGATTCTCCGTTGCAAACGACCAAATCAGGGAGCGTACTTGATGGTTCCGTCTTGAAAGTCTAGAAATCCGATAGCATTTGAGGCTTCGTTCTCGCTTAATCCATCCACCGAAAACCGGTGCATCGTGGTGCCCACATTGAAATTTGTGCCAGCCATGATGATTGCTACCGCCTCGGGAACATCCGTTGCCACGGTCGCTGGCATCCCCGCTGCAATGGCAGCATTATAGGTTGTTGCAATATTCTGGGCGTTTCGAAGATTTTTGGATGCGCCCGCAGAGTCGGTGATGCCAGCAATCGCTGGTACTGCGATAGTCGCAATTATAGCTATAACCGCGATGACAACCAATAGCTCTGCCAGACTGAATCCATTCTTTGACGAAATCTTTTTCGTAGGGGTCATATTAACAATGTAACCAGTTGCATGCGTGATTGTCAATTGGTTTTTTGAGGCAGAAAATCAGGGGATAACGCGAATTGTTCCGTTTGTTAAGCGGAGGCGATTTTGCACCAATACACTTTCCTCAGGAGACAACCCATCAACAGAGAAATATTGCACAATGCTTCCATTGGTCACATTTGCACCAGCTGAAATCAGGGCGACAGCGGAGGTCAGGTCAGCAACCGAATTGGTATCAAGTCCTGCGGTGACAGCGGCGTTGTAAACGGAAGCGATTGTCTGGGCGTTTCGTTGAAGTTTCGCCTCGTTGGATGATTGCGCGATGTTTGCAATGTTGAGAATTGCGACTGTTGCGATGATAGCAATCACGGCTATTGTGACCAAGAGTTCCACCAAGCTGAAGCCAGCCACCAAATTCGTAGCGCCTTTGGACATTATTTTATTCTACCAAAATGGCAGAAAAATCTCAATGCATTGCGTCTTGTAATCTTTGATAGGGATAAGCTGTATAAAAAGCCAATGGGGACCAGAGGACATTTGGTTCATTATCAGAACTTGAAAATTTTGTTTTAATTTTCCCTCTGTTGTGTCGGTGCGACTTGGTTTGATTTTATCCCTTTGAAGTCAGTGCTTCGTAGGATGTTGATCTCATCAGCTCCGTAGCCGCGTGCCATGTTCCTGTATTTGGTGGCTGTTTCAGAATCGCCGCCAGCCCCTTTGATTCTTGCCATGAGCAGGCGCCACTGGGCATAAGGACGGGTATTAGCGAATCGAGTGGGGTGAACCTCTGGAGCAATGACATTCATGATTTTTTCAGCGACATTGGGGCCTTTCTCAATCAATATGGCTCCAGCCATATTCAGATTGTGAAGGGCATTGAAGTATTCCAGACCGAGGAGAGTGCGAGACTGCGGCGACGCGTTGTAGGTCCTCCATTGTTCCACCCGCTCACTAAAATCCTGACTCTGCAGGAGTACATCCATGTGCCTGCCAGTGAACAGGAGGTAACCATTCAATTCGTTAAAAGCACGGAGTTGGGTGGGATAAATCTCCAAGGTCCTTGTCACAGTGCCTCCCTTGAATTCCAGAAACTTCCTTGGCGAATTGAAAGCAGCAGAAAAGAACAAACTACAAGGGGAATGGCAACCCGCAACAGAAAATATTTTCCACCCACCAGCGATACCAGAGTCCAAAGAAAGCCCCATGCAGAACCAAGGTATGGAAGGATAGGTTCGGTATTCAACCATCAGTGTTGTATCGATGAGATAGCCGAATCTCAAAAATAAAGGGGCTAGGATCATTGTCAGCAAGAAAGATTCCCGGCACCGGTTTTTGCAGAAAAGCACTACAGCAGATCCGATAAGCAACACACATCCAAGGGCTGCAATCCAAGCACCGATGCAAGATGCGGAAATAGTTTTTGCAATTTGATGGTCAGGACAGAGTTGCCAAGGAACAAACATCCGAGTGAGATACTCCCACACAACACGACTTTGTGTGAGTGAGTGCCAGAGGAGATCGGGATTGAGCAGTGTCCGAATGACCAGATTCCACCAAAAAAGCACAGTTGTGGTTGCCAGAATCAGCGAAAGGAAGCTTGCCGCAACAATTCCATACGCAATGAACCGGAGAGGAATTCCCAAGGTGAGCCTTTTCCATATAGCCGGTGTGGAATAAAAAAGAAAAACAAGAAAC
>JBGTLQ010000352.1:0-4250 GCA_041744075.1 Terrimicrobiaceae bacterium
GTGCTGCCCCATGGCAAATGCCAGAGCTAGCGCGCAGGTCAGTGCGCCAACACAAGGCCAGGATGGGAGACCGCGATATCAGATTTGACGAGATGGGATTGGGGAAATGCCAGCGATGCATGCTGAAATGCATGTTTGAAGCACTCGATCCATCCGCAACAGAGCCGGGCAAATCTCAATTCGCACCGACAAAAAAACCGCTATCATTGCACGAGAGTGGTTTTTTTATACCCCGAATGGGGGGATGGTTGTGGTTCAGCCTTTAATTCCGCGGCGACGAAATACAAGTGCAAACATCCCGGCAACTCCAAGAATCAAAGTGGCTGTGGAGGGCTCGGGAACGGGGGCCACATCGCCCAGTAAACCCCCTATACGGATTTCATCAAATTGATATGAAGCATTGGCTCCACTTGCGAGCCAGACATCTTCAAAACCAGCTGTGTACTCATTCGAGGTTTCAACAAACATATTTGGAGAGCCCAACGCAAGCACCGAGGAAAAATCAGATGGATCGACCCAAACATCCAAGCGGGCGAATACGGTCTCGGAGTAATCAAAAGTCATTCGTCCAATGATGAAGTAATTTGTGTTATTCACCAAGGCGATCGAAGTGGCTGATTTTTCAACTGTTGAACCTGCAAATCGGAGGGCTGCATTAACCTCACCACTAGGTGAGTTTTCGGAACGAAGGCCGAAAAATCGTGTCGTGCTTCCTGCACCTGCGATATAAAAGTTGTGATTATTGGATCCCGAGTCCCTGTTGTATGCATAGGCAAACCAGACTTCGTCGCCTAAATTGCTGAAGCTAGTTGAATCAAATGTCCGACGAAAAGATGTGGCGGTATTCCCTTCCGGATTAGTGACTATTTTCCCTGCCGTAGAAACCAATCCAGTCACAGGGATGGAATTCTCCACAGCATGAACTTCTCCTGAACCCACATTCCAAGCTCCTGTCCAGCCGGTGCCCCCGTTAATGGCGTTAATTGTCATGTTTTCCTCATACTCACCAGGAGTTTCAAACCCATCATAGACCAAAGGGGCTGCTTGCGCAGAATTCCAAGCTGTCAGAGCCAATATGGCGCCACAAATGGGAAGGCTTGCTTTGGATCGAAGGAGAGGAATGGGGGAGGCCTTTGAGATTGCAAGGCGAAGAAAATCAATTGTGGGGATGTCTGGTTTCATAGCGGGCAGGGGGTTGAGGTTGATCCGGCTAGGTGCTGGCGGATGACGTAGTGAATATTCACGGTTTTTGGCACCATGTCAAGGGATACGTAGTTGTTCCTGTGTCAAACGACACGATCGAGGCGAGGATGATGGGTGTCATGTGGATTTTGGGATGCTTCCGCTTCGCGATACTTCCTAGCCGAGCACACCCCTCTGAGGTTTTATTAAAATTCGCGCTGGCAGAATGGTCGCGAACAGGGGAAACTTAGGTTGTCATGCCGAAAATCGATCCTGCACTCCATCAACTGAAAAAACCGGAATGGATCAAGGTGCGCCTGCCCTCGAATCCTGTTTTCTTTTCGACCAAAGCGCTGATCTCCGATTTAAAATTGCACACAGTCTGTGAAAGCGCACAGTGTCCGAATCGGTGGGAGTGTTGGAGCGGCGGCACCGCGACGTTTATGATTGCCGGGGAGCGCTGCACCCGTGCCTGTGGGTTTTGTGCCGTGGACACGGCCAAACCTTTTCCTTTGGAGGACGATGAACCGTCACGAGTGGCAGAGGCCATTTTGCGTTTGGGCCTCAAACACGTGGTGATCACGGCAGTGGCGAGGGATGATGTGCCGGATGGTGGGGCTCTCCATTTTGCGCGCACGATTGAAGCCGTGCGTGCCGCCAAACCGGAAGTGATCATCGAGGTCCTGACTCCTGATTTTAACGGCAAGGACGAATCGCTCAAAATTGTGCTGGCCGCCAAACCGCATGTATTTAACCACAACTTGGAAACGGTTGAGCGCTTGACTCCTTTGGTGCGCTCACGTGCAAAGTATCGATTGTCCTTGGACTTCCTCAAGCGGGCCGGGGAACTCGCCGGGGGGATTATCACCAAAAGCGGTCTGATGCTTGGGCTGGGGGAGAAGGAAAATGAGATTTTTCAAGCAATGGATGACCTCCGTGACGCTGGGGTTGGGGTGCTCACCATGGGCCAATACTTGCGACCCACACCGAATCACCTGCCGGTCGTTGAATACATCACGCCGGAAACATTTGCTCTTTATGGGGATATCGCTCGTCGGAAGGGCTTCCATCACGTCGCCAGCGGCCCGCTTGTGAGGAGTTCCTACCATGCGGATGACTTCAATCCTGTCGAAGTCCTCAGCGGAAAACTCGGAGCGCCAGTGGCCTGAGGACCATCTCGGTGCGAAGCGTTCTTCACCTGGTAGGGTTGGCGGTCCCTCGCCGACCGTCGCCTTTAGGAACAATAGTCGGCGGGCAGGGGACTGCCGCGCCCTACCACCATCGTCTTTGCCGTAATCCGTCCAATTTAGGAATGGCGTCTATAAATTGCAAAATCTCATTAATTTTTTCGTTTTTGGCGATAGCCCTTTTTTTTCTTCCGCACATATCCCATGCCATCGAGTGGGATGTTCGGCGTTTTGATGGCAGGGATTATGTGACGACCCGTCAAGTTTCAGAGTTTTATAACATTCCCCCGCAAACCCCTTTGGCCAAGGACCAGTCGGCGTTTGTCCGTGGTCGTGGCTCGCTTGTTTTTCGCAAGGACAGCCGAGAGGCCGTGATCCATGGGCTGAAGTATTGGCTCGCGTTTCCTGTGATCGAGCGGGACGGAGCCTTCTGGGTTTCCCGCATGGATCTCGCCAAAACCATTGAGCCGGCCATGCGTCCCGGGCTTGTCCGAAACCTAAAAAAACCAATAACCGTCGTGCTTGATGCGGGTCATGGCGGCCGAGACAAAGGGGCCGTGGGTCCCTACGAGGTTGAAAAAAACTTCGCGTTGGATGTCGCGAGGCGGGTTCGCGACGAGCTAAAAGCTGCTGGGGTGAACGTGTATATGACGCGGAACTCGGATAAATTTATCGAGCTTTTTCACCGGGCAGCCCTTGCCAACAAACAGAAGGATGCGATTTTTGTCAGCATCCATTTTAATTCTGCGGCCAATCGTGCGGCGCAGGGGTTTGAGATTTTTTGTATCACGCCACGCGGAGCGCCTTCCACCGAATACGAAAACCTGCTTGTTCGGGACATGGTGCAGGAACATGGCAACGAGGCCGAGGTCCAAAGCTTTGTGTTGGCGACGGCGATTTATCATGCGATGCACGGGCGCTCGCAAATGATGGACCGGGGAGTCAAGCGGTCCCGATTCGCCGTTCTGCGCCTCACCAAAATTCCAGCCGTTCTTGTCGAGGGCGGATTTCTTTCCAATCCCGTAGATGCCCGCCGGATTGCCTCTCCCGAGTGGCGAACTCGCTATTCAAAATCTATTGCCGAAGGGATCCTTGCTTACATCAAGTTGGCTGATGAGCGCAAACCCCCTCCCTTCGCCGCAGACTACCGACTGCCTGGCTCCCAGAACCTCCGCCTGTCCACGCCCGCCACAACTCCCAAGCCGCCGCCCCCCTCCGTGAGCTTGCGTGGTCTGCCTGAGGAGTCGCCAAGTCCTGCCCCTGCAGTCAAACCAGAAGCGACGGCCGACCCGGTAAACTAGAGCAGTCCCTTTGTGCTGGGCACGCCGATCACGCGAGGATCATGAGAGGTGGCGACATCGAGGGCACGGGCGAGAGCTTTGAAGACGCCTTCAGCCATGTGGTGGGCGTCGCGTCCTGCGAGGATGGAGACATGGACGTTCGCGGCGATGTTTGTGGTGAAGGCCCTGAGAAATTCTTCGACCAGCTGAAACGAGAAATTTCCGCCGACTGGCTCCACGGCTGGTGGGACATCGTAGGCGAGGTAGGGGCGACCGCTGAGGTCGATGACCACCCGCACGAGGGCCTCATCCATGGGCACGTAAAAGGTCCCATAGCGGTGAATTCCGACTTTGTCCCCCAAGGCTTTGGCAAAGGCCTGTCCGAGGACAATGCCGACATCCTCGACGGTGTGATGGTAATCCACTTGGAGATCTCCCTCCGCTTCGACCTTAAGATCGAAAAGACCGTGTTTTGCAAACAGGGTCAGCATGTGGTCAAAAAACCCAATGCCTGTCACAACGTTTGAAGTGCCGCTTCCATCCACATCCAACTCAAGATGGATTTTGGTTTCGGAGGTTGTTCGGTCCAGGCTCGCTTTTC
>JBGTLQ010000353.1:0-2040 GCA_041744075.1 Terrimicrobiaceae bacterium
GGACAATCAGAACATCAGGAGGATGAGCGGCTAAGTGACGCCAATCTGCAATGGCGGATGGCGGAAAGTCGGCATTATTTTGGGTGTCGACGAGGACGATCTCCGTGGAGGCAAAAGAGACTGGGGGAGCATCTGGAGCATCTGGAGCATTGGGGCTTTTCCCCTTTGAAACCCCTTCTCCTTTCAGCAACGTATCGCCTTCGGGAGTGCTGCATTCATGGGGTTGGGTTTGCTGATTTGTCGAGGGCTTCATTTGTGAAATTTGGTATGAGTGGGTGTGCTATGGACGAGTGTTAATAAGCTGGTGCTGTGCTCAATCAGGGTTTGGTTAGCTTGCACAAGCGCTCTCGTTGCTCGGTGCGGTCACCAGGGATTGGACGAAGTTGCAAAAGTGGGCGGTGCAAATCGCGACACCTCTTTCGTTCTTTGGCAAATTGATTAGCCGGAATGCCCAATTGCGTTGCGAGCTGATGATCCTTGGGAAGCTCTCCATGCTCTTTGCAGTGAATAAGGGAAGACTCGATATATTGTTGGAGGGTTGGGCCAGCTGTGGAGTGCAAGTGTTTAAGCAGGGCTTCGGCTTCCTCCGCTTGGCTGGCGGCGATCCAATCCTGTAATGCGGATGCCGCGAATTGCGCATCAAACGGAGAGACATGGGAATCAACCGCATCGAGGCTCTGGCAACGCGCAAGGTCCGCATTGCGGTGCCGTACCCAGTCGCAGCACCGGGAGCAAATGCGTTTGTAGAAGATGCTCGCCATGTGGGATGGGTTGATAAACTCGCAGCCTCGCATTTCCTGAGCGATTTGAGCGCGGACCTGACTGATCATTTCTTCGATTTCGCAAGGAGACAGTTTTGCTTTTACGCATTGCTGACTGGTGATTTGCCGCAGGTTTGCGTCGGATCGATTGATCAAAAGCCAGAGGGCCTGAACATCGATGCTGTTTGCATCGGGCCGGCGGGGGATTTGGTTCAGGGAATCCAATTGTTGAATTTGGGTTTGGTAACGGGGTGTGGGTTCGGCGTGGTGTGGATTGCTCATGATGAGCCCTGAGATACGGAAGGCATTTCAGGGGCCATTTTGGGTCTGAGTTCCCCCAAGCTGAGGCGGGCGGGACAATCAGTCGGGCGTGTCGATACTGCTCAGTATGTGGGCACACCAGCCCCCACAAGGGTTCCGTTGTGAAGGAACTCAGGTGAAGCGATCTTATCAAAAGACTCAGGGCTCTGGCGGGAGACTATTGTGCGCTCGCGGTCAGGGTTATCGTGTTGCCGTGAGATGAAAACGCGATGCTTTTCTCGGAAAGTCGGACTGGCCACGCCTTCACTGTGTCGTAGTTGAGAAAGTAGGCCGTTTCATTGTCGATTCCGTAATCATTGATGCCAGCGCCCACTGGCGCGAGTTTGAAATCATCCGCCTCGGGGGTCCATGTGGCGGAAATCCTCAATTCAAACTTCCGTTTTTTATTGGGATTCTCCGTTGTCCAAGCCTCGGCAAAAACGGATGTGCGGTCGGCGTCAGCAGAAGTGACGCGTAAATGAACTTTTCTCGCTTTGGCGCCGCTGCCTGTGGTTCCCGAATATTCCACACCTTCGGCAGTTGCAGCAACCACAGCGTGGCGCCATTCGGCGGCCTGCTTATCAAGCGCCGCCTGCCTCTCTGCTGCGCGTTTGGCTTCAGCGGCTCGATTTTCTTCCAACTGACGCGCTGTTTCTTCGGCCTGTTTGCGCTGCGCCTCCTCAGCGGCGGCTTTGGCAACGCGGGACTGTTCTCGGCTCCACAATGTGTGTGCATCAAGGCGATCCAAGAAGGTGTCTCTGGCGGCTGCAAAACTCTGAAGGATGCCCTGAGTGCTTTCCGTGTCTTCTGCCACGTGCGCACGCCCGTAAGAATTTAAAGGCGAGCCGGGGAGGGGTTGGTGGGGATCTTGAAGAAGACTGGGGTTGGAGCCATCAGGGGCGAACACAGCACGGCCAGTGATTTTGAACTGTGCCCCCTCCTCAGTTGCAAGCGCAAGAAGGGTCTGATTAAGAATTGG
>JBGTLQ010000354.1:0-6593 GCA_041744075.1 Terrimicrobiaceae bacterium
GGGCTTGAAATTCAAAAACGTCCTGCTTACAGTCTGACATAGCGATATTGGGTTTGGTTATTGATTGAACACCCTCAACCATAACGGCTTACGCCGCCAATGTCGCTATTTTTATGCTCTCTTATGAGATATTCGGGCTAGGCTAGCACAAAGTTCAGACATTTTTCTTCTAAGCAAAATTTACAAAGCGCTTGCAAGAAAAGCCAAATGATTTTTTCCACATCCCACATAAAACATCCTTTCTCTTGAAGCTTCTGATGCCTCTTGAGCCAGTGTTTATGGTGCTCGGCCCATATTCGAATTGAACGTGCCAATTTCTGTATCATCGGGATCCAATATTGGCCTTTATCTCACATTGACCGATCTCAATCAAAACGTTAGTTACACCACGAGTACCGCTGTTGGAAATGTGGCCGCTGCCAACAGTGACCTCATAATATATGAAGGGGCAGGAAAGCAGTATTCATTCTCCAGCACCTTTGTACCGCGTAATTGGAATGGAACCATTCACTACACCGTCGTCCCCGAGCCATCAACCGTGCTTTTGGCGGGAATTGGTTCCTTGGTCCTCATGATTCGTCGGCGTAGAGGGGATGCCATTGGCTGCTGATTGCGAGCTGTGTGGTCGAGGAACTACCATCAGCTCCTGATTGTATGGGCAAAGATCCCAATATCCCGGTTTGAACTCTTCTGACCGGCGCCATTGCAGCACGGGCATTTCTTCCATCAGTGGTTTATGCTTTTCAAGCCAGCCTCCGCGCATGCGGCATAACCATTGTTCAATCCTTTCTGAGCAAGAAACATGTTCCATGTTCCTCTACGAGGGAGGCAGTTTGTCCGCTATCGCGAACTTGGGGGTACCCGGAGAATCTATGTGGCCATCAGGAATTAAGCGACAGATCAAAACAACCCTCCCACGCCTTTGGTATTGTCGCGAATGGCTTTGATATTCCAGAGAATGTATCCGCCTTGTCCACGGGGTTGTATGCTTTGTTCAAGCCGAAGTTGTGTGGCGATTTCTGACGAGGGCCATCCATGGGACGTCATGCGGTCCACAGCAATACCGGGGAGAATGAGAACGCCACGTGGGTTGGTGGCCGGGCTTCTCCACCACTTGAGGAGGAGGGAAAAACTCTGCGGTCCTCCCTCTTTCCAGTAAAGTTGAGGAGCGAGGTAATCTATGGACCCCTCGCGCATCCACCGCACGGGATCGCTGAAGAGTTGGCCGTATTGATTCACCCCCGCCTCAGTGCCTGCTGGAATGCCTGGTTTGTAGATTCCGAAGGGACTGACGCCAAAAAGCGCACCGGGTTTGGTGGCTCGAACGGTGCGTCCGACTTGACGGATCAGGGTGTTGACGTTTTCCCGGCGCCAATCGCCCTTGTCCAACTTCCCGCCGGAAGCCCGATAGGCGTTGTAAGTTTTGTCATCGGGAAAATTCGGTAGCTTACCACTTGTGGTGGGGTAGGGGTAGAAGTAGTCATCAAAGTGGATGCCTGCTAGGTCATAGCGGGATAGCAGATCACGCACCACGGCGAGGATGTGGTCTTGAACTGGCTTGGCTCCGGGGTCCATCCAAAGCACTGATCCGACCCTGTAGGCATATTGCGGGTAGCGGCGGCTTATGTGGTTGGATGTTCGTGGGAACGAGGTGTTTGCGGCAGCGCGATAGGGGTTCAGCCATGCATGGACCACGATTCCACGTTTCCGAGCCTCGGCGATGCAATAGGCCAACGGATCAAACGCGGGGGCCGAACCCTGAGTTCCCGTGAGATACCGGCTCCAAGGTTCAAGCTTGGAAGCATAGAGAGCATCGCTTTCAGGACGGGCCTGAAAAAATACCGCATTCAATCGCGCCCGCTTGGCGGCATCCAAAAGGCGGATGATTTGCGATTTCTGTTCTTCCGCCGAAAGCCCTTTTTTGGAGGGAAAATTGATATTATGGACGGTGGCTATCCAGGCTCCGCGAATTTCGGCATGGGCAGGTAAGGCGGGAAGAAGCAAAGTCAGCAGGAGAGTGAGGAGGAGATTTTTCATAGGGTTTGGCTCATTACAGTGAGGTGGTTTTGCGGAAAAATTGTTGGATCACGGTCGGGACGACCATGCCCCCTGAGTTCTTTTCCTCATGGGGTCGCCGGGGATTCTTCGGGACGTGTCATGACGCCCACCTTCCCGATCCCCACGCGCTTGAGGATATCCATCACATAGATAAATTGTTGAACGGGAAGTTCCTTGTCCGGCCGAACCACAACCGCCAGTTCGGGTTCCGAAAGTTTGATCTCCGCAAGGCGCAATTCCAAGGCAGCGGGTTCATAAATTTGACCCTCCATACGAAGTTCCCCGGAGCGAATAACCTCAATCGTTTTCACCTCTGACGGATTCACAGGAGTCTGTGCTGTGGAGCTGGATGGAACCACCAAATCGACGCGGTTTTCGATGAGCGGCGTTGTGATCATAAAAATGATCAACAACACAAAGGCCAGATCCAGGAGTGGGGTGATGTTCAGTTCCGCGAGGGTGGTCAGCGAAGTTCGGGAAGTGTAGCGTCGCATGATGTCAGCGCCCGGTGGGACCTCCATGTTCGACGTAACGGTGCTCGATTTCAGAGGCCAACTCCGCAGCAAAATTTTCTGCTTGGACGATGACCGTTCGCAGGCTCACGACAAGGAAGTTGTAACCAAACATGGCCGGAATGGCGACCAGCAGGCCAACGACCGTTGTGATCAGGGCTCCAGAAACCCCGGGGGCCATCGCCGCCAAATTTGGAGTTCCTGCTCGTGCGATTCCACCAAAGGCATCCATCACTCCCCACACCGTGCCGAGCAGACCAAGAAATGGCGCTCCACTCACGGCTGTTGATAGAATGATCATCCGCGATTCAAGGTTTAACCCTGCCTCACCAATGGCTCGCTCCATGGCGGCCATCACCGAACGCATTTGAGCTGGCGTGATCTTGTCAGCAATTTCCAATCGCGCATGAAATGTCTCATCAACTTCGGTTGAACCCAGCATCTGAAAACACAACTCTGCGCAGGCAGCATCGTAAATTTCGTAGTGTGGGGAACCATCAAACCGAACGCCACTCTCATAAATTCGCAAGGGAACCCGATCCCTCCGAAACAAGGCTGAAAAGCGTTCGGATTGCCGCTTTGCAAAATTCAAATACCGGAATTTGGTGACCATCACCGCCCAACTGAAAATGGACGCCAGAAAAAGGGTCGCCAAGATGACCTTCCCCTCCACGGTGGATTCGCCAAAAGCATATACCAATCCATCTGCCAGCGGCAGGAGCACGGGGTGGGTCATAATTTCAAAACTCCCGCCTCAGTGAACCAGGTCGGGCCCTCATAGAGCCCGAGCGCTTTGCCACATCTTCCCTTGTTTAAAATCTGAACCATCTTGTGTGTCCTCTTTATACAGAACCAGCCCGCCCTGGCAAAACAGAATAGTTTTTGCGTCAAACCCATGGCGCGGATACAATAAGCAACTCATGCAAAGAAATTTTTCTCTCATCCTGGCCGCCCTGTTTGTTGGCGTGACCCCAATCCTCGCCCAACAAGGCCCACCCCGTGACAACCCGTACGATGTCATTGGCAAGGTCTTCCAGCCTTTTTGGAGCGTCCTGCTCGCTGATAGCAAAAACCCAAACAAAGCGGCTGTGCTCACCCTGGTGATGTCCGAAGTCTCCGGCCGTTTGCCCAGTCAGATGACGGGAGCCACCCTCAGCGCTGCCGTGGAGTTTCCTGACAAGGTCAAGCTCACCGCCCCGGTTCTTGGAGAAGACGTCACCGTCTGCCGGGTGGGAAACGAGGTCTGGGCTGTGCCCGGTGCCAAGGTCGAATACCTGCTCAATCAGTTCAAAGTGAAGCCCCAGCCCATCAAAAAAAAGAACACCCCACTGTATCTTCCGATCACCGCCCAGCAGGCTGTCTTTCTTCCAGCGATCTTCAGCATCAAACGCGCAGATGTTGCCGAGGTGGACACCCTCAACGGCGAAGAATTACGCGTCATCACGGCGGGTCTCATGCCCGAACTGGCTAAATCCGTAAAAGCCGAAAGCTTCGAAGCACGGATGTGGGTTGCTCCCGGTTATTTGCCCCGCCGCTTTGATATCGTTCAATCCGACTTCACCGCCACTGTGGATGTGGTTGGTCTCAAGTTTTCACCCACACTCCCGGCCTCCACATGGGCACCGCCGGAGGGCGCCACGGATATTTATCGCACCCATGCCGATATGCTGGATGCGGTGCTTTTTGTGGTTATGAACTCCCTCAAAATGAATGAGGGTGACCAGCCTTGGTTAAACGCCAAGTGACGTGAATGCGGATCTCCACCGCGAAAAGTTAAAAGCCCTTGGCATCGATGCCAAGGACCTGGAGATCAGTTTCACCCGAAGTTCCGGCCCGGGTGGCCAGAACGTTAATAAAGTCTCGACAGCTTGCACGATCCGCCATGTCCCCACAGGCAGGTCCGTGACTGCCTCGGATTCCCGTTCACAGTTCACCAACCGTCAACTCGCGATGGAGAGGCTGCTGGATATTTTCGAAAAACATGGCGAGGAAAAACGTCAGCAGCGACTGGCTGAAATCTCCAAAGCCCGTCGACAGAAAGCCAAGCGCTCCCGTGGTACAAAGCGGAAGCTTGTGGAAGGAAAACGCAAACGCGGCGAGAAGAAGAAGTTGCGTGGGCGTGTTTCGATTTGACGTGGTGATTTGCTTACATTAGTCGGACCAACTTTCTCTCCCCTCCCATTCCCTCCCTGTTAATTTTCGCAGGAATGAAACATTTCCTTACAGTCTGCGCCATCTTCGTGGCCTTTTTCGCCAGCCCGCTTCTCGCCCGTTTAAAATGTGACCTCATTAAAGCCGCCTCCACACGGTCGAGACGACCATGCCCCCTGGCCTGCAATGAGACCTCCCCCACTTTTGATCACACCCACGGGCATATGGAGGGCACCGCAAATATGACGAGATTGTCACTTGATTGAAAAACCATCGCCTTCAAACTGACGGGATGATCCG
Source organism: Terrimicrobiaceae bacterium (assembly GCA_041744075.1). Classification (GTDB taxonomy): domain Bacteria; phylum Verrucomicrobiota; class Verrucomicrobiia; order Chthoniobacterales; family Terrimicrobiaceae; genus JAJTZA01. The sequence continues at coordinate 5,022 of JBGTLQ010000354.1, forward strand.
ATTCCTTCTCCTGCTTGCCGTAAGTTTTTCGACCGCTCACGCAACAAACGTTATTTTTATCCACCCCGATGGAGCAGGTGTCGCCCACTGGCAGGCGGCAAGATTTTTGAAAACCGGGCCGGATGGCGAGTTGAATTGGGACCGCCTGCCTGAGATTGCCATCTATCGTGGGCACATGAAAAACAACCTAACCGCCACGTCCAATGGTGGGGCCACCGTTCACGCTTACGGGGTCAAAGTGCCGGCAAATGCTTTTGGAAGTGATGGCGTGAGCGCAAACCCTCCGGTCTCCGCTGGCGGAAAATCAGAAAGCATCATGATCGAGGCCAAAAAGGCTGGTTATCGTGTGGGAGTGATCAATTCGGGAAGTATCATCGAACCGGGCACAGCCTGCTTTTTATCCAGCGTGAAGTCTCGCCGAGAATACGAGGAAATCACAAGCCAGGTGGTGGCATCGGGGGCGGATACCATTTTATCCGGTGGCGAAGAGTGGATGCTTCCCGAGGGCCAAGACGGCTTCCATGGGCCAGGAAAACGAACCGACAAACGCAACCTTATTGATGAGGCAAAAAAGGCCGGGTATGTGGTCGTTTTCGACAAGGACCAGTTGGCAGCCGTTCCCAAGGACACAAAAAAGCTGCTTGGCGTTTTTGCGTCAGGTCACACCTTCAACGATCAGACGGAAGAGTTTTTGGCCGCAGCCGTCAAACCCACCTACCAGCCTCAAGCTCCCACCCTTGGTGAAATGACATCAAAAGCCTTGGAGATCTTCTCGGATGACAAGTTTTTTCTGGTTGTCGAGGAAGAGGGCACTGACAACTTTGGCAATTATAATAATGCCCAAGGCACCCTGGATGCCCTGCTGCGAGCTGACGAAGCCTTTGACGTTGCGTTGAAGTTTGTCGCCAAACACCCGGACACCTTCCTCCTCACCACCGCAGACAGCGAGGCAGGCGGAATGGACGTCATCGGCATTAACCCCGAATCCAAGGAGCATCTCGCGTTGGTCAAAAACGCCAGAGATCGCAATGGCGCTCCCTATGACAATGTCAAAGGAGAGCCGTTTGTGAGTGCCCCTGACAAGGAAGGCATCAAACACCCCTTTGTCATCGCCTGGAACACCTTCAATGACAGTTCTGGCGGCATCGTGATCCGGGCCACAGGCAAAGGCGCAGAAAAAGTCAAAGGCACCATGGACAACACCGATGTCTATCGCCTGATGCGCGAAGCCATGTTTGCACCCTCGGAATAATCGGAAGCAATCCAGCCTGTTGGGTCCCCGATGGCTTGAGAGCCCATATTCATCCGCGCACGTGGACTTCTATTCGGGCTAGAGCATCTGCAGACCCTGCTCGAAATCCTATGGGGCAAAAGCGATCAGACCCGCAACAAACGCCTCAGGCGCTACTGGAAAAACCAACGGATCGTGGCATGACCACTTTGGAGGATAAGGATCGGCTCCTTTGGGAACTCCTTGTCCCCTTCGGAGCGTTCCGCGTTACTATCGCCTTCCACCCATGCCTCCTTCAACCGAAACTGCGCGGCACCGCCTCCCCCGCAGGAGGGTTTGGC
>JBGTLQ010000355.1:0-3608 GCA_041744075.1 Terrimicrobiaceae bacterium
TGCTGGAGGCCAAGGTCACGGAAATCACCAATCTCCGATACGGAGCAAACCACTGACTGGAGAGCCGTGTGCGGGAGATCTGCACGCACGGTTCGGAGGGGGGAGCGGGGCAAACCAATGCCCCGTTCCTACCTCTATCCATCCAAGGAGCGCTTCGCGCTTGCACCGGCTCGTATGGAATATAACCTCAATTCTGGGCCGCTTTCTTGGTTAGCGGCTGCTTTAGATAAGCCCATGGTTCTTCGTTAACTTTGTTTCCTTATGTTGGATCATCATCGTTTTCAAGTTGATGGTCCCGAGGGATTCTAACCCATTTTTTTGGGTGTATCCGCTAAACTCGTCACAATCGCCTGCACGAGGCCGGGGATATCATGGGAGCGGGCTTCGATGTCCACGGAGAAGCCGAGGGTCATGAGGGTTGCTGAGGTGACCGGCCCGATGCTGGCGGTTTTGAGAGCAGCGGGGAGGGGGAGATTGAGGGCTGCAAAATTTTCGGCGGTTGAGGAACTGGTAAACGTCACAAGATCCGCGCCCTCTTCTAGGAAACGGCGGATGCCACCTGAGACGTCTTCGGTTTCGGGTACGGTTCGGTAAGCCGTGGCCTCATCCACAATGGCTCCCAACTTTGTCAACTCGGCGGCGAGCACTTCCCTGGCGCCTTCGGCTCGGGGGAGAAGGAATTTCAGATTTTCGACGCTGGTTTCATTTAGTAAGGCCTTCAAAATCTCTTCGGCCACCGAGGTTTCGGGTTGAAGGTCCACCGCTAGGTGATGGGCCTTCACACGGGCGGCTGTGGCAGGTCCAATGGCGGCAATACGAACACCGCCGATCTCGCGGGCATCCGAAAAAATTTCGTAGAACGCGCGAAAAAAAGCATCCACGCCATTGGGGCTCGTAAAAACGATCCAATCGTAGATGTGGGCATCGGCCACCAATTCGTAGAAACCTTGTTTATCCTTGGGCGGCTCGATCCTGATTGTTGGAAGTTCAAAGGCATCGGCACCGAGGTCCCTCAATAGTTCGATCAACTCACCGGCTTGTTTGCGGGTGCGTGTGACGGCAATGCGTTTGCCAAAAAGCGGTTTGGTTTCGAACCATTTTAGTGGTTCGCGGAGGTTGGCAACTTCGCCGAAGATGGCCACAGCAGGCGCACCAAACTTTGCGGCTGCGGCTTTGGCGGCAATATCGGCCAGCGTGCCCGAGAGGGTTTCCTGGCGGGGAGTTGTGGCCCAGCGCACGAGGGCCACTGGCGTGGAACCAGGCATTCCGGCTTTTTTCAGAGCGGCGCAATGGTTTTCCAACCGCTCGATTCCCATGAGCATCACCTTGGTTCCAGGGACAGCAGCCAGCGCGTTGTAGTCAATATTGCTTTCCGGTTTTGTGGGATCCTCATGTCCGGTAAAAATCGTGACCGCCGCATTGTGATTTCGATGCGTCACGGGAATCCCTGCATACGCCGGGCCGGCGATCGCTGAACTGACACCCGGCACAATCTCAAACCGGCAACCCGCCGCAGCAAGCGCTTCGGCCTCTTCTCCGCCACGTCCAAACAAAAAGGGATCACCACCTTTGAGTCGGACAACCACCCGCCCGGCTTTCACGTGATCGACCAACAAGGCATTGATCTCTTCCTGCTTCAGCGCGTGTTCTCCGGCCTTTTTGCCCGCATAGATTTTCTCTGAGCTCTCTGGCACAAACTTTAGAAAGTCCGGGTTGGCAAGGTGGTCGTATATGACAATTCCTGCTTTCTCCAAACACGATCGCCCTTTGAGGGTCATGAGCCCCGGATCTCCCGGACCAGCCCCAACCAAATAACAAACTCCACCAGACCTTTTACTCATCCGAGGACTGTTTGTTGGGGAAGGCGGTAAGACAAGACTTCAAAAGGATTATCGGAAAAAGGATTGAAGCACTTTTTGTTCGGTGGGGGTGGCGTTAAGCACGGAGGTGGAATCTCCTGCGGAGGAGGTGTCGGTCATGGTGCCTGCGGCAGCATTTTGTGATTCATCAATTTTGTGTTCTGTTGTTCCCAGCCCCATGAGGTCGCCAATGGCAGCTCGTGAAAGGTCTTCATTGCGCAGAAGTTCGGTGGAGGTCGATCCCAGATCAGTGGCCTTTTCATTCAGGGCCAGCGGAGCCGCCCCCGGACCGCGCGAGACCCCCCCGCCTGATTGCATGAGTATGGCAAGGAGGGCGTCCCCCACTTTGTCGCCAGCACACATCCCATTTGAACAGGTTGAAATGCCTTCAGCCAATTTGGCTTGGAGTTTCTGCCATTCTTCTGCGGAGAGTTGACGAACCCCGTTTGGTGTCATGGCCTGAAGTTGGGAAAGCAGGTTTTCATCGAGCGGCAATGCGCCATTGGCCATCTGAGAAAGCGCGTTTTGTAAGGCCTCGGTGAGTTGTGGCGACAGTGCGGAGAGTTGGGCTGCCTCCAGTTGACGGGAGGCTTCCATTGCCCCGAGAGCCATTTCGAGGTTCTTTTGGAGGTCGGCAAGCGAATTCTCGGTGGAGGCACTTAAGTGATCACCCGCCTCGAGGTTTTGATGAGAAAACCATTCCTCGCGGGGCTTGGCTCGTAGCGCTTCCAAGGACTTTGCCAATTCATCAAGAGGTTCTGGCTGGACGATCTCGGCAGCTTTGAGATCCTCGATTCGATTTTGCAACTCCGTCCAAGTGCCCGGCTCTCCGCTGGTGCCCCCTTCGGTGGCCAAGGATTCGGGAAGGGGAATCACCGCAGCTACCATCAATGCCAAAAGCGCGGACGCAGGCTGCCACAGCAGAGCATGGATTTTCCATTTGAGTTGAAAGCGGGCATCCGGCCGCGGTTCTGGCCACTCGGAAACTCCAGCCCGGGCACAGGTTAGGGCATTGCGAAGGCGGAGGTCGGACTCCAAACGAACCAACGCTTCCGAGGTATTAAGAAAAGATTCTCGCGCTCGCAAAAAAGCCGTCAGAGCGGCGGCTAGCAGGAGCACCACGCACAGAATCATCACAGAAAATGGTGGCTGAAAATCAGCCGATCGCGAGACAAGGACGGCCACTGACGCCACCAAGCCACCCCAAAACACCAAGGGCAAAAGTTTCTGAAGCCACCAGCCAAGATTAAAGCGCAACGCCTCGCCCCGGGCCCGGGCCTCCCAAAAGTCTTTGTTCGTTTTCGCCACTGCTGGGATGATACTCCCGAGAAGAGGGAGTTGGCAAATGATGAGTGAAAAACCACTTAATCCAGTTGCATGAATAGCCTTGCAATGCAAATTCTAATTCTGTCTATTGTTGGTTCCCCAATCACAAGGGTCACAAAAATTAGAATAATGGCAGATTTTACCGGGCTTAAAGAGACTGTCGATGACCTGACCAAATGGTATTGGAGCTATGGGAGGCTCCGCAAGGGTCGGCACGCCATCGAACGTAGCGATTGGTTAAACCGGCTTTACGAGACAAAACGGTCAGCCGAATCGCTCGGTCTAGCCCGAATATCTCATAAGAGAGCATAAAAATAGCGACATTGGCGGCGTAAGCCGTTATGGTTGAGGGTGTTCAATCAATAACCAAACCCAATATCGCTATGTCAGACTGTAAGCAGGACGTTTTTGAATTTCAAGCCC
>JBGTLQ010000356.1:0-2075 GCA_041744075.1 Terrimicrobiaceae bacterium
CGACCCACCAAGCTGAAAAGGTGGGTGTGCGGTTTTGAATTTTTAGTCAGGGCGAGCCGACGGAGATCAACAAAATCCAGTTCTCCTCTGCGGGCGATGGGCAACAGACCTATTACTTGGATAATATCACTGTGGGGATGGTTGAGGACTGAGCATTTCCAATTTTTGGCAGGACACGTTTGTGCCAAGCCATAATGAGGTTCATTATTACCGGCTTGCTTGCCGGGAACAAATGGAGTGTCGCCGCGTCAATCTTCGCTGTATGGGTGACGGCGGCGCTCGAAGCGTTCGGCAATGGCCCCGCGTCCCGTGGTTTTAAGCCGGGGGAGGTAGACCGGACCTTTATTGCGCACGTGGTAAGGGCCGCCTTCGGCCATCACGGTATCGAGCGGGTCGATCTTGTGCGTTGCGTCCTCGCGCATTTCACCGTGCCAGTCGTGCAACAGAGCTTTGCCATGAGCGACCAGTTCCGGACGCTCCGCTGAAAGGTTTTGCTGTTCATGCGGATCCGCTTGGAGGTCGAAGACCATGTGCTGAGGATAGTCGTGGTAGCCGTCGTGATAGGTTTCGATCCAAATGTAGCGGTCCCAACGCACGCTACGCTGGGCGCACCAGGCCAATTGCGAAAGCACAAGATGATCGCGTCGCACCCTGGAGCCACCCGCCTGAAAATCACCGGCAAATGATTTTCCGTCCCAATCGGCAGGCACGTCGATGCCCGACCACTCCAGCGAGGTCGCCCCCATGTCGAGAGAATACATCAAACGATCATCCGCAGTTCCGGCTTTTGCCTCGGTCACCCCCGGCCAGCGGACGATCAATGGCACATGATGTGTCATCTGATCTGCAGTCTGATGGTCACCATACACCCATAGCTCGCCCAGGTTCTCACCGTGATCGGCCGAGATGATAATCGCCGTGTCCTCGTAAAGACCGGTTTCTTTCAGTTGTGCGATAATCCGCCCAATGGCTTGATCGGCATAAGCAACGCCCATGTCGTAGCCGTCAAACATCTTGCGGGCTGACTCCATGCTATCGATCTGCTTGGGTTGCAGTGCCTCCAGAGTTGGAAAGCGTTTGCTCAATTCCGGATTCTGGAAAATCCATTTGGGTTCGGGCGTAACATCGAGCACCTCCTGCGGAGAGTGGGGGCCGGCTTTTTGCCAGTGTGCCGCGCGAACCGATTCATCATACCAAGCGGGCAATGGGTCCTTTCCAAACGGATTCTCAAACTCCTGCGGGGTGCGATACGGGGTATGCGGATCCCAGACATTGACCCACATGAAGAACGGCTTTGTATTCGCTTGGCAGCTGGATTGGTCCGAGCCCTTGCGCCGCAGCCAGTCGCAGACCTGCGGATCGATTTCGTCGGCGGTTTCCATTCCCCCGCCACCCGTGTTGTGCATTTCCATAAACCCGGCATACCAGTGCCAGGCACCGTGCCGTTGGGCGAAGGGCGAAAATGCGATTGTATGGTAGCCCGCTTTCTGGAAGCGATTGACCCAGTTTGACTCCGTCATGTTGCAGTGGAAGCCTCGATCCCGCCCCCAGATGTGGGGTTGGCTGCCAACGCCGCCATGATTAACGACGCCGGTGTGCACCCCGAATTTTCCCGTTGTCATGGCGGTGCGGCTTGGCAGGCACGGTGCATCGGGCACATAACAATTATCGAAGCGCACGCCCTCTGCTGCGATGGCATCAATATTCGGGCTGGTCTTGCGGTGATAGCCATAGCAGCCGAGGTGATCCGGCCGCAGTGAGTCGATGTCGATGTAGAGGATATTCACAATATGACGGGTCCACAATTTTCTGTTCGAATGTGCTGGCGGCGTCCCGAGCTTCGATCAGCCAGAGGCGCACAGCGGTCGCACCGACTGCCCGGTAACAACGGTCCGAGGGCAGGTCCCCCAGTTTCAGATCTATTCTTAAATTTCATTAAATTGTGTATCGAAGATGCGGCAACTCCTTTTTGTCTGGACGCGTTAAGCATTCGTGAAGGGGTGGGAATTGTTCGACCAAACTTAACGCGTCAATATATTCATCACTGGCCTCATGAATTTTAACATGCAATATGG
>JBGTLQ010000357.1:0-10917 GCA_041744075.1 Terrimicrobiaceae bacterium
CGAATAGGAAAGCCAGCCGCAAGCACTTCATCAAGCGCCGTGTTCGCAGCATCAAGATCGGAAAGCAATCCACTCAGAACGCCTCGATGACCGGCAATTGTCCGCAGGAAGACCGGAAAACGAGTCGGAGATTCGTCCAAAGCGGGAAGATGGCAAGTGAATTGATTCAGTCCGGCAAGATGGAGTCTCTTGATCAGCACATCTCTTGGAAGAAATCGACGGGGATCATTCAAAACCCGCAGTCCGCTCTCGCGTAGTCTCTCATAAATGCGCACCGCAACCTCCAATTCCGAGGGAGAAAGACGGTCAAAGTCCGTGAATATGTAGGTGCCTCCTACTGCAAAGGGGACGCGGAACAGCCACTCGTAAGAGCACACCGAGGCTGAGATGTCGCGATCTTGCAGGAGAGGCGGAAGCGATTCAAAGGTGTTGCGGTGATCGAACGTTGTTACGTAAACAAGGTTTCGGTGGGTCAGGATTGACATGAAGCGGGCAAGGTGAGAAAAATGATTCTTCGGACCATTCCCATATGAAATCAAATACGAATATAAAACTCGATGTTAAGAAGCTCCTTGGATTTAGAATCTTGGCGAGCAGCAATGACTCCTTTGAAATGGTCTCACTCGCTTCCAAAGTCGGTAATAAAATTGGAACAAAGCTTGGTGGGAAAGCCGCTCTACCAGAATAGCGGAAATTCCTCCGTCATCGATTTCCGATAAGAATGAGGTCAGTGAACCTGAGGCAGTTTATGCCTTCGGTCGAGCGAGGTCGCGAGCTTGATGTCGCAATGCATGCGGCTCTTGAGGAGAGCTTGTTGCATCTCTCAAGCAGTTGTGAGTCTGAACTTCCAGAAATCACTCGGGCCTTGGATTCCCCAATGGCTATCCTAGCCAAGGGTGGACGTATTCCCCCGTGCGGCTTTGGCCTGTATTTCGAGCTGGGTCAGTGTCTCCTTGAAGGAAAAATCTCCGGGGCGACTAAAGCCGCCAAAGCTCTCTCTGTTGTCTCCCCCCGGGCGTCTGGAATTACTTTTCATAGGCGAGGCAGTTCAGAGGCAAGCGCTCTTGATGAAGTGCTGGACCAGCGCCAGGGAGAAGAAGCATCCGGATTTTCAACGATCTCAATTCCAGCATTCTCTGAATTCTGTGGGTTATTTCAGGAGGGCGTTGGCCTACTGGAGAGGGGGTATCCCGAACTTCATGGAGAGATCATTGCGATTCTCTCCGACTTGCTTCTCGCTCAGTCGCCGGAGGGGGCCACCTTGGATTTTGATGGCGCTTCCCACTACCAATTTTGGGGTTTGCTCATCCTGAATCCAAAACACCATCGAACCCCGCTCGCCGTGGCCGAAGTGCTGGCTCACGAACTGGGTCACAGCCTTCTTTTCGGTCTGACCATTGAGGAACCCCTTGTCCTCAACCCTGACGAAGAACTTTACCCCTCCCCTTTACGATTGGATCCCCGCCCCATGGACGGCATTTATCACGCGACTTTCGTTTCTGCGCGTATGGCACTGGCCATGGAAACCCTCGCCGAGAGTGGCGTCCTCACGAAGGTGGAAAGGGATCACGCCATCGCTGCGGCCACAAAAGATAGAGAAAATTTTCACTCAGGTCATGCAACCGTCATGAAACATGGGCATCTTTCAGAATCGGGAGAAGAAATTCTCGAAAATGCCCGCCAATGGATTGCAGGGCAATAGTTCCCACTTCTGGGCACCTCGTTTCTTGCCACCTCAAGGCTCACTGACAGAGCGGCGCATAGACATCAATCAATTCGGGGTTACCAACAAATCGTCCTTGATAGACTTGTCCATCACCTCCCATCCGCATCACAACAAATCCTTTCTTCCCAAAATGGAAATGTCATCAGTGCTGAGCAGGTCGGTCAGAGAAACGACCCAATTTGAAAAGCTGCCTGCCTGCTCGCCTGGCCATGCGAGGTGAGGTTCTCCAGCAGCCTCGCGTTCAAGTGACAGATTATGCGTAGCCTTGGCGGGCATTGTTTAAAACCTGAATGAAACCCTGTTTATCAGGGTTGCCATTCACGGATGGCATCGCAAGCATTGCCAAGACGACCAATATCACAAGAATGACCAAAATCTCCACCAGTGTGATCCCTGCTTGGTATTGAAGGCTCATCGGTTTTTGAGATATAGACCTGTGTGCTGATCTCAACCAGCAAATGTTGCCATGCTCAGAAAAAATTGTTAATCCCCACGCTTGAGTGCGGACGGGGCTGCGGATAAAACAGGCCGATGTCGATCCGCACACGTTTTGCCCCCTCACCCACTGGTTTCCTTCACGTTGGAGGCGCCCGCACCGCGCTTTTTAACTGGCTCTACGCACGCAAGTTTGGCGGAAAGCTCATTCTGCGCATCGAGGACACGGACGAAAAGCGCAACACGCAAGAGGCTCATGCTGTGATTTATCAGGGCCTGACGTGGCTCGGGATCGATTGGGATGAAGGCCCCGACAAAGGCGGAGACTTTGACCCTTATCGTCAGAGCGAGCGAAATGAAATCTACACCAAATATTTCGAAAAACTGAAGGCCGACGGCCACCTTTACGAAGACGCCGGAGCGTTCCGATTCCGTTCGCCGAGAAAAACCGTGCAGGTTGAGGATTTGGTGTGTGGAAAAATTGCTTTTGATATGTCGAACCCTGCAACTCACCCTGACATGACAATCCGCCGACCTGACGGGTCATGGATTTTTCATTTTGTGAATGTGGTGGACGACATCGAAATGAAGATGACTCATGTGATCCGGGGGGAGGACCACCTTTCTAACACGCCCAAGCACATCGAACTTTATCAGGCGCTTGGGGCTGAACCGCCGCAGTTTGCTCACATCCCGCTTATCTTAAACAAAGATGGCAAAAAATTGAGCAAGCGGGATGGTGGCTCGAGCATCACCCACTTTATTGATGGCGGGTATGTGCCCGAGGCAGTCGCCAATTACCTCTGTTTATTGGGGTGGTCGCCGAAGGACAATCGCGAGGAATTGTCCATTGCCGAAATTCTTGAGTTGTTTGATCTCAGTGGCATCAACCGCCGAAACGCGATTTTCGATCTGGACAAATGTTTTTGGCTCAATGGTCAGCATATCCTTCATATGGATCCGGCTCGTTTTGTGGAGTTGGCGAAACCTTACATTGATAAAGCCGAGATTCCTTATGGCTCAACTGAGGCGTTGGCTCCCGTGTTAGCTCTCGCTCAGCCCAAAATCAAACACCTCAGCGATCTCCCGGCATGGGTCTCGTTTTTCTTCACCGAGGATTTCGCGGTAGATCCAGAAGCCGCGCAGAAGGTGCTTCAAAAGGAAGGCGCAAAGGGCCGAATCGAGGCCTTGTCAGCGGCATTGGAGTCTCTCGCGACTTGGAACCACGCCGAATTGGAAGCCACCCTCAAAAACACAGCTACGACTTTGGGGGTCAAAGCGGGCGAACTCGTCCACCCAGCCCGCGTGGCGGTCAGCGGACGTTCAGTCGGACCCGGCCTTTACGAAATGTTGGAGTTGCTGGGCAAAGAGCGGGTGTTGGCGCGGTTGTCCCGCGCGGCTGCTCTGGCTGCCTAAGAAGTTGGTGTCCATCGGGCGCTTCAGTCCTCATGCGACGGACGGCGAGGGACCGCCATCCCTACCACCATAGGGCGCTTCACGCGTGCGCCAGCTCCAATCCCGGGTAGGGCGCGTCAGTCCCTTGACCGCCGACTTATCTCTTCTCCTGCGACGGACGGCGAGGGACCGCCATCCCTGCCAGCCAAGACCGCTTGGCGTGGGGAACTTTAATTTTTTATTTGCGCACCGAAGATTTGATCCGACTATACATGGTCGACATCCTCGAACCACAAAACCCATGAGCAAAACCATCCCTCTTATCAGTTCCGAAGTGGCAGGCCCCCTCGGAATCATTCACCTTCCCCGGCTTTGGCAAAAATCCTCCCTTGAAGCCGTCGGCAAATTGCATCCTGACTACCCGGGGGCGGGTCAGGGTTACGATCAGATGCTGCTTGATGCCCTTGGCATTGATCGCGCCAAGTTTCTGGAATTTATCAATACCGAACGTCCAAGTTACGTGCAGTTGGAGGCATGGGTGAAAGCCTATCCCGGTGTAAAACTCGACAAGGCCTCAATCTTCAAAGCCAACACGGCCACGCGGAGTTACATTCACGAGGAAGCCACCCGCAAAGCGATCCTCGATTCCGTGGGCTTGGCAGACGATGGAAGTGTCAACCCAGGAGCCATTGACCTGAACAACCTCGACGATTGGGGTGCGTTCTGGAATCAGGAACTTCGCGGGTGATGGCCCGTTGAGCCATCAGAGGCTCTTCTGATGGGAGTATAGCGCCACCAAGCCAGCGCCGATGGCCTGGGAAAGCTCTCCCAGTGAGGCAGGGACGATTTGCAGGGTTTGCCGCTGAACCGGCCAGAGCCATGGCTCGGCAGAGGCATGAATGGTGGCGAGGTAGCTATTCCTGAATTCTTCGGTGGTGGAATGCGGATCGATGAGACCTCCACCAATGACAACAAACTCGGCGTCCAAGGCCATCGACAAGTTGGCGATGTGGATACCAAGGGCTTTGGCTTGGGTATCAAAAATTTCCAAGGCAAGTGCATCTCCTTTTTGTGCAAGTCCGCGGAGGGAGAGGGCTTTTTCCTTATCAGGGGCCACAGAGTGGGCCAGAGGATGGTCGGGATATTTGGGGAGGAGGTAATCGAGAAATTGCGGGAGGCCGGAGATCGTGGTGTAAGCCTCAAAACATCCCCATGTCCGCCCACACCCACACACAAAGGGAGGTAGCCCCAAAAGATGGATCGGAGCAGGCATGTGGCCGGCCTCCATTCCTGCCAAAGTGTCACCGTCCAAGGGCAGGCCATCTGTCCCCACATAGGCGCAACCAAGACCTGAGCCGGGTGCGAGCAGAATGACTGATGCTGACTTGCCACCCCTCACCTTCGCTGCCTCGGCCACCCCGCCGTAATTTCCGTCATTGCCCGCGACTACGGGAATCTCGCGTCCGGCGGCTTTGGAGAGAGCTTTTTCGTAATCCGCACGAAATTCCCAGCCGGCAAAAGACGCCGGGAGATTTGCGGTGCGATCAAGGACTCCATAACTCTGAAATGGCCCCGGCATGGCCAATCCGGCGCCGCGAACCTGATCCCATGTCATCGCATTGTCGGCCAAAATTTTTTCAGCACCCTCCACCCAGCCGGCCACAACGGCCGCAGTGCCATTTTGCGAATTGGTGGAACTTTGGGAGAGATTTAATGTGACAGGGGATCCATCTTCAAACACGCCGCAAGTTTTTGAGGTGGTGGCCCCACTGTCTGTTCCGAGATAGATATCTTTCATTCCCCTCAACTTTCACAGAATTGCAGCGTGCGGTGCAAGGCAACAATCATGGAGAAAAATTCGAGCTTTCCAGCGGGGAAGGGATGGGTATTTTAGCAGGCTGTGAGTTACCGGGTTTTTGCACGCAAATATCGTCCCCAGACGTTCGAGGAAGTCATCGGACAGGAACACATCACCCGCACCCTGCAAAATGCCATCCGCGAAAGCCGGGTGGCGCAAGCTTATATGTTTGTGGGTCCGCGAGGGATTGGGAAAACTTCAACGGCCAGGATTTTGGCCAAAGCGCTTAATTGCGAGGAGGGGCCCACCGCCAACCCTTGTGGCAAATGCGGGTCCTGTTCTGAGATCACCGAGGGCCGGAGTCTGGACGTTATGGAGATTGATGGCGCGAGCAACAATGGCGTAGAGAACATCCGGGATCTCCGGGAAAATGCGGCCTACTCACCAGCCAAAGGACCCTACAAAATTTACCTCATTGATGAGGTGCACATGCTCAGCACGGGAGCCTTCAATGCGCTTCTCAAGACCCTTGAAGAACCTCCCGAGCACGTCAAATTTATTTTCGCCACCACGGAAGCCCAGAAGGTACCTGCTACAATCACAAGTCGTTGTCAACGTTTCGATCTTCGCAGAATTCCTACTGACGCGATTGCTTCCCACCTGGCATCCATTGCCCGCAGTGAAAAAGTCGTTTTAGAAGAAGCCGCAGCTGAGGCCATCGCCCGTGCTGCTGAAGGAGGCTTACGCGACGCGGAGAGCATGTTGGACCAGGCCGTGGCCTTTTGCGGCGACTCGATCACCGAGGAGGGCGTGATGTCCATTTTTGGGTTCACCTCCCGTCAATCGATCTCGGAATTGGTGGATAGCATCCTGGCTCATGACGTGGCTACCGCGCTGCGCACCATTGATGACCAAGCCGAAGCCGGGAAGGACCTGTCCCGACTTTTGGGAGATGTCACCGCTCACGTGCGGGATCTTTTGGTGAAAGGGGTTTCATCTGATGCTCCCGCAAGGCGCGAACAGTTTCTAATGCTGCTCGACCATTTTGCCGAGGCCGAACAACGCATGCGTTGGGCCCCAGACAAAAAGCTGCAGTTCGACGTGGCCGTGATCAAAGCGATCCATTTGTTGGGTCAAGCAAGTTTGGATGATGTCTTGGAGGCTCTCACCGCCCTTCGATCCGGCGAACTCCCCCCTCCCCGCGTGGTGCAGACAGCGATTTCAAAACCAGCGCCTCTATCACCCCCAGCCAAGGAAATTTCCAACTCCGACAGCAGCATAAATGATGCATCGGCAGAAAATCAGGAGACCAGCCCTTCCTTGGGAGAAATTTTTCCCGAGGTGCCTCCCTCCGTGCCGCCGCTCACTCCCGCACCCAGCTCTCCCGCTGCCCAGGCCCACGAAGAGGAATGTATTGATGTGTCGGTGGCATGGGATAAAATTGCCTTGGGTTATTCTAAATCACTGATCTACCGATGGCTGTCAGGGGGCATTTTTCAAGGGGCCGAAGAAGGTCTTGTTCGAGTGGCCCTGCCGCCTTCCTCCAAAGAAGGCATGGAGTCTCTCATCGGCGAAAGCGGACGCAAGGAAGCCGAGAGCAAGCTCTCTGACATTCTTGGCAAAAAAGTGAAGCTTCAATTGGTCATTGGAGATGTGCCGGAAGCTGAGATCATCGCGGAGGAGGAACCAGAACCTGTCGAACCTGAGAAGGCTCCCGAAACACCTCCTCTTTCCACGAATCCAGCCGACGATTTTAAAAACGATCCGCTCATTCGAAAGGCCCTCGAAATTTTTGCCGCAGAAATTCAAACCACCTGATAGAACCCACACACGATGAATATTCAAAAAATGATGAAACAAGCTCAGCGCATGCAGGAAGATCTTGCTGCTGCCCAGGCTGACCTTGCCACCAAAACCCTTGAAGCCACAGCTGGCGGAGGAAAAGTCACCGTGACCGCCAGCGGAGCCGGGGACATTTTGAAAATAAAAATTGACCCCTCCGTCGTGGATTCCACGGATGTTGAGATGCTGGAAGATCTCGTTTTGGCGGGTGTGCAAAAGGCTCAAGAAGACGCCAGAGAGCTCGCCGCCTCGGACATGAAAAAAATCACTGGCGGACTGAACATTCCCGGACTTTCCATGTGATGAGTGTTTGCCCAGACAGTTGGATCAGACGAATGGCCGTTGAGCGTGGGATGATCGAGCCCTTCATCGACCAACAGGTCAAACAGATCGAAGGTGGTGCCCGTGCCATTAGCTACGGTTTGTCGAGTTATGGTTATGACCTTCGGGTTTCCGATGAATTCAAGGTTTTCACCAATGTTTTTAATACGGTTGTGGACCCCAAAAACTTTGATGACCGGTCCTTCGTGGATATCCAATCGGATATCTGCATCGTTCCTCCCAACTCCTTCGCACTGGCGAGAAGTGTGGAATATTTTCGTATCCCCCGCGAGGTCCTCACCATCTGTGTGGGCAAGTCCACCTACGCACGCTGCGGCATCATCGTGAATGTCACCCCCTTCGAACCTGAGTGGGAGGGTCATGTGACCTTGGAAATCTCAAACACCACACCACTCCCTGCCAAAATTTATGCCAACGAAGGGCTTGCCCAGGTGGTCTTTTTCCATGCCCGCGAGGTTTGTGAAACCAGCTACGCCGATCGAAATGGCAAATACATGAAACAACGGGGCATCACCGTTCCTCGAATTTAAGAACTATGAAAATCGTCATCATCTCGGGAACCAACCGCCCCGGAAGCAACACACGTAAAGTGTCAGCCATCATCGAAGGCTTTTACAAAGCGGCCGGATTCACCCCCGAAATCCTTGATCTCGCAAACCTGCCATCAGAAATATTTCTTCCATCCAGCTACGCAGAAAAACCGGCATCCTTTGCGGCTTTCTCGGACGCTGTGCTTGCAGCCGATGGTCTTCATGTGGTCACCCCAGAATACAATGGCTCCCTCCCTGGCGTGCTCAAATATTTTATCGATATGCTGCCATTTCCGGAGAGCTTTGAAGGCCGCCCCGTGACCTTCACTGGCCTCGCCGCCGGCCAGTGGGGAGCCCTCCGCCCGGTCGAACAACTCCAAGCTATTTTTGGATACCGGAATGCCCACATTTTTCCCGCACGGGTTTTTCTCCCGCTTGTGAATGGACTGCTTTCTGAAGAAGGACAAATCACGGATGAAGATATTTCCGATCGCCTGCACGCACAGGCAGCCGGCTTCGCAGATTTTGTAGGCACACTGAAAGCGGCTTAAAACAGCCTTCTTCGCTGCGAAATCTACTATGCTCTTTTTGATCACTGCTTCCGAGCCGTGACCAAATAATACCCGAACCGCAGTCTCCTCTTCAGCCATGCGTTTTGGGTTGTTTGACTCCGCACAACTTTTTGAACACCCCCCAGAGAACCACTACAATCGCCCCCGCAAATACGCCAAATATTCCATTTAACAACGCGGGACCAATAACCTCCAAGATCCCTCCAATGAGCGGAATGCCATGGAGACCATGGGCAAAGTGCTCGATGGTATGATGCACAGCAGGAATCCCATGCGTGAGAATCCCTCCTCCCACAAGAAACATGGCGGCTGTTCCCAACACCGATAGCGTTTTCATGAGCCACGGAGCTGCTGACACAATAAAGCGCCCAAGAGCTCCCAATATCTGGGAAGCCGGGCCTTTCACTGCTACGAGGTAAACCCCAAAATCATCCAGCTTCACAATGCCTGCGACCAGTCCATACACACCAACGGTCATCACAACAGCAATTGCCGTGAGCACAAGAAACTGGGTCAGGAATACAGCTCCCGCAACAGTTCCAAGGGTGATCGCAATAATCTCTGCTGACAGAATAAAATCCGTGCGAATGGCTCCTTTGATTTTGTCTTTCTCAAAGGATTCCGAAAGCAAGTTAGCGGCAGCCTCGGCAGGCCCATGATGCGGCGTTTTGGAAAAAAATTTGTGAACCAACTTCTCTGCGCCTTCAAAACGGAGGTAAAGCCCCCCAATCATGAGAAGAGGAGTCACAGCCCAAGGAAGAGTTGCGCTGATGGCCAAAGCGGCAGGCACCAAAATGAGTTTGTTCAAAGCAGACCCTTTCGCCACAGCCCACACCACGGGCAGCTCCCTTTGAGACGCGACTCCTGCCACTTGCTGGGCATTGAGGGCGAGGTCATCACCGAGCACCCCGCTTGTTTTTGCAGCCGCCGCCTTGGTCAATACCGCAACGTCATCGAGAATCGCCGCGATATCATCCAACAACAGTAACAAGCTTCCTCCAGCCATAGTGTGGCTCTTGCATTATCAGCGCTTGCTCACCAAAGCAACTGTTGTAGAACCTTTCAGTTCCCCACGTCCTCCAAGTTCACGCCCATCGTTTCGATGCGGAACTTCCAAGTCACGAAAGCGCCCAAGAGGGAGCTTCCGACCAGGATGTAAAGGAGCGAGGCGGTTCCGATCTGACTAAGGAGAACCGGAAATAAAAATGCGGTGGCCACGGCTCCAATTTTTGCAAACGAGGCCGCAAAACCAGCCCCCGAACCACGTATCTTTGTGGGGAAAACCTCACCCGCAATCAGATACGTCATCGCATTTGGCCCCAAGTTGGTCATAAAGTTGAACAGCATAAACCCTGCAAAGATCAGGATGGTTTGTCCTACGCCGGGAGCCAGGTGAGTTGAGAAGGCCGCAAGCAACAACCCCAGCGCGCAGCCAAGAAATCCAAAGATCTGAAGCTTCATTCTTCCTAGTTTATCGGCAAGGAAGATGGCAAAGATAATCCCAACCAGCAGCAACACGTCTAGGAAAGCGGCCCCTTTTGCCGCGACCATGTCATTATGAATCACCCCTGCCAGATTTTGTTCATGGACATTGGTGTGTCCCAATATCGTCACAAGGATTGTCGGTGTGAAGATTCCAATCCCGTAGGTTCCAAGATCTTGGAGAAACCACGGAACGGAGGCCAAGATGGTAGCCCTACGGTTTTTGGGTTTGAAGAGTTTTCCGAATTTGGATTTATGGCGCTCGTGTTCAGGCTCCGTATCCGGCACAACCTCGAGTTTGACCTTTGTGGGGTATTGCGGATTACGTTGAAGCAGGCGAAGGGTCGTCTGTTCGGCTTCGGCGATTCGCCCGCGAGAGATTAGCCATTGCGGGCTCTGTGTGACAAAAAACCGTCCAATCACCACGAGGATTGTGGGGATAATCGCAGTGGCATACATGAACCTCCAGTCTGAAATGTCTTCATAAGACCTCAGGATCATATAACCAACCACCGTCCCCACCAAGGCCCCGACGGCTTGAAAGGCAAAGGCGCTCAGAACCAGCCTGCCCCGAGATTTGCTGGGGATGCTCTCCGAGATCACCAAGTGAGCAACCGGATAGTCGCATCCGAGGGCCAACCCCATCCCAAAAAGAGAAATCAAGAGCAGAGGAAATGTATCGCTCATGGTCACCGCCACAAGAAACCCAAGGAAAAGAATCATCTCTGCAATAAAGAGCTGCTTTCGCCCAAAATGATCAGCCAAGCCCCCCAGAGCTGTGGCTCCCACCAAAAT
>JBGTLQ010000358.1:0-3148 GCA_041744075.1 Terrimicrobiaceae bacterium
TACCATGAAGAGCATGTAGGACATGAAGGGGGAGAAGAAAATCAGCCTTCTGTCTTCTGCCTTTCCTTCATGCTCTTCAGGTCCTTCATGGTTTTTATCCGAATCAACCAAAAAAGTGTCAGCCTATATAAGCGGTTGATAATTAAAGCCCTTTGGCCCAGGCATTTCTTTCTCCTGGTGTATTGGCCGTGGCAATTGCGCACGTTGCGACGCGTCGATGGCTGGCGTTTTTCCGCGCCCGCGGTGTGTTTGTAGGATCCAGCACGAACCGACGCAGCCACTCCAGCGCATCCACCGGTCGAAGCCAGGATGCTGATTTTTTGAAGCGCCTCGCCTCTGACCAACAAAGCTCGCGATAATTTGGCGAGGTGTTGGACTGAATCCATTCCTCATAAGTGATCCACCAAGAAACAAACGGAATCACCAGCTCCAACAATTCATCCGGCGAATGCAACCCCAACCTCTCGCCATCATAATCCCCCGGCACATGCATCTGCATGCCGCATGTCGAAAGGAAGCGACCCCGATGACGAATGAAGATTGCCCCATCCCCGTACGCATCGCGCGGATACCAAGCCACGCAAAAACCATGCAGCTCAATAACCCCGCCCTGCCACTCAACCCGATACCTGCTTGAACCTTCCACCTGCGTGGACGCCCGTTCAATGCGTTGCATGCCGAATTGCACCAGCTGATTTCCATGCGGATGCCGGGCATCGCAGCCCCAAAAGATCATCTGCTGCCCCAACCCATCCGCCAAATCACGGAGCAGGCTTCGCAATTGGGAAATCTGTGCGGGCGAACGGTTTGAAGTGGTGACCATAATCTGAGAATTCGCAATCAGTATCATTACCTCATACTTGACTCTCCATCCCTCGCAAGAGAAATTTGAATCATGGTTTATGCCACGCAGCAAAAATTGGTGTTGAGCCGGATTATTGTAAAATCCGAGCATCCCCTGACAGCTCAGGATATTCTCGTGCAGGCGCAGAAAGAATTGCCCCAATTGGGAATCGCCACTGTCTACCGTGCGCTGAAGCAATTCCAAAACGATGGACAGATCCGGTTGGTCGAAATCCCCGGCACAACCCCTCATTACGAGACTTCAGCCAGGCATCATCATCATTTCTTTTACTGTCAGCAGTGTGAGAAATTGTTCAATTTGATCGGCTGTGTCCGAGGCATCACGGCCCTGGCACCGGAAAATTTTCACGTCCGTCGGCACGAGATCGTGCTGTATGGGGAGTGTGAGACTTGCTTCAGCGGCGAGTCTTAATTTCAAGGGGATCCTTGGCAAGCGACGGCATCCGCCCCGCCTTACTGCAACTTTTTTGCAAGTAATTTGATAATGCGTGTTGACTTTCATTTTATCTCCACGCACTTATTTGATTCTCAATTATCACATTACTTCTGAATTATTCCATGAAACCACATATCCCATTCTTTGCCGGTATCATTGCCGCCAATCTTTTCATCTCAGCCATCCCTGCTCAGGCGCAATCAATCTATACTTCGGGCCACGCAGACGTAGGTGTCGGATATGACGACGCTGCCAATGAATTCGAGCCGCATTGGCATCTCGGTTCAGGAGCGGTCGTGAATGGTTCCCCGCTATTGGCAGAGGAGGAGTTTGAACCGGCCGACCTGATCGCCAGAGCCACTGATCAAACCTACGCCACACTTACTGGGATGAGCAGTTCGTTGGGAGGCCTCGCCGATGGCTCTATGGTGTTTGCGTTTGGTCGGGGAAGTCGCCAACCCAACCTTGGTTTTGCGACGGAGGAACTGGCCCCAGCTGAATGGAGCACCTCAATTACATTCACTCTCACGAGTATGGTCAGGGATACCACCGCGACCGCTTTGAATGGCCAGTTTGCACTCTATGAGACAAATTCTGCGGCAACATCATTTACCGATGTGCTGTTTTCGTCGGCCAACCCGAGTAGCACCTCTGGCACGAATAGTTTCTCAATGGCAGCTGGTTTTCATGAGCATTTTCTTTTCGTGTTTACCCAGCCGGGCATCTATGATCTGACATTTAACTTCAGCGGAACGCATGCTACGGATGGCAATATTTCTACGAATGCCACCTTTCGCTTTCACATGGTTCCAGAGCCGACCACAGCCACATTGCTGCTCCTTGGCGGACTTGGGGCCTTGTTGGCAAATCGTCGTCGGGGGGAACGTGATTCTTAACTTGCAGGGATGACTACCATCGGGATTCTCAAACCCTTTCGGCGTGTCTCCATAGTCATGGATATCTCTTTTGCGCCCCCCTTGCCCACCCATACTGGGTGCAGAACGGGTTTCAGTTTGGTTGAGTTGATGGTGGTATTGGCAATACTGGCCGTTGTCGTCGGAATCACCCTTCCAGTCTCCAGTCAAATGCGCAGGAATGCCACCCAGACTGCCTGCCTTTCAAACCAACGCCAGATCGCAACCGCCATCCTTCTCTACGCAGCCGAGAACAACGGGATACTCCCACCCACCACACACAGCACAGGCTCGCGAAAGATTGAAAACAGCTGGATTTATCAGCTTGAACCCTATCTGGCCAACGTGGACGAAGTGCGCGTTTGCCCCGCAGAACCCAAAGCGCGCCGGGACCTCATGTTGCAACGCAAAGGAACGAGCTACACGTTAAATGATCATGTTTTTGACAGCGAAACTTTCAATCGACTTGCGAACTTACCGGTACCCTCAGAAACCTTCCTGGTCTTTATTCTTTCGGAAAACAAATTTCCAGGCGGTGCATCCGACCATATCCATGGTGAAAACTGGGACAACTGGCTGTCCGCCGTAGGCGATGTGGAGGTCGACCGGCATCGGGCTGGAGCACGCGCGGCGGACCGGCTTCGGGGGGCTGCCAACTACGTGTTCGCGGATGGCCGGGCGGCGAGCCTGACCGCCGCTGAATTCAAATCCTTCTTCGATCACGGCATCAATCCGGCTCAGGTTCCCTTGGAGCCTAGAAATCAGTGAATCCCTTTTTGAGTCTTCAAATTCTCGATGTCTGATCGTTCGTGGCTCTTTGGCAGAAACTTCCAAACCCATTTATGGCGTTCCATGGATGCTTTTTGGACGGCTTGCTGAATCGCAGCGCCCCCTTTCGGCATCCCAAAGACCATCGACTGCGGCTCACCATCGA
>JBGTLQ010000359.1:0-4244 GCA_041744075.1 Terrimicrobiaceae bacterium
TGAAGCCAAACCCAAACACCGAAAATTTCTTTCTTGAAAGGGTGACATTCCATTTGAAATCAGGCCGAGCTTATAGCTTTCCGAGAGTTCAGCCACGGCCTCGCGAGCACCGTTTCTCAGAATAGAAAATCCGCAAAAACAATGTTCATAAACCGAAAGAAGATCGGCGCTGGACCACTCCTTGATGTCAAATTCATCAAGCAAGGCATCATAAACTTTGTCTTTCCAAACAGTGCCATTGCGGTCGAGCTCAATAAACCGAGTCACGAATCTCGCTTCATCCTCAACACATGGACGCAACATGCCGCGACACTGCCATCTTATAAAATTAAGAAGCGATTGATCCCGGTCTAGAAGAGTCTGATCCAAGTCGAAGATGACGGCTTTCATTTCAATTTATCCCGGGGATGGTCACGGTACCTAGGCCGATTAGCTGGGCTCGCCTATCTGCTTGGTCATCCGCGTGAACACCGGGGCGTAGCCGCTTTTCTCGTAAAGTCCGCGTGCGCTCTCGTTATGTTGAAAGACGGTGAGGGAGATCCGGTTCAAGCCAAGTTCTGCAACATACTCTTCAAGTTCGCGGATGGCCTCACCCGCGTAACCACGTCGGTGAAACTCTGGAAAAACCACGAGATCGAGAACGAAGGCTTCTACCTCACTCTTTCGATCAATAACTGTCATACAAAGAAATCCGACCTGGCCAACAACCGAGCGCAGAGACAGGAGGTGATGATTCTTGGTGTTCAGCCCTGCCGGAAGCATGTGATCGATTTCCTGGCGGGTAGTGCGGTCAGGTCCTTCATCAGACTCAGCGAATGCACGATACCGATCAAACTCCGCCTCAGTGGCTTTTGTTAGAGTAATCATATTTCTGTGCCCACTGCCTCAAATAAAATTACCATCCGATATTCTTCCAGCCAACTTGAGATTCTTTGCGGAACCGCTGAACCCAATCTTCTGATACCTCGTCTGCCAGTTTTTCATAAAAGGGAGCAGCCGTTTTTATCTGAGCTTGGGGCAGCCCAAGATAATTGAGGACACTTTTTATTGTGCCCTCGTGGTCCATGACAAAATCTTCGTAAACAATATTGAGCGGACTGATGCCGCTCTCAGTGAAGAACTCTTGGATGGCCGCCTCTCTCATGGTTGCTTCCAGAACAAGATGCCGGATTGCGTCAAAATGATACTGATCCTGAATCCCGGTCGTGGCCGACATCTTTCCAGATGAACGATGCCATTCGTCGGTTTTGATCGCTTTCCACCAGGAAACCGCCAAACGAACTTTGTTCCTCCGCGTCATGAAGATGTGGCGGCAATTGGGGAACGCAGCCTCCCAAACATGAGACCTTGGGCAGGGGGAGTCCGGAGCATTCGACAATTGCCGGAACACATCGAGAACGTGGGAATTGTGAGGCTCACTCATGCCAAGCTTCAGGCCGAACACGCCGTTTTGAGAGGAGCCAATTTCCCACAGCTTTCTCTGAAGTGAATCTGCAGAATCGACCCCATAGTGGGTCAACAGATCTTCGGAATGGTGTAGCCATTCGTTTGGCACGCCAGCAATGCAGATCGATTCAAGCATTTTGCAGAGAAGTGTGCTCCCGGTTCGCTGGCTAAACCAAATGATGTAGGAGTGGGTAGGCTTCACAAAATCCTTGGATGACTGTGTATGTCGTGCGGCTATTTTTTGGCTTCTGCGATTGCTGCATCAATGGAGTCCGAGATCGCTGATAAACGACGAAACTCAGAAATGAGATGATCGTGGAGAGTGTCCTCAGTGATCGCCATTTTTTTGATGAAGGGCTGCATGGTATAGCTCTCCTTCGTCTGAAATCCTTCCCAACCTTCAATCGTCTTGCCCTCCACCGCGAAAAGAGCTTTTACAAGCGTCTTGCCGTTAATACCTGTTCGGTCTTTGCTCGACTCGATGTGAAGCACCACATTGCAAGTCCCTCTGCGGACATCAGCGTTGGTCATCCAGCTCTCGAAATGGATTCCCCGGCCGTTCTCGTTAAACCACGTATCCTTAAAAATTTGGATCCCAATGCTCTTGGGTTCAGTCTCATCAGGGTGAAGACCTGCTACCGCAGTCCATTGTTTGGTCCACCACTTCTCGCGCTGAAGGGATAAGGCGACTTCTCGATAAATTGCGGCAAAGTCTTTTATCGAGGTCATAAGATATGTTTGGTCATTTTCCCGTAAGGTTATTTGTCTGTATTTCTGGTAACTCAATTGAGTAAATCCTCAATCGAGCAGGATAGCGACCTTTCAGGTAGATTGGACGCACATTGCTCAGTCGCCAAGCTTTCCATCCAGGCTCCCAACAGGAGGCACATGCTTCGCTCATTTCATGCTGTTTCCACTCGTCCACAGATTCAATATCGACCACCGCCACGATCTCCCCATCGGGGTCATCCGTGACCCCAACGCTGCTCAACCGTATTTTATTCTGAACAATGACGAGATCTCGCAAAGGAATTGACCCAGGGCTCCATTGACGGATTTCAAGGTTCTTCTCTCCTGATCGTATTCGATCACCAGCCGGAGCAACTACCGATAAGGCAAAATGCGACTTCATGTTGTTACGGAGCGTAAACCTGCAACTGCTTCGGATCCCGCTTTCGGATGCGTGCTCGCCCATAGTGCAGGTGCTTCTTGAGGCAAGGGACTCGCCAACACACTCGCCAACGGGGAGGGCTGAAGATTGTGGGAGGATAACTCAGAAGGATCGGCCCAAATAAACTCCAGATGCGCCTCACGCGACACAATATCATCAAAACTGCCAAGCCCAGGGATCGTCGCCTCAAAGACGTGGCAGATCTCGAAATTGTCCACTCCATCCTGATTCCAATAATGCTCTACCACTCCAAGGTATCGCCTGACCTCAGCGGTCATGCCAAACTCTTCTTCCATTTCACGACGTAAGGTGACTGGCATCGATTCGCCGGGCTCAACATGACCACCCGGCAAAAAAGTGTTCGAAGCTCCTTTGGCATGGGCAAGGAGCAAGCGGCCTTTAAATTTCACAACCGCGCGGGCGATGACATGAATTGTTGGTGTCTTTTTCATTTTTCACGTTTCTCTATCAGCTTCGTCATCCGCGTGAAAACCGGGGAAAAACCGCATTTCTTGTAGAGATCGCGAGCGCTCTCGTTATGTTCGAAAACGGTGAGGGATATCCGGTTAAAGCCGAGATCCGAAACATACTTCTCAAGTCCGCCGATAGCCTCCTCCGCGTAACCACGTCGGCGAAATTCTGGGAATACCACAAGATCAAGAACGAAGGCTTCAACCTCACGCTTTCGATCAATGACCGTCAACCAAAGAAACCCGACATGGCTATCAACCGTGCGAAGAGACAGAAGGTGATGATTCTTGGTGTTTAGCCCTTCAGGGAGCATGTGATCGATGTCCTGGCGGGTAGTGCGGTCAGGTCCTTCATCCGACTCAGCGAATGCACGATACCGATCAAACTCCGCCTCATTGGCCTTTGCGAGTGTAATCATGCGAGGACACGCGGGTGGTGAACATCGGCACTCTCAGTGCTTCGGGAAATAGTAGGCAGTTTTCGTTCAGCTGCTTGCACCGTCTGCTCCAAAAGCGTTGCGATTGTCATCGGACCAACGCCGCCTGGAACTGGAGTGTAGGCAAGACAGCGGTCCTTCACGCCCTCAAGTTCCACATCGCCGATACCTCCCGGATGGTAACCCGCGTCTATTACTACGGCCCCATCCTTAATCCAGTCCGCCCTGATAAGCTCGGGCTTTCCGACCGCTCCAACAACAATGTCGGCTCTTCCAATGTGCTCCGCCAAAAACTCAGTGCGTGAGTGGCATATCGTCACGGTTGCGTTTCGGGATAGCAACATCATGGCCATCGGCTTTCCCAAGATCGGGCTGCGCCCAACTACGACCGCATGCCTTCCTTCGAAGCCGATTCCGTAATGATCCAGAAGGCGGATTATACCTCCAGGAGTTGCGGAACCGAAAACCGGCTCGCCCATGGACATCAGGCCAAATCCTTTGCTGGTAACCCCATCCACATCTTTGCCAAGATCGATTTGGTCGAAACATCTCCGCTCATCGATTTGAGGGGGAACCGGATGTTGAAGCAGGATTCCATGGAGATTTGTATGGGCATTCAGTGCGTCAATCACGCGTAACAACTGTCCAGTCGTTGTGCTCTCAGGCAGATCGATTCTTTTTGACTCCATGCCTACTCGCCTGCAGGCGTTTCCTTTCATT
>JBGTLQ010000360.1:0-3289 GCA_041744075.1 Terrimicrobiaceae bacterium
CCAAGTTCAACGTCAGAACGCACTTTCACCGAATCCCAGCCTTGCATGATGGGGTATTGGATTTCGTGCGCCCGCACCGGTTGGCCGGCATCGATGCGCTGACGGAAATCCTCCCGCTGAAGCATTTGTTGAAGGGTCACACGGCTGTTGAGGCGGATGACCTCTTCAAAACTCATGGCTTCAAACCATTCCCCATTAAAAACAATACGCACTCGTTCCCGGCTGAGGATTTTGAAGGCCTGCTCTTGAAAGCTTTTGGCATTTTCAAGCACCTGATCGTGGGTGAGTTGGGGCCGCGTGGCTGAACGCCCGCTGGGATCACCAATCATCGCTGTGAAGTCACCAATGATCAGAATCGCTTCATGACCGGCATCTTGGAATTGACGTAGTTTGGAGAGTACGATGCCATGACCAAGATGAATGTCAGGTGCGGTGGGGTCCACGCCCAGCTTGATTCTTAATGGGCGACCCTCGGCAAGTTTTTTTCGAAGGTCTTCCTTGCTGATCACCGTTTCAGCTCCTTCGCACAGTTGATCTACGGCATCCAAGATTTCGGGCATTGGGGAACTTACTGTTTGTTAAGGATTTCTCGAATGTCTTCAATCGACATTTCTTTTTTGGCCTGCTCACCAAAGGCGTCCATGGCTCCTTGGGCACCTGCCCTGAGGGTGTGGGTCTTGGTTACCACTGGGTCTTCTTGGAGGTTCGCTTTTTTGCTGGCATCGAAAGCGGCCCGATTGTCTGCAAGGCCCTTTGTTTCGACCTCTCGCTGGAGGTTGGGTATCACCATGTCGGTCTTTGTATTGGCAGATTTCACATCAATCACCTTGCCTCCCAGCCATGGGTTTTTGATACCAAAGAAGGAACGTGTCATCGTATAGGAGCCTGTCTGAAACGTTCCATCCACACCGGCAGTCCTCTCAAATCCTCCAGCCTTTTTGATTTTCATCTGCCCGGCCCCTTCAAAAGGTTTCCCTTGCATCGAACTCACCTTTTCCATGTCTGGCATGCCAGTTGTGCGGTCAAGCAGCTTCGTCCCTGGCTCTTGGGCACCCACAAGGGGAACCCAACACACCAAAACTAATGGGACCAAGTATTTCATCCAGATACCCTAGCGCTCTGCGCTCATGATGGCAAGGATAGTGAGACAGATCCCGCTAAAGCTGCGTCAATAGGGCATTTTCCAAAGGACTGGGGGTTTTGTGGCGAAGGCGGGAATTCAGATAAGCGCCCGCATCGGCCCTGCGACCAGCGCGGGAAAGGCTGTCGATGTAAGCAAATCGAAAAAGGTCATCCTGAGCATCGCTGCCGCCAATCTCCGTCATTCGATCAATGGCCTCATCAAAATGGCTCGCAGCGGTCTGCGATTGATTTTTGCCGAGTGCTGCGGCGGCGTGAATGACATGCCGCCCAGTGGGAGCCCAAACCCGGAGCGCTTCTTCATCGTTTTGACTGGCCCGTTGATCGGTGAGGTGAAGGACCCTGTCCAAAGAATCGACGGCCTCCGCACGAGCAAGGGCATACGCGTAATGGGCGGTGGCAAAAGGCATGAAGAGTTCAGAGCAGGCGTTCTCTATTTTTTTCGATAACTCGATCCATCGCTCGGCATCAACGGGCACGCCGGCCATTTCCGCCCGCCAGAGAAAAGCAATACTGTCGAGTTGTTCAACCACCACGTTTGGCGTTTTCATCCAGACGTGCTCATCAAAAACACGCCAAGCCTCCCCGGTTTCCAGGCGGTCGAGCCGTGCCAAGGCAAGATGCCAGGCATTGTGTGAATGAACCGGTCGGGCACAGACTTCCCAATCGGAAGTCCAACTGCTGAGAAGTTCGAGGGCGGCGTCATTGTTTCCCTCCCAAAGGAGAACATGTTCCATAGCATGTTGCGCCCAGACCGTGCCGGGGGTGGCACTCAGAGATTCCTCAGCACGGGATCGGGCCAACTTGAGATCACCGCACAGTTCATGAGCGAAGGCTTCCATGGCCAGGAAATCCGCATCGTGTTGGTGAAACGGGCGAAGTCGAAGCATGTGCTGGAGAAAGCGTGGACCGCTGTGTTGTTGCCCAAGAATATAATACATGAACTCGCAGCACTTGGCCGCAAGCAGGTCCTGCGGAAAGGCCGCCGTGAGTTTTTCAAACTCCAGCGCTGCGGCGTCGAAGTTTCGTTGACTCCACTGGGTGAGAGCCCCAAGCCATAAGTGTTCGCGTCGATTAAATACGCTGGGCGGCAATGCGTGCAACTGACGCAATCCCTCCGCTGCGGATGCCTCGGTTTCCGGCGTCTGACCGAATAACCAAAATAACACGCTACCCAACCGCAAAACCGGTTCATCAGGCTGATTTTCTGCGTCAATGAGGATCTGCTCCGCCCCAGGCGACACATGAAGAATGCAATGCGAAAAGTGGTCAAACGCGCGAACAACAGCGTCATCGTTGGTGGAGAGGTCCAGGCCTTGGAATGAGTTCATTTTCGAAGCCTACCAAAATCAGGAATCAGGTTCGAGGTTAAGTTGGCTGGACCAAGAGGGGAGCCAATCATTGGGGCCCTGTTTTCTGCCCCTCAATCTCCGCGACCTTTCCTAAACGCCGCAAATGGCGAGGCTCGGTGCTGTAGATGGCTTCGACATAGGTTTTTACCAAATCCCACGCGACCTCGGGGCCGACGGTCCGGCCCCCCATGCAGAGGATATTCATGTGATCATCCTCGACGCCTTGCTTCGCTGAGAAGTGGTCGTGAATCAGGGCGGCGCGGATCCCACGAACTTTGTTTGCACACACCGAGGCTCCCACCCCGCTGCCGCAAATTGCGATGCCCCGTTCGACCTCCCCCGCGCAAACAGCACGCGCAAGCGGCAGCACAAAATCCGGGTAATCATCGCCAGGGTTGAGGACGTAGGCTCCGAAGTCAGCAACCTCATGGCCGTCGGTTCGTAAGCGTGAAAGGAGTTCCTCTTTCAGAGTAAATCCCCCGTGGTCCGTTGCGATGCCGAGTTTCATGAGTGGTCTTTTTTTTGGCTTAGCTTGATATAGATAATTCACGGACATACGACTTGATTGCAAGGCTGATCCATTTTGTCCCCATGAGCGAAGGCCAGGGAAGCTCCCGGAGAATGGTAAGTCACATTTTTGCCCATTTGACAATCAAACTAGTTTAATCTACTAGTTAGTTTATGACACCCATGACCTCTGGCGAATCGGAGCCCACGATGATTGGGGCGTTTGAAGCCAAAACCCAACTCTCAAGGCTTTTGCGACAGGCCAGGGCGGGTCAGCGATTTATCATCAC
>JBGTLQ010000361.1:0-5402 GCA_041744075.1 Terrimicrobiaceae bacterium
TCATGTGCCCTTTCTTCCTCAAAAACCATTCATGGCAGGAGAGACAGCGACTCCCTTCCGGCGACTGACCTATGGCGGAGCAACCATGGGCCGAATCAACATTAACAATCCAGAAATTCCGTATCCCTTCTCTGAAGCCACCCCCGGGGTTGTCCAAAATCCTCCACGACGGAATGCGCTCAAAGCCCTGTTTCAAGGACTGACTCCGTCTCATAGTTATGACGAAGAGGAACCTGAATTTGTCGAGATCGATGCCGCCACAAGCGCGACCCTAGCGTCCGCTGTCTCCGACTATCAGAAACTCAATGGTCCGTTTTTGATGGCAGGAGAAATTGCGAACGTGCCGGCCATCGCCTCCTACCTCTACACCGGAGTGGCTTCAGCTTCGCGCTCACGAAACGATGTGGTGAGAGACACGATTGGAGCGATTACGACTCGCAGTAACACATATTCGGTGTGGGTCGTAGCGCAAACCATCCAGAAAAAACCCTCAAACACCAACTACGGGGAGTTTGAAAACGGCGACACGATCACCTCCCAAGTGCGGCGTCGCTATGTAGTCGAGCGCTTCATCGAAACTGGCAGAGATGGGGCTCCTGGGAATGCAGTTTCTCCAACCGTGGGTGGCCTGCCTAACGCGTACTCACAATCGAACGGCGATGGCGATCCGAGTGACGGTTCAACAGGATTCCAGCCCACGCTAGCCTACCCATTGCCCTACCGCTGGCGAGTCCTCTCTGTAGAGAATTTTCAACTCTTATGATCGCAATAAAATCCTTACAATCGCTCTCCTTTGCTGTTCTTCTGACCTCCACGGCTATTGCCCAGCAAACAAACAATCCTCAGGACAATGTCCCACGGGCGACTGTTTCTATGGCAAAATTTGCCCCTGATGGAAGATTAGTTTTGTCAGTAAAAATCTATGCTTCGAAAAGTGATCCACTCATTCTTCACGGTCCCCTAGTCGAATCCAGCAGCTCAGAGGAACCAGTTTACCACCCATTTTCTCTGAATGGCAGCACCCTCACCGATGTATCAACAAATAAGGTGTATAAGAACTCTCCCACGCTGCCCACGGAGCCCTTCATGGGTCGAATGGAAAGGTATGTTAGCCTAGAGCCAGGAGGGTGGGCTCGAATGGGCTTGGCCTTTCCGCCCATACCAGCACCTCCAGAAGTTGATGGCAAAAAACAACCCTACCAACTTGTGCTGGAAATTCCCCAACTCAAGATCCGCACCCCAGTCAAACTCGACCCGGAAACTCTGAAGCCCATTTGATCAGCGGCTCTGATTTCTAAGACCACTATTCGACACCCATCACCGCACGCATCCATGTCTATCAAATCGCTTTCCTCACTCCTCCTTGCAATCATCTGCACCTTGCCGACTCTCAGTCACGCCGATGTCGCCGCTGAGGTCACCGCACTCACAGGGGCACACACCCGGGTTGTGTGGGTACGGGATGGGGGAACCGATGTTGATCCCCTTGCTGAGCGTGGGGAGTTGCTGCTCATGGGTTTTGACAACAAGGATGGGAAGGGGGAACGCGCGATTCTTTCGAAACCCAGCAGCTACTTTCGCCCCCTCATCACAGCTGACGGCCAAAAGGTGGTCTTCAGCAATGTCCTGGACAAAAAAATCTATGTGGTGAATTGGGATGGCAGCGGGTTGAAGCCCGTGGTGGAAAATGCGCTCTTTGCGGATGTCCACACGGATCCAGAAACAGGTCACACGTGGATTTACGCGCAAACCACAGCCGAGCATGAAGCCCCTTCCGAGGAAGCTTGGAAGGCCCTTGTTTCCACGAGCAATAGCCAAGAGGAGATCTCCGCCGTTCGTCGTTTCCGTCTCGATGATCCTTCCGACAGCGAAATGGTCTGGGATAAGTCCCCGGTGGCCCAATTTCAAGTGTCCTTAACCGGTGAATATGCGAGTGGCTCCACCGGCGATGGGGAAGGATTGTTCTTCCTGCCGAATGGAGATTACCACAAATTTTATGGAGGTTGCTGGCCTTCCATGGCTCCCGATGGCAGTCACCGGGTTTTTGTTTTTAACGGATCTCATCGAGGAGCCTACGTTTACACTCACAACATGGCCACTCGCGCCAAGAACGAAATCCCACTCACATTTATTAATGCCCCAGGAATTCCTACCAGCCACGAAAGCTATCATCCGCGTTGGGGAAATCATCTTCAGTTTATGACCGTAACCGGTCCCTACTGGTACAAAGACTGGAATTGGGATGATGAACACAAACTTAGTGCCGAGGCAGCAAAAAATGCAGAGATCTATCTGGGCCGACTGACAAAGGAGTTGGACCTCAGTGAAGCTTGGGTTCAGATCACGAAGAACGATGTCGGTGATTATTATGGGGATTCCTGGATCAATCTCAAAGAAAACCCCCAGCCAGCATGGGATCATACTCAAGCCGAGGGAGACGTGGCCGCCGCGCCACCGGCATGGCCCGGCAACCGAGAGGGGTTGGTTTTTCTCTGGGAAAATAATGCTGCCAGTAATCAGATCGAAATTCCTGAAACCGGCAAGCTTGACCTTTGTAACCTGACCCCCCGGCAACATGCTTTATTCGGGCGTCATAGTGTGATGGAAACATCAGGCGGATCGTTTGTGGCAGATGATACCAGAAATGAAGCCATTCTCACGGCCCTGCAAAAATCCAATGAATTCACACTTGAGGCCGTCATCACGCCCGCAGCGCTCGATCAGGCCGGAGCAACGATCCTAAGTTTTGGGAAAAATTTATGGATCGAGCAATTCGGAGACAGACTGAGGTTAAATCTTCGCAGTTCTGGGACAGGTGAAAATGCGGAGTGGGTTGAGCTGATGACATGGAAGCAAGGGGATCAAAATGCCCCACCGTTTAAGCCGGTTCATATTGCTGTGACCTATGCGAATGGCGTAACCACAGCTTATAGAGACGGAAGGCAAGTTGGCATTTTTGACAAAGCTCAAGGAGACTTCATCGGGTGGGTGCCCTCGCAGTTGGTCTTCGGCAACAACGAAGC
This sequence comes from Terrimicrobiaceae bacterium, assembly GCA_041744075.1. Taxonomy (GTDB): domain Bacteria; phylum Verrucomicrobiota; class Verrucomicrobiia; order Chthoniobacterales; family Terrimicrobiaceae; genus JAJTZA01. The sequence goes on from JBGTLQ010000361.1 coordinate 3,024, forward strand.
AGGCGACAAAAATTGGGCGGGATCTTTGGAGTACGTCAGTCTTTCCAATCGACGAGCTAATCTCAGTGAAGTCTCACAACGTTTTGCGGCTCTGGACCCGGTCTTGAAAGAACGAGAACCACTGAAACCCATCGTTGTCCAAGCCAAACTGATTGACACCACCGCCGCCCCAAATCCGGCATCAATCACGCCCTATCGCCGTTGCCTTTCCGTCAATGTCTACGAGATCGAAAATGTCGAGAGCGGCGAACTTGAGGACAAGCGGATCATGGTGGCTCATTGGTCGATCCTCGATGCCGAAGTCGTTCCAGAATTCACCAAGCTGGTCAAGGGCGAGACATACCCCCTCACCATCCACCCGTTTGACAGTCACCCCGAACTGGAGAGCGAGCGGTTGGTCACAGACATGGAGGACTCTGAACTCCCGCTCTTCTACGACCCAAATCGATAACAACCCATTCCGTGCCGAGATGTTAGAAGTCATACCAGAAAGTTCTTATCTTCGAGCTCTTCATTCCGCTCATGGTAGCTTCTGAGAGCCTTGGAACACATTCCATACAGAGGTTACAAGGTTGAATCTGAGCCCCATGTGAACTTAGCTAAAAGATATGCATTTCCCCCTTGGTTTTTATGTTTTCGCTGCTGCACTCACCCTGAGTTTCTCGAAGAATCTTCAAGCTTCTGATCCCGCTGGCGCTGGAGTTCCAATCAGCTATGAACTGCCCGCAACAGGCGAACTGCCTAAAACTTATCTCGTCACCCTGGCCATCACGGATCCAAAAAATCCTGACTGGATAGTCAGCACGTTTGTCGCAGGGCAGCCACGAACCGTCACAGCACAAAATCAGGGCAAGTTCACCGAGACTTGGGATGGGTTAGACGAGAACTTCATGCCCGTGCCTCCCGGAACGTATGGGGTAAAAGGCATTTTTAGTGCGGCCACCAAATGGCCGGTGGATGAGGAATGGCATGCAGTGATTCCCAAGTTTGCCGGCGGACATTCGGTTTGGTTGCCGGGCCCCGACACACCCGACGACTGGACGGTTCCGTTTCCTTTCGGTGGCGATCCGGTAAATGCCCCCATCATGGATGTGGATGTCGCTCCGAATGGCATCGCCGTCTTTTATTATCATTATCTGGAAAACGGCAAAAATAATCCCATGTTCGACCTGAACAAGGAGCTGGGATATGACCAATTTCTGCGGGCTTATCCATCAGGTGGAGCGGCTGGTGGCAAATCGGTGGCCACCGATGGCGAGACCGTTTGGTCATCCGGTGAGGAAGGCGGGCCGCGCTTCATCTATCGCGCGGATCAGAAACCATTTGGTGATGGGAAGGGCGCACATCGAAATAATGTTTATCTGCCCGAGGGTCAGGTCACCGCCATGGCCGCATGGAAAGATCCGAAAAGCGGCAAAAGTTTTGTTTATGTGGCCCAGCGGGGCAAACTGATCCAAGAACCACCCGCACCTGGTCGGTCATACGGACCGACCGTCGAGAGCGAAGAAGAGTTTATTAACAAGATCACCATCCATGATGGAGAAAACGGGGACATCCTGACCAGCATCGGGATCGAACTACCGAAGGCCACAATTGTACGGAATGGCTACCTCTACGCTCTGCAAGGCTCGGGTGATAGCTGGAAGGTGAGTCAAGTGGCACTCAAGGATGGGCTGCCTGCGGGGAGCTGGCAGCCAGTGTTTCAAGTGCCTGCCTCGATCAAACCCTTTGATCTGGAGGTCGATCAGGCCAACCGGTTTTACCTAAGCGACCAAGCGGCAAACAAAGTATATCAGCTGTCTGCAGAAGGAAAAATCCTACGAACCTTTGGCAACCTCGCCGCACAAAAGCCCGGCACCTACGATCCCCTCACCCTGATGGCTCCCTCCAAACTTGCCATGTGGAGAGACTCTGAAGGCAAGGACCGCCTGATCATCGTGGAGATGGAAGGACCTAATCGCGTGAGTGAGTGGAGCGCGGAAACAGGTGAACTGTTACGTGAGTTCCCGACGTATCAGACCAAGGTCAACAACGGCTACGCCATCGATCCTGAGGATGCCACGCTGATTTATATTCCAGGGCAAGGCGAGTGGTTAACCCGGTTTAAAGTGAATTACGAGACCCACGAGTGGAAAACGGATGCCGTATGGCCGGGAGTTGAGTCGGGCCAACATGCGGACATCGACAAGCCTGTCGGGATTCGTATCAACGACAATTTCTACCTTGCCGGGGAACGCCAAATGTTTGTGTATCGACTAAGCAAAGAGGGCGATCGTTGGTTAAGATCTGCCGGGGTCGTTCGCAGGGACAACAAAGCATTTTTGTGGAATGATGCCAATGGCAATGGGGAGGTGGATGATGAGGAACTCCGCCCGATGG
>JBGTLQ010000362.1:0-3553 GCA_041744075.1 Terrimicrobiaceae bacterium
GCCAGGCACCGCGGCCATCCGATAGCGTTCTGTTACGAAAACTGTGAGCAATGCCGCGATGTGAAATAGCACCGCCGCCGCCACAATTTGATGCCTCCTATCTCGCAAACCCATGATGAGCGCAGGGATGGCCAAAAAAGCTAAAAACCCAAATCCCCAGCCCGGATGCAAAATTCCCAAATCTCCCATCACTACCACAAGTGTCAGATCGTCGTAGGAAAATGCGTTCCAAGCGTTGGCAAACTTGACTCCCATGAGCCGAAACCATCTTCCGCGGTCCTCTTCAATCGCCGCGCTGGCTTTTGCACTCCAAAAGTCAGAAACCTCTTCCCGAGTCAATGGGCGACCCGAAATCTCCTCGGCGGTGGTGATGCTGTTCAACAAAAGTCCCGCCTGATCCGTGGGCAAACCATCTGGGATCTTGGGGTACCCATTGGCTTCGGAGTGATTGCCAATATAAAAGTTCAAACCACTGTGAGCCGAAAGGAAGACAGGTTCGCCGGCAATCATGCGATTGTGCAGCCACGCCGGAGAGGTCCCCACGACCACCCCGACGAGCAGGAGCACAGTCCCAATCAGCACCCGACCCAAGCGCTGGGGCAGGGGACGGCCCGAAAGAAGTTGCCAAGCGCGCAGCAGCACAATCGGCAGCATGAAAAAGATGGTGGCGATCATCATCGCGCAAAAACCCACCACCAGGCCCACCGCCAGATAGTTTTGCCAATTGAGCGCTTTATCCTGGCGAATCAGTCGCCAAACCAGCCACCAATAGACAAAAGCCACCAAAGTTGTCGGCATCAGCACGACGGTGTAGGCTGCGGCAGGTTGAAACCCGCACCAGAACAGCCCTCCCAGGAGACCAGCGTAAATCCCAGCCCTCCCGGAAACCAGAAGTTCCGCAATCTTGAGAATCAAAACTGCGATTCCAGCGTCGCAAAGGATTTGGATCAGAGATGGAACGAATGGGTTATAACCCGCAATCGCATACCAAAATGACAACCAATACGCATAGAGTGGAAGCCCGTAGAAGGCCTTCCCATCGGTGTATTCGCCCGCAAGAATGCGTTGAGCCCAATCATTGTAAAAGGCCATGTCGCTGGCCTCAGGGATAAACAAAGCAGAATCCACCAATCCGCCGAGCCCCCAGAGCCGCAAAAGCGCGCAGAGGGTAAAAAGCAGGAGAAATCGGTATTTGAGCCAATAGGGAAGAGAAGGATCTTTGGGCGATGAGGCGGAATTCATGAATATAAATCCACACCAAGCCAGCAAAGGCCCTGCCATGGCAAGCACGCAGGGGCAAAAAGCTGAAAGGCTGAAATACTAAAAAGCTGAAATGTTAAACTGCTGATCCGGCAGCTGGCTGATTTCATTCGTGCCGCTCGTGAAAACTGATTCTCCATGATTTCAGCATTCTCGGGATCTATTTTGCTTTCCCCTTTTTCCTTGTTCTTAGGACCCATGAAAACGGAGACTTGCCGCCATGTCCGAGCACGACATCCATCACCCGCACGACAAACTTTTCAAATCGGGCTTCTCGGATCCCGTAAATGCCGCAGCGTTTCTGCGAGAGCAAGTTCCCGGCTCGGTTTCCGAACGGATTGACTGGTCGTCGCTGCGACTGGAATCGACTCAATTTATCGATTCTCAATTTCGCCAATCCGAAAGCGACCTCCTCTTTTCGGCCCCTTTTGGCTCGACTCAGTGTTTCGTTTATTTGCTCTTTGAACATCAGCGTAAAGAGGATCCTTGGATGGCTCTCAGATTACTGCGTTACATGCTGCGAATCTGGGAAAAGTTCCATGAAGATCATCCCGATGCCGCTGGATTGCCGGTGATTCTGCCGGTTGTCATCGCTCAGACGGCTGGAAAATGGACAACATCCTCCTGCTTTCTGGATTTGATGTGCATTCCTGAAGCTCTGATTGCCGACCTGAAAGCGTTCCTTCCGGATTTTGAGTATCGGTTGATTGAACTTTCACAGATTCCATTTGAAAAGATTATCGGCACCCCCGACGGGATCATGGTCCTACGAACCTTGAAGGCCGAAATTCTCAAGGATCTTCTCAATGAGGCGGTGTGGGATGAAGTGTTGATTGGGCAAGTGACGCGCACCCAATTCGAGTATTTGCTGGCCTACATTTACAGCCGAGACATTGACAAACCGCACTTCCACCGTAAGATTCAAGGCATTCAGAATCCTCAATTAAAGGAGAACGCCATGACTTTAGCAGAGCAATTTCGCCAGGAAGGCCGACAGGAAGGCCGACAGGAAGGCATACAAGAGGGGCTTCAAAAAGGGCTTCAAAAAGGATTTATTGTCGGCGAGATTCGTGCATTCCAAGAGGTATTGGGAGAGTCGCCTTCGCCTGAGGATATTTTGTTTGGGATGTCCATGCAGGAGTTGGATCAGCTTCTGGTCAGCACAAAGGCAAAACTGCCTGGGAGACGGTAGCACCTAACGGGCAAGCGGGTGAATTTTCGACAAGAAACTGTCGGAGAGGATGGCGCATCACCGGAGCGGCGACTTCCCATTCGCTGAACCAAAGTCTAGCCGCGCGAAGCGCGGGATAATTCAGGTTTGTGCGACCAGACTTCGCCCCTCCGTGCACCCTGAAATCGCAAGTCTTGTTTCAGAGAAGACTAGGGTCACCCCACTCTGATTTTGCATTCATAGGGGATGACCCTCGGAAAAAACAACAATTCTGAGCAATTCAGCAGTTCTGGAGCAGTTCTGGGAGCATGAAATTTCTCTTGTCACTTGGCACCTAAAGTGCTCTAAATGTTGGTGTTGAGGCATTCCGCCAAAACATGCAATTAAAACATACATACATACAAATCATATGTTACAAAAACTAAACACAAAACGCGGGGGTTTTACCCTCGTGGAAATCATGATCGTTGTCGCGATCATTGCGTTGCTCGCAGCCATTGCCGTTCCCGGCTTCCTGCGTGCACGTAAACGGGCACAGGCCACCAAAGTACTAAACGAAGCACGAATTATCGAGGGTGCAATCGAACAATACGCCATTGAAGGCAATAAAGCAGGCGGTAATACAGTTGCTACTGCGGGCCTCAAAGGTTTCTTTAAGCCCAATTCAGATCTGTATATTCAAGCTGGTAAGGGTGGAGCCTTGGTGGATAATCTCGGTGGAACATACACCATTAGCACGTTTGATGCTGGTGTTAAGGTAGATTCAGGCACAATCCAAAACTTCTCCGATGTCATTGACGAGCCAGACAAATTTTGGACAGGTTATAAATAAGGCGTAGTAGCGTTTTATTGTTGATAGTGAAATTATTATGATTTCACTTTTGTAAACTTAAAACTCCGGGTTTAAAAAACCCGGAGTTTTTTTTATTTGTATATTCCCCAAAGAATTCAAAACTCGGTGCTTAACTTCAAAAAATCCTTATTTGGAAGTCTCTATGAATTCGGAATCTCAATACAGCTCTTCAATTACCAAACTTGGTATTTCTGTTGTTTTGAAGAATTCGAAACGGGTCTGATGTTTTCAGTGATTCCTGAATCATAGCCTCTACTCCTCGTCGGTGT
>JBGTLQ010000363.1:0-23409 GCA_041744075.1 Terrimicrobiaceae bacterium
GATCCAATTCGTTGTGCCAGCCCACCCATTGGCTCTCACTTTCCGAAGGGTCGTAATGTGGGGTCACCGCCCTTGGGGGCTCGAACAAGGCCTCAGCGAGCTTTTTTGCCAATGCCTTTTCGGAAAGCTCAAACAAAACCATGCCACGATCCGTTGGTCGGATGAGTTCTGGAACGGCGGTGGTATCTGCGGCGATAAAAGGAATCCCAAAAACCTGACACTCATAGACGGCATTCCCAAAAGTTTCCACTCGGGAAGGCAGGACGGCCAGCACCCCCGGTCTCTGCAAATACTGAAGAGCCTCCTCTCGAGAGTGCTGATCCTGCACTTTGACTACGGTTCCCCACGCGGCAGCTTTTTTTGTCAGATATGATCGACTGTCGATGGGTTCACTGACATAGGAACCAAGAAATGTGATGCTGACGCTTGCGAGCAACTTCGGGTCAAGTTGATCGATGGCTTCGCAGAATTCCAGCAGCCCCTTCCTTGGCTGAAGGCGTCCAAAAAACACGAGTTCTTTGATGGGCTCCGGCCCAGGCCTTGTCGCCGAGCCTAGCGATTCAGGGATTCGAATGAGGTTTGCCTGATGATAAAGCCGGGCCGGCAGCTTCCATCCCTGGTTGATGGCCCATTCGGCGATGTAACGGCTTGGCACAAAAACCAAGTCTGCAAGTTCCGATGTTTTTTGCTCAAGGAAATCAGTTTCGAGCATTCCGAATTCGCTGATAAATGCATCATCACCTTCTCTGAGCCACCGGGATGGGCTGCGCAGTGAAACACACAGAAGAGTGTTCTGAAATCCCATGCCTGCCTGCTTCGAGGAGACACAAAAAAATCCTGATGTCTGATATTCCGTGAAGTGAATCACGTCAAAATTTCCATCCTTTAGCCAATACCAAGCTCGGTAGGCGATCAGCGGATGGGACTCACTGTTTGGGGCCTCGGCGCACCGGAAGGGAAGCTCAGGGAGAAAGACAAGTTTGACGCCGAGATCTTTGGCATCACTTTCAACGTCCGACAACCGAGGATCATTCGTGGCAAAATCGGCGGCAATGAGCACGGTGACATCATGTCCAGCCTTCACCAAAGCCTCGGCAAATGCCGCATACGCCTGACCTATCCCCCCCCGTTTGGGGAAGCCCAGAAACTCTGGCACAGAGAAACAAATCCTCAGAGGGTGGGTAAACCCTCCTCCCTGAAGCACCGGAAGTGACGGAATCACATTAGGCAAAGTGGGTGGGGGTTTAACCGAACTCATCATCGAATAAATCAAAGACCCTAAACCACAGCCTTGCACTCTGTCTGCACTTAAAATCAAGTAGGTGTTGCCAGCGGGTCAGGGAGCGGTAGCTTGTCGGTCGTATGGCTTTATATCCGATTCGTGTTCTTCCCCATTTTATAGGAGCAGTGAGCCTTTTGATATTGGCCTGCCTCCCCTCCCCGGCTTCAGCCCAGACAGAGGCCGAATCTATTCTCCGAGCTGCACGAGTGAATCCGCTGGGAAATCAAATTGTCCTGGACGCAAGGCTGCGCAATGGTCGAAACAATACCCCCTTTCAAATCGTGGTGGATGGCAAGGTCTCGTATGAATTCGAAAATCCTTCCCAAGCATTGATTCTTGATCTCGGCGATGACGAATCCCGCCTAACCGAAAGGCTCGGCTCAAAAAATTCACCGGTGCGGGCTGCCCGTTATGATGAACGTGTTCGCGGCACAGATATTTCGTTTGAAGATCTGGCTCTCAAATTTCTGTATTGGAAACACCCCAAGATTATTGGTGAAGAAACGATCCGCTCCCGCAAATCATGGAAATTCGAAATCCAAGCCCCCCGCGGAGCTTCCCAATATGGCGTCGCAAGGTTGTGGATTGATAAGGACGGTGGTGCCCTCATGCGTGTGGAAGGTTATGACCCCCAAGGCCGCCTGATCCGTCGCTTTGAAGTTGTCGATGTGCAGCGAATTGATGGTCAATGGATGCTCAAATCCATGCGCATCGAAACCGTCAATCCCGAAACCAAAAAAGTGATCTCCCGCACCTACCTCGACGTTCTCGGAAAAGCGGAAGCGTGAGATTCGACGTAGAGGAATCTGGAACAGATTTCTTGTAATTTCAGCTTCTAGGAAATTTAACCACGAATAGCGCGAATTGACACGAATGAGGAAAGGCATTTCAGCCACAATTGTCCTTAATAATACTGCCGAATGAAACCGCAGGCTTCTTGGAAAGACTGACATCCATGCCATTGCCCAGCACCGCCAGTTCCCAGGCCCCTCATTGGAACAGGCGGTGATCAAACGCAAAGTCGGTGGGATTTGCGATTTTAAGTTTCCCAAAGTCAGGGTGCTTGGGATTGATCAGGTAGTTGAGCTCGCTTGGAATGACGACGCTCGGCACGGCGAGGATTAGCGAGGCGGCTGACTTCACCCAATCGTCGCCAATCTGCTGCAACGACGGCGGCGGCGGTTCCTGCAACCAATCCTTTGGTAGCGCTTTGATAGGCAATGTCTTCATCAATGCTTCATCGAATGCGAACGCAAAGCACTTGTAGATCCGGCGCATCCGTGTGCGATCGATGTGGACTCGTAATTCCAGAGCGGCCAGCGATTGATGCTCGCTCGCATACACCATCGAAACGCCCATGGAGTTCAATCGACCGCCGTAAATTCTCGCGCCTTCGCCGTCAAAGGCGGTGGCGCCTTGATCATTAAGAACAATTCGCCATCCGATGCGGTTCACGAATACACGCCGTATTCAATTCGGCCCAAGAGGTTTTCCACCTCGCGTGCGCCGATCTCTGTTTTCGCATAGTCCAGAGGCACAGCGCCGCTCAGGCCGAATTGGGGGGAACTGAGCCATTGCTTCGCATCCTCAAGATCGCCGATAACTTTAACGGCTTTTCCGAGGAGTTTGGCATAACGCACCACCCGGTCGGATACGGCAGGATTCAATTTGCTGCCCGCCCCCTTGCTGCGGTGGAACGTCGCCTTCGAGATGCCGAGCATCGGAGCCAGCCTCTCCGTTGGCACCGCGAGACTGGCCTGCAAGTCTTGGAGTTCTTTGAACGGTAGTCCAATCTGAAGTGCCTCAATGAGCTTCGCGGGTGTGAATTTGACCGTCTTGGATTCATCTGCTGACCCTTGGACACAGAAATTGACCACGCCTGCGCCAGAAGTCTGTGTTGTGGCGGCGCCTTGGGAATGACGGTGGGTAATCACTCGGCGTGCGGCCGCTTTCGGTTTGGAGATGGTTGTTTCCATGTGAGTCTAAGAATAGTCTCATTTGAGACAAACGTCAATCGCCGACTTGGGAGTCTACTCATGATTCACCTCTTTCCTCGCCGAGACTTGGTCTCCCCTCAAGGCAGCGGATCATCCACGACGAGTTTGAGAAACATCTTCGGAGTTGATTGATCAGTAAGAATCTCAATGGTGTTATCCGAACGTCGGAGGAAGACACCCTCCGTTTCCCTGACTGTCGTGAAAGTTGCCAAATCTTCTGAGAGCAAAGGAACAACTTGAACCTCCGCCTCGCGGGCCTGATCGCTCATTGTATAGGCGAGCTTATTGTAGGTTATTCCTTCAATCTCTTCGCTTGCCGTCGTCAGATCAACAACTTGGCCGCCTCGCTGGCTGATCGGCAGATCAAATGTGAAGCGGATCAAGTTAGGCAAACCATCATCAAACGCCGCCTCGGAACGCCCCCGGCGACCAGCAGGAAGATTGGTTTCCGCCCAACCATCATAAGCAAGTGGCGCTACCGGCCCTTTCACAAAGACTCTTCGAATGGGCGTGGCCACTTTGCTGCCGTTTGTCTTTGTGATAACCGTGTGAAACGCACGCATGCCGCCATAGGAGGTCGGCAGGCTGATCTGCGGGGAATTTCCTCCTGAAGGAGAAGCTTCACCAATTTTTTTGTCACCTTCATAGAACTCCACAAGATTCCAAGATCCAGCGGGAAGCGTGACACTATGGGTCAATGTGGTCGGTGCAGTGAAAACCCCAGAGCTTCCCCCGGTTGTGGAGGAAATCCGGTTGTATGACGCAAAAGCGCGATAAAGGGATGCCATCCTCTGATTTGGCACCCACCCCATGGTCCGTGGATCTCCAGGAACCAAATCGTAACGGTAGATTGCAGGAAACCCAGATTCCCACGTGGTTTGGTCCACCAACCATCCGTCCCATTCATTGAGAGTTTTTAGAATGACAGGGCCATCGACCGGAGACTGATCTCGAGGATAACGCAGCCGATAGCACTCGGCCAAGAAGGGAAGAATGATCTGCCGGGTAGCCCCTTCTTCATGACCAGCATTTTCTTCCTCAACCCATGCCCAGAGCGCTCCGCGAGGGCGGTTGATCGTGAAAAGGCTCTTGATGTTGTTGCGGCGAGTTGTGGAATCCGTCTCACCCGCAATCAAAAGGCCAGGCGTCTGCAAGGCCGCTTCACTCGGCTCAAAATTGTTGTAACAACAGCCCTTGCTTGTGATGAAGCCAATCACCTTGGATGGGCGAAGAGTGTTTAACCCATAAGACATCTGCCCCCCATTCGAGTGCCCCATCGGCATCCATGGCGCATCCACAAGCTCAGGAAATCCCGACATTGCGGCTAACTGCTGAAGCGACCACTCAAACAGATTGATCTCGTAATCATTGAATGAAAAATTGCTCCAATAGCCTGTGGCAAGAACCACAAATCCCAAACTTTGTGCAAAGGCAACCAGCTCCGCATTTGTCGCATTGCCCCTGGCATCACCACCGGCTCCATTCCCAAAGATCAAGATTCCCCGAATCTCGGGGGTCCCATCCGGAATGTTAAGTCTGAGGTGACGCGTGGCATCCGGGCTCAGTTCATAGATGGCAGAATGAGCTGAAAAACTCCAGAAGAGCAAAACCGTGATAAGGACCAGGGGAAGGCCGCAGAGTTTCATGATTCGTGAGAGTGATCTGGTCAGATCCGAAATCAAGCCCATTTCAAATCGAGAAGCTAAAACATTTAAACACGAATAATGCGAATTATCACGAATTGGGGGGTAGGCATTCATCGTGATTAGTATTCTTCAATATGTGGGTATAATCAAAATTTGTGGTTTCCGTGTAGAGAAGAATTTACCTGATGGTTCGCTCATGGGAGGAAGAGGTTGAGATCGCGAATTGCACGATTTTTTAAGAATAAGAAATGGCTTGGCGGTCTTCCATTCGCGTTCATTCGAATTTCGTGGTCCAAAAATGCTGCCCGCGCCGCGTGCGAGGCTGGTCGCAAAGTCGAGGATCATCTGCTCGACGGTGTTGACTTCAGTTAAGCTCACAGGTTAGTCAAATTCAAAAGAGTTTAGTTTTGCGTCTCGCTCCGCGTCGTGACGATAGGATGTCGCCAGCCGCCTGAGTTCTTTCGCTACAAGTGCGTAGCCATTGTTCTCTGCACGGTCCGCCTTCTTTTCCCAGTTTTCTGCTGCCTCGGTTTCCCATTTGCCGCCATCGGGTGTGTAGGTTCCGCGACCATTGAAGATTTCCATCGTGAGTCCACTTCGCATTCGGTCATGTCCATCCTGATCCAAGATGGCGCAGACGGAATCTACCCACAGACCTTCTTCATCAATTGGCGCATAGCGCAGAACTTGCCCGATCTGATTAGCAGCAACCTCCCAATGCCCTGATTCAATACACTTTTCTTTAACCGCACTCACCCATTGAGTGAGAGCCTCACCAGAAAACGCCCCATCAGACAGGCTCCCGGGAGGGAGTTTCCACTCGTCAAGCATGTGGTAGGCAGACCGAATGCCTCCTTAAACTCTAGCCTGTTGTTCTCCCGCGAGATCAAACGGTCGGGATGCTTGGGAGAAACGGCGAAAATCCGGTTTAGTTCGTCTCGTGTGAATGGATTGAAGGTGTGAGAATTCATGCCGCTTTTCTACCTTTTGGCCTCCGTCTGGTTGAATTGCCGCTCGAACTCGCCTACAACGCCCAGAATTTCATCAAAGGAGGGAACGTCCCCGAAGAACATGGGGCCGAGCATGGCCTGGTAGTCTGAGCGCCAATTGCCAATGTGATCCGGGGGCGGAGAAAGGTGGAAGGTGCCGGGCTTGTGGGTTGTGTAGTCCACCCAAGTGTAACGGAAGAAGATTTCCCGGTGCTCGGCAACCCGCTGGAAAAGGGCAGTATTCGCCAGCGCCTGCTCGCCGACTCCGGCGCGGAGCAGGCACCAGAGATCGTAGTAATGGCGGGCCATGCGGAGCTTTCGCGGTTTGTCGGAAGGACGAAAAGTTTCTTCGTGAAGCAGGCAGGCCTTTTCCCAGAAGGTGCGCTCGGCGGAGAGGACGCGGACGGGAAATGGGCCTTCGGGCATGATCTGCGGGAAGCGCTCCGCAAGATAAGGCTGGATGGGGCGCTCTTCGTGCGGCCAGTTGTCGGAACGGGCACCGAGCTCGATTTTGACAATGGCCTTGATGTAGCCCGCCTCATTTTCAAATGCCGATGGATAGTGTAGCAAGAGGCACTGACCATCAGGCATTTCGGGATCGACTTCCAGCTTCCATCCCGAGTCACCCAAAGTCTGTGAGATGCGGGCTGCGAGCGCTGGTTGCAAGGTGCCCTGCACCCATTGACGGCTGGCAGCCATGAGTGCTTCCAGCCGCGCTTTGCGCTGCTTGTTGCTGGGTGCCTTGTCCGGTGCGGCGTCGCCGCCAAAACCAAGGACTTCCTTATCCACAATGAGATCAATGTCCTCGGAGAAGCGATTGATGAGTTGCCATGCCTTAGAGAGCGAAGTGCCGCCCTTGAAGGTGAGATGCTCGCCTATTCCCGGCAAAGTGAAGAGGTCGCGCAGGGTCCAGCAGACCCAGAAGTCTTTCTCGACGCTCTGGGCATGCAGATTCATCTCGTCCTGCAGTTCGAGGCAGGCTTTTTTCCGCTGCTGCGGGGAGCTGTGGAGAAATGCGTCCATCTACGTGGACTTGGGTTGGGCGGCGATGCGACGGAAAATGTCCGCGATCCATGCCGGGGCGCAGGCCGCATCCGCAGGAAGTGCAGCAAGATCGGCGGGCGAAAGATTCCTGCGGAGCTTGGCAATGATGTCGTCGTCGACGAATCGCCTTCCAATCCACCGCAAGGCGAGAATAACGAGTGCGCTGGTGGGGCTTCGGGTGCATACGAACCTGGGTGAGACATGGCGAAGCAAAAGGTGGCCCTTTCCTCGGCTCACTGAGCGGCTGCGGCCTGTGGTCAGAAGCATGGGGCGCATGGGCACTTGATCTGTGAGCCCAAGCGCATTGGCGGCATGAGCCCCTGTGGAGAAGATGCGTGAGTTATCCCGGCGGGTGATCGCGTCGTAAAACGGGCCAGTGTCCGGTCCGAGAACGCCAAACAATGGGTCCACCACGGGCACATGATAGAGGCCACGCCCGGCGCGACGGATTTGGCCGGTCTGAGAATTGCGGGACAGCGCTTTGTCCACGGCAGCACGAGGGCCGAGGTCGAGGAAGTCCACAGGCATCCAGACATGGCCCTGCGGCCCAGACTGGATGCGGTCGAGGATAGCTGCATCGATGGAGCCAGCGTGCTTGTTCATGAATTCGTCAGAAAGATGCACTCTTTTTCTGACGAAATCAAGGCTAATGCCGATTTTTTACTCGGAGTCGGGATTCTCACTGGCCTGTTGAAAATGGGACTGAGGAGTGAAGGTCGCTCACCAAGGATGTAGGCCTGCTTTACCAAGGAGGTTTTGAGCTTCGATGGGAGTCCACGCCCGTTTTCACCGCAAACAGGGAATCACCAATTTCGGCATCCACTTCTGGCGGAACTTTGGGCACGCCAACGCGTGGATCCGTCGGCGCTTTGGTGGCTGTCTCGGCGTACGTTTGTCCTTACACCCGGAAGATCGCCCCAAGTTTTTTGCCCATGATGAGGCTGGCGCCGATGATGGTGACGCCGAGGAAGGCCATGGCCCAGACGCCGAGGGCACTGGCGATGAAGCGGCCTTCGCCGAGGAGTTGATAGAGTTCGTAGATCGCTTTGGTGATGGGGAAGTCTTCTTGTTTTTGGGCAAGGATGAGGGAATCGCTGACTTCCAGCATAGCGAAGGAGAAGGCCAGGATACCTCCGGCCAAGAGGTTGGCCATGATGAGGGGGATCGTAATTTTTCGGAGGGCTTTGAAGGGCGGGCAGCCAAGGTTTTGCGCGGCTTCTTCCAATGTCACGCTGGTTTGCTGGAAGCCTGCGGCGGCTGACCTTACCACATAGGGTAAGCGTCGGACGCTATAGGCGATAACCAGAATGATGAGCGGATCATAGGCCACGGGGTTGAGCGCTTGGAACAGCTTGCCGTCTTGGGTCATTGCCAAGTATCCGAAGGCCAGCACGAGCCCCGGCACAGCCAATGGCAACATGGCGAGGGTGTCCAGAAGCTGACGTCCGGGAAGTTTTGTTCGGACGACCACATAAGCAATAGCGATGCCAAGCACAACATCTACCAACGTGGCCAGCCCGGCGTATTTGATGCTGTTTTGGATAGATGGCAAAGTGAGATTATGCCCCAGCGCGGCTTCGAAGTTATCCAGGGTGAAGTTTGTGGGCAGGATGGTGTCATACCAATCCTGCGAGAACGCAACGAGGATCACACCCAGGTGGGGAAGGACGGCAAGGAATGTCACACCCGCAAAAAACAGGCTGCACATCCATGATCCCAAGGGGCTGATCTTGCGTGGCCCGCCTTGGCTTGTGGCTTTTGCCATCATTGCATAAGTGTTTCGACCAAACAGAAATTTTCCACCCACGTAGAGCACGACCGTGGATGCCAACATCACGGCCACCAGAGCGAAGGGAAATGGATTGCCGCCGATGTCTTTGATGCCCCCAAAAATTTGGACTGAGGTCACACGCGTGAATTCAAACATCAGGGGAACCCCCAACTCGGTGAAGGCCCAGATAAAGACGATCGTCCCGCCCGCAAAAAGGCCGGGCATGATCAGCGGCAGGGTGATTTTGCGGAACTTGCGAAACCCTGTGCAGCCAAGATTTTCCGCGGCCTCCTCCATCGCAGGATCCACGTTGGCCAAGGCCGCGACCACGTTGAGATACAAGATAGGATATAAGTGGAGGGCGTTCATGACGACGATGCCCCAAAAGCGACCCTGACCCAAAAAGTCCACAGGTTCCGTCAGCAGTCCAAGATCGCTAAGCAGAGCATTGAGCGCTCCCGCTTGTCCCAAAATTGCTTTGATGCCAATGGCTCCCACAAAGGGGGGCAAGATCATTGGGATGAGAACCAGAGCGGAGAGAAGGCCTTTGCCGGGAAATAAGTATCGGTCGGAAACAAAGGCCAGTGGCACGGCGATCAGCACGGTGAGAGCGGTGCTCCACACGGCTAGCCAGAAAGCATTAGAGAGTCCTTCGAGATAAATCGGGTTCCGAAAAACCTCGGCGATGTAGGCAAACGTCAAATTGCCGGCATTGTCAAAAAACGCACCGCGAATCGTTTCGCCAATCGGCCAGAGAAAGAAAAAGAAAAAGAACAACCCCGTCACGAGGTAAACGAGTTTGGCAAGGGCGTTGCTCATGGTTATTTTCCTTGTTTGGCGAGTTCTTCAGCCTCGCGGTATTGTTTGCGGAAATGGTCGCCGAGGGTTTTGGCGAGTTGAACTTCTTTGATCCGGTCCGCTGACGAGAGAGCGGGCCGGATCGATTCCTGGGCGGCTTCGTAGGTCACCGCAGAAAGATCCGCGAATCGTTCGGAGGCGCGCGGCGGAAATCCAGCAGCGACAAGGGCCTTCCATGCGGAAACTTGCTCATCATGGGGATCCAAGGACATGACGCGAATAATAAAACTCATGGTTTTGAACAAAGGTCCTGTCCAGCCGGGGTGATAGGTAAAAAGCTTTGCTTCCTCGTAGGGGAACACCTCTGGATCCGAGCGGTATTCGGTGTATTGAGGATCGTAGAGCTCTTTGCGAATGGGGAGTCTGCGCAGGGCGTAGCGTTCCGGCCCTCCGGGCGTCCCAATTTCAAAATTCCATAATTTCTGACCCTCCACTGACAACACAAAATCGATAAAATGCTTGGCGACCTCAGCATTGGGGGCACCTCGCAAAAGACCGATGGGATCCACGCCGACGGAGGAGCCTCCCGCCGGTGTGAAATATTGAAGACGCGAGGGTTCATCCCCCACCCTCACCGCTTCGCTCTGATAACGGCCATAAAAATCGATGCACATGCCAATCGCAGCATCCCCTTGAGCCACATCAACAGTTACACGAGGTGCCGCATCCGTGAAATAACGGGCATTCGCCGAGGCACGCTGAATGACCCTTAACCCATCAATCCACCCCTCAGAAATTGCCAAGGCCGGCTCAGTCTCTTTGGTTGCTGCCATCCGCTCCTGCATTTGTTGCTGGATGATCATCTCAAACGCTTTGGCGGCAGATCCGCTTTTTGTGGGATCAGCGAGGGCGACCTGCTTCATGAATCGTGGATCGCCAAGACCCTCCCAGTTCGCGGGGATTTCCTCGATGCCAAGTGCCCGCAGGGAGTCGGAATTATAACAGATGCCAAACGAAGAGACCACCGCTCCGATCCAGCGCCCTTGCTTGTCATAAAATTCCTCTCCCGAAACACTTTGCGGAATCGAGTCCGGCGTGAACCAGTCGGGATGCCGGGCCATCACCCCGGAATTGACCAACCGCCCCGCCACGGCCTGACCAATAAAATCAAAGGCCCCTCCCCCAAAAAAGATATCCACGCCGATGCTAACATCAGAGCCAAGGAAAGTCCTCCTCGCGGCTTGGGCTGGCGAATCCGTGGCTGGGTCTTCGGGCAATTCGGTCTTGGGATTGTCAAACGCGGCTTGGATTTCAGGCGTCCAATCATTACCCTGCCTTCGCCAATAAGTTTGGAAGGCCGCAAAAAATTCGCCTTTGAGGTATCTGGCAATTTCGCTGGTGCCACCAGGAATGCGCCAATCGATGCGCACGGTGCGTCCAGTTTTTTCCTGGTAGTGGGCGGCAAAGGCGCGCGAAAATTCGTAACGAATCGCTTCGTTGTGAGGGGTGATAATGATCAATGTGTCATCCGCAGCCGCGAGAAGGTTCTGTTCAGGTTTGAGGGCAAAGGGCAAACCCATCACCGCAGCCAACACAATAAGAACACCAATCGCACGAATCATGGCTCAGGGGTGCAACACCACAACATCCTCGGGTTTCACCTGCACGACGAGGTCCCGGTCAGGAGGCCGCGCGGAAATTCGGGGATTGAGTTCAAAAATTTTGAGCGCGTGCTCGCCCGAGATAAACTGATACTGGGCCACCTCACCCAAATACACGCTATCCCCAATCCGGCCAGTGGCGGAATTTTCTGTCGTGGCCTCGGTTGTGAAAACCCAACTCTCAGGGCGCACGGATAGATTCACGACCTCCCCGCGATTCGGTTTCCAGTCAGGATCTCCGAGTTGTCCATGAAACCGACCAATTCCGGTTTCCACCACGGCCGCATCTCCCTCCAAGGATAACAGTGTGCCGGGAATAAAGTTGGTTTCGCCGATAAAGTCAGCCACGACGCGGGATTTGGGACGTCGATAAACTTCCTCGGGATTCCCGATCTGCGCGATTTTTCCTCCTTCCAAAATGGCCATCCGATCAGAAATGGAGAGGGCCTCCTTCTGATCATGGGTCACATAGATCGCGGTCAGTCCGAATTCTTTGCAGACCCGCCGAATTTCGGTGCGCATTTCGAGTCTCAGTTTTGCATCAAGATTGGAGAGGGGTTCGTCAAGGAGCAACGCTCTGGGACGAATCACCAACGCGCGTGCCAAGGCCACGCGTTGTTGTTGGCCTCCCGAGAGTTGGGCAATTTTTCGTTGGGCGTAAGGTCCCATGCGTACCGATTCCAGTGCTTCCTGCACCCGCGAATCAATTTCTTTTTGGCGGACCCTGCGCTCCTCAAGTCCAAAGGCCACATTTTTGGCAACCGTCATATGCGGCCACAACGCGTAACTCTGAAACATCATGCCTGTGTTGCGTTTGTGAGGTGGCAGGTTTGTCACGTCTTCCTCTCCGAAAAACACCTTCCCGCTGTCAGGGATGTAAAACCCGGCAATGTTTCGTAACAATGTCGTCTTGCCACAACCGCTCGGCCCCAACAGAAAAAAGATCTCCCCCGGTTCGACGCGGAGCGTGATTCCGTCAAGGGCCGTCATGTTCCCAAATTTTTTGACGAGATTATCAATGGTTATCGAGATCATACGTTTCCAAAAGCCCGCCCTTCTATAACCAGTCGCTTGAACACATGCAACCCTTCAGCCCGATTCCTTGGGACAAAAAGAATTTTGCATCATTTTTTCGAAGTTTGCCGTTGATCTCTTGGCTGGTATCGATAAAAGTATGCGGCTCGGGTTGGTAGCTCAATGGTAGAGCAGTGCCCTTTTAAGGCATTGGTTCTGGGTTCGAGTCCCAGCCAACCCAATGATTTCCACACTCTTCATTGAAAAGAGTTCGACGCGGGCCTGTTTTTGGGTGATTTTCCACGGTTGATGGCAATGCTTGAAGTGAAAGATTTGCGTGTGTGGTTCCCGGTATTCGGGGGCCTTCTGCGTCGAAAAGTTGGGGACATCAAAGCCGTGGATGGGGTGAGCTTCGAGGTTCAAGCCGGTCAGACGGTCGGGCTTGTTGGAGAAAGCGGCAGTGGCAAGACCACCGTGGGGCGGGCTTTGCTGAAGCTTGTGAAGGCCACGGCAGGGTCAGTGACTTTTGAAGGACAACCATTGCTGAAGCTTTCCGAAGCGCGTTTCCGCCCCCTTCGCCGCGAGATGCAGATTATTTTTCAAGATCCCTTTGGATCGTTAAATCCCCGGATGACCTGCGGTGAAATCATTGCCGAGGCGATGGAGATCCATTTCCCCGAGATGAAAAAGGCAGCACGCACCTCGGAGGTTGCGGAACTGCTGCGGCTTGTGGGTCTTCAGCCCACGATGGCCACCCGCTACCCGCATGAATTCAGCGGTGGACAGCGTCAGCGGATCGGCATCGCACGGGCCCTGGCCGTCAAACCCAAATTCATCGTTTGTGATGAACCTGTGAGCGCCCTTGATGTCAGCGTCCAAGCCCAAATCGTGAATCTCCTCCAAGACCTTCAACAACAACTTGGGATTGCCTACCTTTTTATTGCCCATGACCTCGCCGTGGTGGAACACATCAGCGATCGCGTGCTTGTGATGCACCACGGCAAGATTGTCGAGGCGGCGCCAGCAAAAGAACTTTACGCCAACCCGCAGCACGAATACACCCGGACCCTCCTGGCGGCTGTTCCACAGCTCACCTGATTTGATGAGGGCCACCTTCCTGCGGCTTCCGCACTCTGCTTGTTCATGCACCCGCTTCTAAGAAAAATTTTTGGCCTGAATTGGTTGTTGTTTGGTCTCATGCTGGCCTTGCTGGTTTACGGCATTTACGCCATTTACAGTGCCACATGGATGCGCGAGCAAAACTTTTGGAGCAGCCAAATCGTCTGGGCCTGCCTGGGATTGCCGCTCTTTTTTGCAGCCTCGCTCATTGATTACCGGTGGATTCGCTTTGGGGCTGTGCCGCTTTACATTGTGGGCATTGGGGCGCTGGTGGCGGTCATGCTTTTTGGGGAAAAGCGTTATGGAGCCCGGAGTTGGTTGGATCTCGGGTTTATGAATTTTCAGCCTTCCCAGTTGGCCATCATCGCCGGGATTATGACCCTTGCCGTCTATCTGGAGGCCTCCAAAAGCTCGATGCCATTTCTCCGCTTGCTCGCGTGTGGAGCCATTGTGGGTGCGCCATGGGTGATGATTCTGCTGGAGCCGGATCTGGGCTCCTGCATCGTTTGGGTGCCGGTGCTGATGGCCATGCTCTTCATCGGCGGAATCCCCAAACGCTGGCTCATCTCCATGCTCGCAGTTGGTGCCGCCATCGTGCCTCTGGTGGTCTATTTCGGACTGCGCGAATACCAATACCGACGCATCACCACCTTCATCAATCCCAACCTTGATCCCCAGGGCGCCGGCTGGAATATCAACCAATCCCTGCTCGCCATTGGCTCAGGAGGATTCTACGGCAAAGGTTTCAAAGCCCCCAACACCCTCAACGAACTCGGATTTCTGCCTTCCACCATTGTCCACAATGACTTTATTTTTTCCGTCATGGGAGAACAACACGGCTTTGTCGGCGGGGTGGCCCTCATTGCTGTCTTTGTCCTCCTGCTGCTGGTGGGATTGCACGTGGCCAGCCGCGCCAATGATGACCTCGGACGATTGGTCGCGATCGGCATTGTGATGCTTCTCTTCACCCACACCTTTATGAATATCGGAATGACCATTTCCGTGACTCCGATCACCGGACTCCCGCTCCCACTCGTCAGTTATGGAGGATCCTTTCTGATGATCACTCTTCTCAGCCTCGGACTCCTTCAGAGCATTTGGATTCACAGAAATGTGATCCGCTGACCAAAGACAAAAAAATTCTTGCGCACTTTTCCAGGGCGTTTTGGAAGGGAAGACGTCCGGCCCAATCAGTTTTTAAGAACCATGCACTGGGTGGTTGGAAGCTCAATGAGTTGCTCGGGTTTGTCAGAAAAAAATTCTGAAAAGGCTTTTCGGACGCCGTGCAGGATGGAGTAATCGTGCGAAAGCATCACGCCGCCGGGAGTCATTCGGGGATAAAAATAGTTCAGACAACTGAGTGTGCTCTCATAGAGATCCACATCAAGGTGAACGAAGGAGAAAACCTCGTCTTGAGGAACCTTGCCGACCGAATGAGGAAAAATCCCGGCATGAAAGTGGACATTCGGAAAAGTACAAAGGTAGTTCTGAACGGATTCAAGACTGCATGCGTATAGATTTTTTTTATTCCGGTGCACACACGCGTCATACTCACCCGCAGGAGGAAGGCCTGTGAAGGTATCGAACAAGTGAAGAGTTACTTCTCCCTTGCTCTCACAGATCATCCGGGCGGAGCCGCCCTCAAAGACACCCACTTCGGCGATGGCACCTGGAATTTTGCTTTGTGCTTTGGCAAGGGAGTAAATCAAAAAAGCTTCATTGCTGGTCAGCAGCCATTTGCGCTGAGTCCTCGTCTCTCGAATCAGATGCAGGGTTTCCGCATTTTTGTGAAGGCCAAGGGCCAGGTTTTCGAATACGGATGCCAACTGTATAAGCATCCGCTCAAGATAGCCGCCTGCCAGACCCTGAAAGAAATTTGTTTGAAGCCACATAAATATTTGCGGGCGATATTATGCGTGCACGAAAACCGAAAGCTATGGGGTGTTTCCCTCCCCCAAAAGACAGCAGGACTTGAGCTGCTGCCGCCGCAAACCGGGCCTAGGACCAGTTCGGCGGCCTGCTCCAGAATCTTGGTTTGCCGACGTGACAATGGAGGGAGCAGGAAATTGTGTTTCCAAACCACCGGCTGAGATAAAAGAGAAGCCTTGGAATTTGGTTCATGACAGGGCTCGAAGGCGCTTTTCAAGGGGTGGGATCGGATGAAACACCGCGATTTTGGAGGGTGAGAGTGAGATGTCAGTTTTGTTGAGGGACTGAATTTTTTGGAGAAGAGCACAGACCTCATCATGCGCAGCAAGGGTTAGAAGGTATTGATCCGCTTTTGTCATCCAGTTCCGGTTGAGGGACGGCCAGATAAATAGGGCCAGAAAGCACCAGCCCGTGACAACCGCCGCCCCGCAGATGGCTGCTTGCAGGCCCGATGAGGAAGAAATCGTCAGAGCAAAGAACAAACCCAAAAGTGACCAGAGGACAACAATTGTTCCTTCTGCGAGAAAGGCTCCTGACACGCGAAACCACTCCTCCCTTGCCGCCAATAACGACGCCTCCCGAGGTGTCAGCTCACTGGCAACCGTGGTTGAAAGGCAGAGGACACCGGAAGGGCTGATGAATCCATTCACAAAGTGAGCCTCCCGATTATCAAACCAACGGATGTCCCGGGGCCTGCCATTCCGCAGGATAAGCTTTTCACGCAGGCCGATTTCGAACCGGGACTCTGACGAATGAGGTGGGGCTTTGAATCCCGTGGGAATGCTCAGGATTCCTGCGATCAGCAGAGCACATGCCAGCACGAGGATCGGAAGCACATGAGCTCCTGAAGTGGAGTGATTCCACCAAAAAAGTGAAAAACTAAAACATAATCCCAAGCAAGCCGCCCCTCTCCCGATCAGCCAATCACGAATCCAGACGGCAAGGGACTGGGTTGTTTGACGAAATGCGGATTCGATGGCAAAACCACTAAGCAAATCAAAGGGAAGATTTGCGAGCGAGATCCCCACAGCAAGTGTTCCTAAAAATAGGAATTCCCAAGTGGGGCCGTTCAGCAGTGAGGCCCACCACGTTGAAGTGACGGCAAAAAATAAAATCAGAAGCAGATTAAAACCGATGGAGGTGATTCCTGCCCAGAGTCGGATTCTTTGATAAGCGGTGGCATTCTGAAACACCGTGCGTTCGTCTGAAGGCATGAAATAATCGGTAAACCGAAAAGGCGGAGGTTGTTTCCAACCCCCGCCTTGATGATTTGTTCGGTTGGTTATGGGAGAACCACGGCGTCAATGACATGGATCACGCCATTGCTGGCAGCCACGTCGGTTGCGACCACATTGGCCCCGCCGACAGTGACTTTTCCATCATTCACTTTGATCTCGAGTTCCTTGCCATTCACGGTTTTTGGTGAGGAGGTTGAGACATCTGCGGCAAGAACCTTTCCGGGCACCACATGATAGGTGAGGATGGCTACGAGCTTCTCTTTGTTTTCAGGCTTGAGAAGATCCTCGACAGTTCCGGCAGGAAGTTTTGCAAAGGCTTCATCCGTCGGTGCGAATACCGTGAATGGGCCCGGTCCGCTAAGAGTTTCGGCAAGACCGGCCGCTGTGACCGCTGCAACAAGTGTGTTAAATTGCCCGGCACCAGATGCCACTTGAACAATGTTTTTATCTTCGGCTGCATGGAGCGCCGGATGAGTGATTAGAATGGCTGCCGCGAGGGCTGCTGTGAGTTTGAGCGATAATTTCATAAGTTAATAGGTTTCACGGAAACTAAGGGTCTCCGTCTAAATAAGTCAACGAATGCCCCCACTCGTTGGACGCACCTTTTCTTTTACCTCTCTTGGCGACAGGCATCTAACTCCAAGATTTTAGGCCCAATTATTTGACAACTTCCACAACCTTAATCTCAAGCAAACTGTTTCCAGAAGAGGCTGACTGTGATGAGGAGCCCGATGAGCACAACCATTTGGCGGACTCTGGTTTCAGGGATTTTTTGGGAATAATGCGCACCCACAAAATAGCCCAGGGTGGCACCAATCGAAAGCACGGCGGCTTGTTGCCACGCGATGAGGCCAGCGAAGATAAAATAGATGGCGGCAATCAGATTGATGGCTGATGCAAGAATGGTCTTGAGAGCATTCATTTGATGAATGTTCGAGAAACCCAAAAAGCCAAATGCCGCCAGCATCAAAATACCAATGCCTGCTCCAAAATATCCTCCGTAAATGGCAATGAGCAACTGAGCTGCTATCCCAGCTAATCCAAAATGGCCTGCTTGATGATCGAAAGTGATCCATCGCCGCACGATGCCTTGGACCATAAAAAGCACGGTTGCAAACAGCAGAAGAAAAGGCACCAGGGCAGAAAAGGTTTCCTCGGGGGTCACGGTTAGTAACCACGCCCCAAAAATTCCACCCACCACGCTCGCTGGCCCAAAACGAAAGAGCCATGGTTTGATCGCAGACATGTGCGATCGATACGCGTAGCCACTGCCAACCAATCCAATGACTAGTGCCAGGGTGCTTGTCGCATTGGCTTGAATAGCTGGCATCCCAAATGCGAGCAGCGCTGGAAAAGTCAGGATCGTTCCCCCACCCGCCACGGCATTCATGGCCCCAGCGATCAACGCGGCAGCCAATAGAAGGACAATTTCCTGCAGGCTCACAGTTTTTCGCCAACAGGAGGTGTTTCCTGCCAACGACACGCGTTGGGAGCGGAAATTCCCAACTGATCGAGAATGCGCCAGACGACCGTATCCGCTAAGGCTTCAAAGCTTGCGGGACGGCTGTAAAATGACGGAGATGCGGGGATGAGCGTCGCGCCGGCCTCAATCACCGAAACCGCATTGCGTGCGTGGATGAGGCTCCAGGGAGTTTCCCTCGGAACGAGGAGCAGCTTTCTGCGTTCTTTGAGAAACACATCAGCCGCTCTCAATATCAGGGACTCGCTGGTCCCGGCAGCGATTCTTCCCATGGTCCCCATCGAACAAGGCACAATCACCATGCCATCAAAAAGCGCACTCCCGCTCGCGAAGGGGGCATTCATGCTTTTGTCGGAATGACAAATCACGGCTTCTGGAAGTTGTAGTTCACCAATTTCTTCCGAGATGACCTGCTTGGCATAACCCGTCAGGACAAGGTGGATTTCATGGTCACCGCCAGCCAATGCCGTCAGAAGCCTCTGCAGATAAATGGCACCACTTGCGCCGGTGCCGGCCAAGACAAGCCTCATGACAAGAATTGGGTTGGCGTTAAGGCCGCCCGCAAATCTTGCGATTTTTTAAGCGCTTCCTCGTAGTGGGCGGTGAGGTTCGGGTTCGGTTCGCAGCGGGTTGTGTCATCGAAAGTCACCAACCGTTGGCAGATCTCCGAAAGGCTTTCTGATGATCCTTGGGAGCGGAGCACTGTCCACCCTGCTTGGATGGCCGCTCCCGAGGCCGCACCTTTTCCGCTGTCCAATGACAACGTCGGAACGCCGAAAATGTCGGCGCACAATTGACGCCAAACCGGGCTGTTGCTAGCGCCGCCGGTCAGTCGGATGCTTGAGACGGGCACACCTAGCTCACGAAAACGATTCAGCCCATAACCGAGGCCAAGTATCACGCTCTCCACTGAAGCTCGGGCCAGCCCCCCTGCCGTGAAATTGCTTAATGAGATATTGGCCAAAACCCCACGCGCTGATGGCAAATCCGGGGTTCGTTCACCTGTCAGGTAAGGAAGAAACACCAAGGCCCCAGGCTTTTCGGCGGAGATGGCCGCATCCATTTCGTCATGACTCCAGCCAAACAGCTTTCTGACATGTTCCGAGATGAGAGTGAGGTTCATCGTGCAAACCAGCGGAAGCCAATGATCGGTGCTGTCACAAAACGCCGCGACCTCGCCCTGAGGGTCAACCACGGGTTTGTCTGAGAAGGCAAAAAGTGTGCCCGAGGTGCCAAGGCTTGCGGTGACTTCCCCAACCCGAACATTACCGGTCCCGATGGCAGCCATCATGTTGTCCCCGCCTCCTGAGCTGACGAGAGGCGCTTTTGACAATCCCCAGGCTTTGCAAAGAGATTCCCTCAGCACACCACACGGCTGACTGGAAGGCCCCACTTTGGGCAATCGCTCGGCGAGTCCTGGGGCGGTGGCTTCGACGGCATGATCCGACCATGTTCTGGTTTGAATATCCAAAAGCGCTGTGCCTGAGGCATCCCCGTATTCCATGCATTTTTCGCCGGTCAGCCAGAAATTTAAGTAATCATGGGGCAAAAGCACGGTCGCCGTTTGCTCCCAGATTTCGGGCTCATGACGTGACAACCAGAGCATTTTTGGAGCGGTGTAGCCCGTTCGGATGGTGTTGCCCACCGCAGAGATAGCTCCAGTATCGCCTCCCAAACTCGTTGTGATATCGCGACATTCCGAGGTGGTGGAGGTGTCGCACCAGAGCTTGGCTGGGCGGAGGACTTTGCCGTCCTTATCGATGACCACCAACCCATGTTGTTGACCACTCACCCCAATGCCAGCGATTTCAGCTTTGCGGGGGCCAAGCGATGAAATGACTTCAAGAATTCCCTTTTCGGCAGCCGCGACCCACCAAGCAGGATCCTGCTCCATGGCTCCCTCGGGCA
Source organism: Terrimicrobiaceae bacterium (assembly GCA_041744075.1). GTDB lineage: Bacteria > Verrucomicrobiota > Verrucomicrobiia > Chthoniobacterales > Terrimicrobiaceae > JAJTZA01. Next base: position 19,877 of record JBGTLQ010000363.1, read on the forward strand.
GGCCTTCAACAAATCCGTAAGCGTCGCCTCCGGAAGCCAAAATTTCACCAGTTTCCCAATCCATTGCCACAACCTTGGTGCTCTGGGTTCCACAATCAATTCCGAGGAGTATCATAGATTGAGAAAGGTCATTGGCAGAAGCAGAAGCGTCAAGCGAGGAATCATCACCCGCGCTTTAGTGTATGAATGGTGACCTCAGGCGGACAAAAAAATCGGGCGGGAACTCCGCAAGCTCCCGTTCCACGCGAAGTGTAACCCACAAGATCTCCCTCCTTCCAGGCCCCCGCAAGAAAACGCCGGGGCACCCGCGTGTTGCGAATGAGCGGAATCCCGCCCGGAAGACAAATCTGGCCGCCGTGGGTGTGGCCACACAGCAAAAGCGCAAATCCCAACCGCGCTGCCTCCCGGTAGGTTTCCGGACTGTGACTTAGCAAAATCGCAAATTCCTTGGGAGGAATGTTGGCTCGAGATCGGGCCATGTCATCGGATTGAAAATAATGGGGATCATCAATCCCAGCAAACCACAGTCGCTCTCCATCTCTCTCAACGCAGGTGGACTCATTAAGCAGCACAGGCAGGCCAATGTGTTCAAGGTAGGGAACTTTTTCAATGAAGTCATGATTCCCAAGAATGGCAACCCGTGGGGGTTTGACGGCAGCGACAATTTTTTCCATCAGAGCAAGGGACTGGTCCTGAGACTCGGCAATTTTGTTGTGATAATCGCCCGTAAATACCGCAAAATCATAGGAAAGCTTAGCAAGGTGCGGAGTCAGAGCATCCGCAAATGGTGTATGAAGATCACAATGCAGATCCGCAAGCTGCAGAATTCGGAACCCTTCAAATGCGGGGGGCAATGACGGAAGGATGACCTCATTTTCGACAACCTGAAAATCGAGATAATTGGCAATTCCGACATTCTCCACGCGAATAATGCGAAGGAAATGACGGAGCACCCAGTCCACGGGCAGAACCGCCTCAATGGCGAAAACCCCAACCCCCTGATGAACATCCTTGGCCCAGAGCAGGGCCTGCTTTTTTAACCGCCGCCGGAGGCTGGCATAACCCATGCGGGCGGCAAGTTCCGGATATTTTGTCGAGCCTGGTGCTTCGTCGGGAGACATGAAACAACCTGTTAGTTCTCCATGACGCCTGATTTAGAAATCGTAAGTGACGCCATTGGAAGCAGCGGCAAATCGAAGCGCTGTGAGGGCTTGTCGGGCGGAGGCCGGGCGGTTATCCGGGGCATTTTCCATAAGCTTTTCAATCCACGTGCACAAAAAATCAGGCAGATCAGGGCGCGCGGCTTTGAGCGGATGCATCACGTGATTGATGTGGGCACCAGCAACCGCTTCGACAGACTCGCCAACAAATGGATAAGCTCCAGCAAGGATGAAGTAGAGCACACATCCCAGCGAATAAAGGTCTGTGCGGGCATCGGTGGGATCCTCATCAAATTGCTCGGGGGCCATGGTGTAGATACTTCCCAAAAGGACTCTCTCTTCGTCATCTGGAGTCTTTTGTTGGGTGGCTTCAGCCAGCCGAGCCAGCCCAAAATCCAGCACTTTCACTTTGAGAGATCCGCTGGATGTGATGGAAACCATGATGTTGCTAGGTTTGATATCGCAGTGCATCAATTCGAGTTCGTGGGCCGCGGCAAGGCCCTGCAGGCTTTGATCAGCAACACTGAGGAAGTCGGCCAAAGTGAGTGGTGCAAAGTCTCCAATTTCTTGCAACGTGCGCCCAGCCACATATTCCATCACAACAAGCACATCCCCTAAAAATTCGAAGATATCAAAAACCGCCACCACGTTAGGATGCAGGAGCGAGGCAAGCACGCGGGCCTCTCGGATGGCAGCAGCAGCGGTTTCTGCATCGGCCTGGGGATTCCGATAAAGGCGCTTGATGGCCACCTTGCGATCGAGTTGGGTGTCAAGAGCAAGGAGCACCTCGCCAAGACCTCCGCGGCCCAGCAGACCACAGAGGTCATAACGATTGGTAGAGTCAACGTAGCTGGACATAAAAATTTAGGCGATCATTCGCAACAAATGCGATGCGTGCGGAGTGATACCATAACTCCTCATGATTCGGATTTCTCGAGCTGACGGACATACGACTCGAGTTTTGACGCGATCTCATACTGCGCGGCGGACCGTTTAAACGCAACAAGGAGAATCGATGAAGAAGTCACCGTTTGCACGATCACCCGCAAATTCATGAACTCCCAGAGCAGGCGGGAATGAGGGAGTTGGTGAAGGACCAGCGCGGGCATGCAGCTGGAGAACGAGAAAACCACTCCTGATTCTCTGGTTTCCTCTTTGAGTTGACCGGGCCGGGGTAGAGCAAAAGCCCGTCCCGAATGGCCATCAAAATAACCACACAAGCTCACGGGAGCGGCACCAAGCAGTGTCGCAAGCCCCTCAAGCACAACTTTCGAGTCGCGGACCTCCGATGAGGCTGGCTGAATCGTGGAGTTTGGAACGCCTGTGCCTGGCTTTCTCCGGAAGACCGTGCGCTTCGAACCAAAAGACACCGACCAAGGATCGTATGAATCGCCGGATTGGATCGACAAAAGGGAACCACCCCCCAATCGAGAGGCGACCTCATTTCCCTTCGCGAAGATGACACCCAAAAAGTCAGCGCGAAGCGACTCGTCCGGACAATTTTCTGAGGAAACAACCCCGCGCTCCTCTTCATACACAACTTCCTCACTTTTTGCTGGTGGTGGAGAGGGATCGGTTGCAACCGCTTTTTCGATCTCCTTCACGTGCGGGGCAGGTGTGAATTTCGCAGGGTTGACCGGTGCCGGGCGAGCTTCACTGGACGGGCGGTGGGTTAGGACTTTCGCGGACGTTTCATGAGCTTCTGAGCCCTTTTCGGCATGAACCCCCAAGTCAATTTCGAGGGTGAAATTTTCGAGGTTGTCCAGTGACCCCAAAGTCTCTTGAAGGCCTTTTGCCGGAGGTGCCAGTCTGGCCTCGGGGAGGACCTGCACAGTGAGATCTTTGGCACTTCCAGAATCCAACCAGAGCTGACTCGTGTTGAGTTTGATGGTGTGATACTGGGATGTCTGCATATGCTTGAAGGAACAGCGATTGGTTCGATCCAAGGAGAGGATTCGGGCGGCGGCAGCATCTCCACGCAACTCCCCAATGGTGGCATCCACAATTTCGCCATTTTGCAGAATGAGGGTTCCCTCCCCTTCCTCCGTTTCCATTGCGATGCTTCCACTGTCCTGACGAGCACATAGAAACTGGATAAATCTGGCAGGAGCCAACCCTTTAAAACTGCCACTGGGAAGGAACCCGCGGCTGCTTGACAGCGCATCAACGAGCAGAAACATCGATCCGGCCTCTTCAAGATTCCGGGGCTTGGCAAAACAAAGGTGGGCGCCGGCATGCATCAACTCGGACTCCATCTTTCGGCTCAAGGTGGCCGAGACCAAAATGCGTCGCACATTGGGGTAACGGCTTTTTAGTTCGGTGATAAACGCCAGTTGCTCATCAGAACTTTCTGCACAGTCCAAAATCAGCACC
>JBGTLQ010000364.1:0-12619 GCA_041744075.1 Terrimicrobiaceae bacterium
CGATCTTCCGCAGGTTCCTGAGCGAAGATCCTGCGGGTTTTGTTGGTGGAATCAATCTTTACGCCTACACGGGGGGCGATCCGGTTAATTTGATGGATCCGTTTGGCTTGGGGCCGATTGACGTTGTAATCAATAAAATCATTAGCATTATTAATTCGACAGCTGGAGAGGCAGAAAGATTTTGGAATAATAATGGCAGCATTGATTACACAATAAGCGGTGGATTAGGAGCTAAAGGACTAATAGGAGGAGCAGTAACCGTCTCTATGTTTAAAGGCGGAGCATCAATTACACCATTGGTTGGATTTGGATTGGGGGCAGGAGGGTCTGTAACGTTTAATGCTAATCTTGGAGCTCCTGACGGCATGGGGTTTGGAGCTGCAGCAGCAGGTGGCAATGGTGTCTTTGGTGCACAATTCTCTGGAGGCGACTCGGTTGGGGGTCGTTTCCTACAGGTGGGAATTGGACCCGGTGCTGGGGGTGGAGCAGCAGGGGGAGTTTTTTACACTTTTAACATTAAATATTAGATTAGCAATGACCAATATTAATCAAATTGTATTTTACCTCTCTATTCTGTTGTGGCTTGCTCTTGCCATCGCTCAGTGGAGAATCAAAGTCAGACTAAAATCAGATAAGATTCCGAAAATGCCACAAACATCATCTTGGGATTATTTAAGGTATATTTTTTCGCCTGAGCCAATCAACGACTCAGATAGATCATTTGCAATGTTGTGCGCTTTTTTTCGTTACGGATTAGTAGGTTTGTTAGTGGCTTTTGTAGCTTTCGGCATTACTTTATCGTTGAGATAAGAATTAATAAATCATTTCCCTGAATCTCAGCCTGCTTTTTTTGATGGCTTAAAAACTGATTAATATAAACCGTGGAGGAGTAAAAAGCGCACGAGGAGGGCTTGAATTGACATCATGTGCTTTTGTTACTTACCTTTTGGATCCTGAGGTGCTTCCTATTACTGGTCCACTTATGGCATTCGGTGTTGCAGATTTATGGGGTGCAAAGTCGTTAACTCAGCGAGGCGGAAGGCAAATTGGCGAATCAATGATAGAAGAGTCTGTGCACTGGGAAAACTGTTACGAACTTTTTTCTGATCGTACTTTTGCTCAAATTGAGGTCGTAGGGATTTGTTAAAAATGGCCGCGATGGGATCACACTTTGTTTCCAAATAACCGCGCTCTGATCATAGGCGTACGATGCGGAAGGGCGGTGCTTTTTTATGACCGGTTTTATGACGTGGATTTTCCGCCTTCGCAGAGCCTACGGCGCGACACGGCCAGGTTCCCATCGTAATCGGAGCGAAGGAGTTCGGGATTTTGGCCGGACTCTGAGCGTACAGCTACGATGACCGGGAGCGAATGGTGTGGTTATTGGCCGAGGATCTGACGCACGGCGTCATGGAAGCTCATGCCGAGGACGGCGATGAAGAAGTCGATGGAGTTATCAGGCTCACCCCGCCAAGGCAGCCAACGATTTGGCCAGCACTCTGACACCAAGTTCGATGTCCTCGGGTTTTGAGAATTCATCCGGGCGATGACTGATTCCTGCTCTACACGGTATAAACATCATCGCTGTTGGAGCTATTCTGGAAACAAACAGGCTGTCATGGTAGGCCCGGCTGATGATCCGACGGTGGGGGAGATCTTCCGAAGCGGCTTCGATGATTGAAATGATGTGACTGTCACAAATCGCAGGGGGGTCGGAGTTGATGACGTGTATGTCGGCAACGAGTTTCCGTTGGACTGCGATGTTTTCGATTTCCGCGCGAAGGGCCTCTTCGACCGCCAGTCTTGCGGTGTGGTCTGTGTCACGAATATCAATTTCGAGCACACACTCAAAGGGCACGGAGTTGATGGCTCCGGGTGCGATCTGAAAAACGCCGGTCGTGCCAACCCCATCCTCGGACCCTAAGGTTTTGACGAGTCGTTCCACCATGAGCGCGGTTTCGGCACCCCCCAGAAGCGCATCGCGGCGATCTGGCATCAAAACCGCGCCCGCATGGCCGCCCTCTCCCTCAAAACGAACGCGCCATGCCGCCGGGGCGGCAATTTTTTCGACGATGCCAATGGAATGACGCTCACGCTCAAGAATTGGCCCTTGCTCGATGTGCAGTTCCACGAAGGCTTCAAAATGACCGGCCTGCAAAGGTGCGTCATCGAGTGAACTCAAAAATCCGGCCTCTGCACGCCATGCCTCCAAGGATTTGCCATCGCGGTCGCAGAGCGATGCGGCTGCACTTGGTGAAAGGCTCCCGCTGAGAAGACGGCTTCCCAAGCACCCGATGCCGAAGAGCGTGGGTTCCTCCGACGTGAAGAGCACAATTTCCAGAGGGGCCTTGGGGGTGAACCCGGACTCCTTTAAAGCGCGAAACGCCTCCAACGCACCAAGCACGCCAATGACGCCATCGTATTTGCCGGCATTTGGGATGGCGTCAATATGGGATCCCGTGGCCACGGGTTTGCGAGAGCTGTCAGACCCCTCCCAGCGGGCAAAGGTATTCCCAACCGGATCTTCTCTCACGATGAGTCCGGCCTCTTCGAACCTCGCCTTCAGCCAAGTTCGTGCCGCACGATCTTCTTCGGAAAAAACAATCCGCGTGACCGCCGGGGCGGGTGCAGCGGAGAAGGCCGCGAGGGTCTCGATTTCTTTGAGAAGCCGGCCGATGGAAATCGTCATGGCAGCGTCGGGTGACGATTCACATTTTTATAATAGAGATAGCTGGCCGGTTCATCGCCCATGGCGACAAACCACTGAGGGCAATACGGCGCCATCCAAATCACATCCCCGTCGCGTGTGGGATACCAGGACTCCTCAAGTCGGTAAATTCCCTGACCCTCCACCATCAGCAGCCCATGTTCCATGATGTGGGTTTCCACAAAGGGGAGGGTGGCACCCGGTTCGTAGGTGAACAGATTCACCGCCATGTCAAAGACGGGCGTGTCAGGAAGCAAAACTTTCAGCATGGCTTTTGGGTTGCCCATGAAAGGTTGTCCCGTGACCTCACTGACATTTCCAAGAAAGCGCGGTGGCGGGAGTTCTCCAATGACTGGTTCAAAACGTTTTTCGAAAACGGCGATTTTGGTGCCTGTTTCGGCCTTCAGCTTTTCTGAATCGGAAGGTGGAAGATAAAGGTATCCTCCCGACGAGATGCTGGTTTGATCGTCAAGGATCACAGCGCCAGCGATCACATAAACACACCGTTCGATACCCTCATTTGCTGGCAACGGCAGCATTCCGCTTTCCATCCACTCGGCGCTGAACTGCACAAACCCAGCTCCCATGGCAGGCGTGATGTGAAAGAAGACGGTGACCCCAATCGACCCTGGCCAGAAGCTTGGTACAAAACCATCCGGGCTGATGAGGGCGTGATTCGGTCCCCGGTGCGTGCGGGTGTGACCAAAGAGGGGAGGGTGGGAAGGCTGAGTCATAGAGATTGCGGATTTGGTTTTATGGGACGCAGGAGCTGGCCGCGAAAATGGAGGTCATGTTCACCATCTCGAAAGACGGGTGTCCCTCGAACAAACGTTGCAGCCACTTTCCAAGCAAGGTCCATGCCCACGTATGCGCTTTCCGGGTGCCGGGTGAAAAGCTCAGATTTTTTGATGGGCTTCGGGTTGGTTGGTTTAAGAAGCACCAGGTCCGCGTCAGATCCAATTTTGAGAACGCCTTTTTGAGGAAGAAAAAAACGTTGGGCGGCCTGACTTGAGAGCACCGAGGAAATGAGGCTCCATGACAGCCCCCGCTTCCTGGCCGCTTGCACAAAGAGGGGCATGGCATGTTGGCAGCCGTTGATCCCACCCCAAGCCTCAAGAAAGGGACGGCCAGCTTTCATCGCGGGCGGCGAGGGGGAATGATCCGAGCCGATGGTGTGAGTTTTCTGCTGCTTGATGGCCTGCCAAAGTTTTGAAACCGTCGCGGAACTGCGAAGAGGTGGGGCGCATTTTGCATTGGCTCCAAGAGATTCCATCATCGTCTCCCGCAGCAAAAGGTAATGAGGGCAGGTTTCACACGTGACATCTATGCCTCGTTTTCTGGCTTTTGCGATAAGCGTCAAGGCCCCCGGTGCGCTCACATGCACGATGTGAAGCCGACATCCTGTTTGTTCCGCCACATGAAGCGCCTTGCGTACGGCCTCCACCTCACAGCTTTCGGGACGCGATCTCACAAAGTCCCGCCAACCTTTTCCGGTGGCTGCATGATGAGCGAATTTCTCAAGCTCGTCAGGATCTTCTGCATGTAAGGCAAGGGTCAGCCCGGCCTCTGCGCAAGCCTTCGCTCCCACGAGCAGGGATTTCCCATCCACTGCCGGAAAATCCTCAATCCCGCTGGAACACATAAAGGCCTTGATCCCAATCGCGCCCGCTTTTGCAAGACCTTCGATCTCGCCCACGTTTCCAGGCACCAAGCCACCCCACAACCCAAAATCGATCAGCGACTTTTTTCTCGCGACGCTAAGCTTGCGCCGCAACGCTGACTCTGAAAGCACCACAGGTGAGCTATTGAGCGGCATATCAAAAAATGTCGTCACTCCCCCTGCCGCCAAGGCGCGTGTTCCGGTTTCCAGTCCCTCCCATGCTGTCCGGCCCGGCTCGTTGAGGTGGACGTGGGCATCAATAAAGCCCGGCAATACCAAACAGCCTGCGGCATCCAGCTCTTCTTTTGCTGTTCCCGTGAAGCGACTGGAAATCCCAAAAACTTTGCCTTCGATGATAGCAATGTCCGAAGGACCCCGTCGTAACGTTGGCACGCGCCCCTGACGAATCACCAGATCGGCATTCATGAAGCGTTCTCCCATTTTATCAGGGCCTCACTGAGGGTTTGCACCGCGATGGCGAAGTCCTCAAAATACACACTCTCCTCAGGGTGATGGCTGACCCCATTTTTGCACCGCACAAAAAGCATCCCCATCGGGGCCACTCGTGAGAGGATCACGGCATCATGACCGGCTCCACTGCAAAGGAGAATATTGGTGCCCTGAACCGAATGGGCTGAGTCGGCAAGGAGGGCAGTGATGGTTGGTGAGCAGGCCACGGAAGACGATTCTTGGACGATTTCCCACTCGGCATTCAACTCGCGGTGCTCAGAGATTTCTTGCATTCGGTTTTTGATTGCGCCGAGCGCAGCCGTACGAACCTCGTCATCCGCATGCCGCAAGTCGAGGGTCATTGTCACCTCCGACGGCACCACATTGGAGGCGGCATTCAACACCTCCAAGCACCCCACCGTCGAAACCAAGCCGGGTACCGAGCGCCCGATTTCTTCGACAGTCAGAACCAACGAGGAGGCTCCTGCCAAAGCGTCTTTTCTAAGTGTCATTGGGCAGGTGCCTGCATGGTCGGCCCGGCCGTGGAATTGAATCCTCACCCGAGTCTGCCCCGCGATATGGGTCACAACTCCGACGGGCAGATTTTTGTTTTCCAGGACCGGTCCCTGCTCGATGTGAACTTCCAGATAGGCCTGAAGCGATTCCGGGGTGTAGCGTGGCAGGGGATCGTGATGGCCGCTAGGAATCAACTCTCCCAGCGTGATTCCTCGCGAATCTGTGCGCAGCAGGTCATCGCCGCTAATGGCACCAATGGCAGCCCGGCTGCCCAAATAGGCGCTCTGAAATCGCAGTCCCTCCTCATCAGAAAATGCGGCAATTTCTAATTGAAATGGCAGATCGTTCCAGCGTTCTTTCAATCTTTCCACGCAGGCCAGAGCCGCAAGAATTCCCATGGCCCCGTCAAATCGACCGGCATTGCGCACGGTGTCGAAATGCGATCCCAAAACAATGCGCGGTTTCCCCGAGACGGGCGTTTGACCAAACACATTGCCCCACGCATCGCGCTCGGTCAGTAGCCCGGCCTCCTCCATCCACTGAGTCAGCAAAGCCGAGGCCCTCTCCATGCCCGCTCCCCCAAACTCCCGCGTGATCATCCCCGGCTCATCACTGATCTCACCCAGCAACTCCAGTCGGTGCCAAGCCTGCCGTGTCACAGAATCCATCAACTTCCCCGGTAGGTGCTGTAGGCCCAAGGCGAGCACAAAAGCGGCACGTGATAGCTGCGATCCCCCTCCTCAATCCCAAAACGCACTGGCACATGACCCAAGAACGAACCGCCTTCCCCAAAATATTCGCCCACAAAAAACACAAGTTCATAAACCCCAGGCACCATGGTCTCACCTTCCAACAGCGGAGATGTCCTTCCATCGCTATTGGTCGTTTGCGTCGAAATCAAGCGGCCTGTGTGCCATAGCTCAATCGTCATTCCCGCCGCAGGGATTCCGCGGCTTGTGTCCAAAACATGGGTTGTCAGTTTTCTCATAAATCGGTCACCAAATCCGCCAAGCGCAAAGCCGCAATTTTTTGAATCTCTTCCCAGGCAAACGCAATCTCCTCATGCCGGTCGTGACTCATGCGCTTCTCCATGGCGCCAAGAATCGCTGAAATAGAATTCAAGCGCGCGCAGATCACAAACGGAAACCCAAAACGATCCCGATAGCTGGCATTTAGTTCACGAAGCTGCTCGAGTTCTAGGTCGGAAAGTTCAAACAACCCAGACGCCGATTGCTCGTTAAGTGATTCTGACGTGAGGGACAATCGCTCGTCAACACGCGCCGCAAGATCCGGATGCGCGCCGATCAAATCCACAAGCGCCCCGTCCCCCGCCTGCTCCACCGTTGTGATCATTTCCTTCAGTAACCCCGCTCGATCAGAAAATGGACGCCGCTCCCATGTCCGGCCCGCAATCCATGATGACTTCTCAAAGACTGGTCCAAGAACTGCTTGGAATTCCTCCTGACTTGAGGAATTACATTGTTTTACTGACCATGTTGAACCTGAGGACATGTCGCACTTTTTCCGCATTTACCGTGCCGCAACGACGAAAATCCATCAAAATCGAAAAATGAAGCTATTCAGTCAGAGTTACGGCAAACAAAGAGTGAGGTTTTTAAAGGTGTTCCGTGAGGAGTCGCTGCACGAAATTTTTGAGGTTAGCGCAGGCATTGCATTGGATGGCGATTTTGAAGCAGCCTATTTGAGTGATGACAATTCGGCGGTGGTGGCCACGGACACCATGAAAAATACCCTGCTCGCCCTTGCTTATCGCTTCGAGGGAAGGACGCTTGAGGAATATGCGGTTTTTGTCGCTGAGCATTTTTTGGGAAAATATGCCCACGTGCAAAACGTCACTCTGACGCTTGACCAAAAGCCATGGCACAGGGCCTCTCTTCCCGCAGGTCCACATCCCCACACCTTCGAGGGCGCCGCCGCGATCTCCACCGCTCACTTGGTCGCCACCAGAGAAAAAGTCACCGTCTTTGGAGGCATCAAAAATTGGCAGCTCCTAAAAACCACCGGATCTGGGTTTGTGGGATTTCCTCGCGATGAATTCACCACTCTCCCTGAAACATCGGATCGGATCTTGGCCACCGAGGCCACGATCGAATGGGAGTTTCTGTCCACAGATTCTAACTTCGAAGCCACCCGCTTGGCAGTCCTCGCGGAACTCCTCCGTGTGTTTGCAGAAAACTTCAGCCCTTCCGTCCAGCGTACACTCTTTGAAATGGGAGAAGCAGCTCTGCTTGCGGCTCCTTCTTTGGCAAAAATCAAGCTGACCATGCCAAACAAACATTATCTCCCCCTGAACCTGTCAGCCTTCGGCGCTCCCCAAGGCCAATCGACAATTCTCCTGCCAACAGATGAACCCCACGGGAAGATTGAAGCCACGGTGACACGATGATTCCCCCATGCCACCCGCAGAAATTTAGCGCCTTCAAAAGATTTGAATGCCCAGCCCAAGCAGGTATGCTCCGTGCATGAATAAACCACTCCGCTCCATTCTTCTCGGCTCTGGCTTTCTCCTGGCTGCTTCCGTGGCCCAAGCTCACACAGGTGGCGGATCCGCTCACGGCTTTGTCCACGGCGCGGAACATCCTTTTGGTGGACTCGATCACCTCCTTGCCATGATTGCTGTCGGCCTCTGGGCCGCCCAACTCGGTGGCCGCGCCCTCTGGGCCGTGCCTCTGACCTTCGTCGGCATCATGGCCGCTGGCGGATTTTTGGGAATGGCAGGCGTCGGCATGCCCTTCATGGAAATCGGAATCCTCGCCTCTGTCCTCGCTCTCGGTGTGATTGTCGCAGCCGCCGTGCGTCTCCCACTGGCTTGGAGCATGGGCCTCGTGGGTTTTCTGGCACTCTTTCACGGACAAGCCCACGGCGCTGAAATGCCCGCTGACTCCTCAGGCCTCGCCTACGCAGCAGGCTTCATCTTGGCCACAGCCGTCCTTCACTCCTGCGGCATCGGCCTGGGAGTCCTCTTCAAAACCCTCACCACCCCCATCGTTACCCGAGCCGCCGGAGCTTGCGTGGCTATCCTTGGCGTTTGGCTAGTCGTGAGTTGAGCCAAACAGCGCCAAAGTGCGCCACGCTGGCACACTCATGTGTGCCAATAAGTCCCATAAATCCTATTCTTCCCATCCCTCCCATCCCCCGATAAATTTTTAAAAACCTCACCACTAACAACTTACGCAAAACCAACCCATCTGAGAACAAGACCTGCTAATAACAGGCCATGGCTAAAGTTCTAGGAATCGATTTGGGCACGACAAATTCGTGCATGTCTGTGATGGAAGGTGGAGAACCCGTGGTTCTCGAAAATTCGGAGGGCGCACGCACAACTCCGTCCGTGGTGGCATTCTCGAAAAGCGGTGAGCGTCTCGTCGGCCAAGCCGCCAAACGCCAAGCAGTCACCAACTCTCAAAACACCATTTTCTCAGTGAAACGCTTCATGGGCCGGAAATTTTCCGAGCTCGGTGATGAAGTGAAACGCGTCCCTTACAAAATTGTCGCTGCTGACAATGGTGATGCCCACATTGAAGTGGACGTTTCCGGCGAGAAAAAGCGTTTCAGCCCACCAGAAATTTCCGCGATGATCCTCGCGAAGCTCAAGTCTGATGCCGAAGCCAAGCTCGGTGAAAAGATCACCCAAGCCGTGATCACGGTTCCTGATTACTTCAACGACTCCCAACGAAATGCCACCAAAGATGCTGGCAAAATCGCCGGCCTCGAAGTTCTTCGTATCATCAACGAGCCCACAGCCGCCTCTCTGGCTTATGGCCTCGAAAAGAAAAAGGACGAAAAAATTGCCGTCTATGACCTCGGTGGCGGCACATTCGATATTTCTGCTCTCGAAATCGGAGATGGCGTCTTTGAAGTTCGTGCCACCAATGGTGACACGCACTTGGGTGGCGACGATTGGGACAATCGCATCATGGACACCATCATCGCTGAATTCAAATCCAGCAATGGCATCGATCTCTCCAATCAGCCCGATGCCGTTCAGCGTATCAAAGAAGAAGCCGAAAAAGCCAAGATTGCCCTCTCTTCCGCGCAGGAATATGAAGTAAATCTTCCGTTTATCACGGCTGACCAAACCGGACCGAAACACATTCAGAAAAAATTCACCCGGGCGAATTTGGAACAGCTCACCGATGACCTCTTCCAACGCACGATCAAACCCGTGAATGACTGCTTGGCTGATGCCAAGTGGGACAAATCGAATATCGACGAATTGGTATTGGTGGGTGGAATGACCCGTATGCCCAAGGTTGTCGAGACCGCTCGTGCGCTGGTTGGCAAAGAACCCCACAAAGGGGTTAACCCTGACGAAGTTGTTGCCGTTGGTGCTGCTATTCAGGGTGGTGTGCTGAAAGGTGACGTGAAAGACGTTCTCCTTTTGGATGTGACGCCCCTCACGCTGGCCATCGAAACCGCTGGTGGAATCGCCACGCCGATGATCTCCCGCAATACCACGATCCCAACCCGCAAATCTCAAATCTTCTCGACCTACAGCGACAGCCAGCCAGGGGTCGAAATCAAAGTCTTGCAAGGGGAGCGTCAGCTTAGCCGTGATAACAAAAATCTTGGCACATTCCACTTGGATGGGATCCCACCAGCCCCTCGTGGTGTGCCACAAATCGAAGTCACTTTTGACATCGACGCGAATGGTATCTTGAACGTCTCGGCCAAAGACCTTGGTTCAGGCAAAGAACAAAAGATTTCGATCACGGGTTCGAGCGGACTTTCCAAGGAAGAGATCGAGCGCATGCAAAAAGACGCCGAGGCCCATGCCGAGGAAGACCGCAAGGCCAAGGAATCCATTGAGACCCGCAATAACGCTGACAATCTTGCTTATCAAAGTGAGAAGCAGATTAAAGAGCTCGGTGACAAATTTGATGGTGCCACCAAAAAGGGCATCGAAGATGCGATCACCGCCGTCCGCGAGGCTCTCAAAGGCGACGATGTGGACGCTATCAAAAGTGCTCATGACGTTTTGGAAGCCAAATTCCAAGAGGCCAGCGCCGAGCTTTACAAGAAGGCAGCCGCCGCCCAGCCCGAAGCGGGTGGACCCGAGGGTCCCGATGCCCCTGACGCCGAACAAGCCCCCAAAAAGGATGGCGACGTCGTTGATGCAGAATTTGAGATGGTTGACGAGGACAAGAAAAAATAAGTCCGCTGCTTTTCGAAGCCGTCATTACCCAAAACCCAAACCCCTTTAACACAGTCTCTCCCTGCAAATGCAGGCTGGGACACAGTTAAAAACCAAACAACCAAAGAAGACACAGCCCAATGGCACAAGTGAATATTAAACCACTCGGAGACCGCGTGCTCGTGCACCCGATCGAAGAAAAAGAAACAAAAAAAGGCGGAATTATCATTCCTGATACCGCCAAAGAAAAACCCCAAGAAGGGGAAGTCGTCGCACTCGGCACCGGCAAACGTGATGAGGACGGAAAACTCATCGAGTTCACGGTCAAAAAAGGCGACAAGGTTCTCATCTCCAAATACGGGGGAACCGAAGTCAAAATCGATGGCGAATCCTATCTGATCATGCGTGAGGACGATATCCTCGGCATCATCGGCTAAGTTAAACCTTAACCAACCTAACACTACCTACTATGGCAGCTAAACAACTACTATTTGACGAAACCGCCCGGCATGCTCTGCTTCGCGGTGTCGAGAAACTCGCGAAAGCCGTTAAGGCAACCCTCGGGCCATCCGGACGCAACGTCATCCTCGACAAAAAATTCGGCTCACCAACGATCACCAAGGACGGCGTCACCGTCGCCAAGGAAATCGAATTGGAAGATCCTTATGAAAACATGGGCGCCCAGCTCGTTCGCGAAGTCGCAAGCAAAACCAGCGATATCGCCGGTGACGGGACCACCACAGCCACAGTTCTCGCCGAAGCGATCTATCGCGAAGGCCTCAAGAACGTGACCGCCGGTGCCAACCCCACCAGCCTGCAACGCGGGATCACCAAGGCCGTCGCAGCCATCACCGAAGAGCTGGCCAAAATCAGCAAGAAGGTGAAGGACAGCTCGGAAATCGCGCAAGTCGCAACCGTCTCCGCCAACTGGGACACCACAATCGGCCAAATCATTGCCGACGCGATGGACAAAGTCGGTAAAGACGGAACGATCACAGTCGAAGAAGCCAAAAGCATCGAAACAACCCTCGACGTCGTCGAAGGCATGCAGTTCGACAAAGGCTATCTCTCGCCTTACTTCGTCACGAATGCCGAAAGCCTCGAAGTCAGCTTCGACAACGCTTACATCCTCATCCACGAGAAGAAAATCAGCAGCCTCAAAGACCTGCTCCCTCTCCTCGAGAAGATCGCCAAGACCGGCAAACCGTTCTTGATCATCGCAGAAGATGTCGAAGGCGAAGCCCTTGCCACCCTCGTGGTGAACAAGCTCCGTGGCACTCTCCAAGTCGCAGCCGTCAAGGCTCCCGGCTTCGGTGACCGTCGCAAAGCGATCCTCGAAGATATCGCCGTCCTCACAGGCGGTCGTCTCCTCACCGAAGATCTCGGCATCAAACTCGAAAACGTCGGACTCGAAGACCTCGGCAAAGCCAAGCGCATTGTTGTGGACAAAGAGAACACGACCATCATCGAAGGCGAAGGCAAAAACTCGGACATCCAAGGCCGCGTGAATCAAATCCGCCGTCAGATCGAAGAAACCACCAGCGATTACGATCGTGAGAAGCTCCAAGAGCGTCTCGCCAAGCTCGCAGGCGGTGTGGCCGTCATCAATGTTGGTGCCGCCACCGAAACGGAAATGAAAGAGAAAAAGGCCCGCGTCGAAGACGCCCTTCACGCGACCCGTGCGGCCGTGGAAGAAGGCATCGTCCCCGGTGGCGGCGTCGCTCTCATTCGTGCCCAAAAAGCTCTCGACAACCTCACCCTCGAAGGGGATGAAGCCATCGGAGCCGGCATCGTTCGCCGCGCGATCGAGCAACCTCTCCGCACGCTGGCCGACAACGCCGGCAAGGAAGGTGCTCTCATCGTCCAAGAAGTCAAAAAACGCAAAGGCAGCGATGGTTACAATGTGGCCACCGACACCTACGAAGACCTCATCAAAGCCGGCGTCGTTGACCCAGCCAAGGTGACCCGTAGTGCCCTGCAAAACGCCGCTTCCATCAGCGGTCTCCTCCTCACCACAGAGGCCCTCATCACTGAGGTCCCCGAGAAGGAAAAAGCTTCCGCAATGCCTCCTGGCGGCGGAATGGGTGGAATGGGCGGAATGGACTACTAAAAAAAGTCCAACCGAGTCCAA
>JBGTLQ010000365.1:0-10041 GCA_041744075.1 Terrimicrobiaceae bacterium
GTTGGTAAAAATAAGCCACCATCGACGTGCCATGGTGCTGCTGAATCACGTCCACGATTTCGCTGTTGAGGCGGTTTTTCAGCGCGAGATCCACCCCTTCCTTCACATGGGCGATGATAATCAGAGCGCTCATGGTGGGGGTGAGTTCATCATGGGGATTTTCTCCCGCCCGGATATTTTCCGCGAAGTATTCCGGTTTGACGAGTTTGCCCACATCGTGGAAATAAGAGCTCACGCGGCAGATGGTGGGGTTGGCTTCCACTTTCTCGGCGGCGGCCTCGGCGATATTTGCGACCGCAAGGCTGTGATGGAAGGTGCCCGGGGCTTCCAAGCTGAGGCGTTTAAGTAGCGGGTGATTCAAATCTGCCATTTCCAGCCAAGAAATTTCCGTGGTGATTCGGAAAAGACCTTCGAGAACGGGGAGGATTCCGCTGGCAAGGATAGCCGTGCCGAAGCCGACTCCGACAGCTGCCAGACTCTGGAGTCCAATCATTCGCCAATCACTGAGATGGGGGGCTTCCCAGATGATGGGGCCAATCTGACCGAAGGCTGCAGCAAGCACCCAGGTGACTCCACCCACATAAATCCCCGCGCGGACGAGGCGGCTACGGCGACGCACTTGCAGGGTCAGGAAGACCGCTACAAATCCCGTGATGAGGGAAATAACAAGAAAGACAGGATCAATGCGGCCAACCAAGAGGGAGCCCCACAAGCTGGCAAAGACGGCAGCAAAGAGGCCGTGGTGTTTGCCAAGAAGGACGGACAGGATGAGCGGAGCAAAAGCGTAGGGAACCAGCAGGGGTGCCAACTGAAGGTCGATTGTGCCTGCGGCAGCTTGGGTGAGAACTAATTTGATGGCGGCAAGTTGCGCCAAGATCACCCCAAAAACCAACCCGAGTCGGGAGTTTTGGGTGACTGTGTTGGGATGGTTGATCCAAAGCTGTGCCACGGCGGTGACAAAGATGAGCAGGCAGAGCAGAAACTTTTTGGCGGGTTCCGGTTGTTGGCCAGTGAAGACCAACAGAGCCAGGCCGAGGACAAACAATGCCAGCACGATGGAACGAGTGCCCCAACCACATTCAAGCGCCTCGGCAAAGGGGTGCTCAGAGACTCTCCTGCGTGTTTTTGCGCAGGCCATTCCCTTGCCAATCAGTCGGCGGCGTTGGAAAAAATTCCACATGAGGTGTTAATGTGCCATTCCGGGGCTTGGGATCAAGCTTGGACAATGAGGAGCAGTGGCTGTGTGGGTTCGCATGTGTTTAGGTCTTTTGGCCACTCAGATCCGGGAATCTTGGAGGCCGCGGTGATTTCTATACGCAGAAATAATTTTTTGCACAAGAGGGTGACGAACAACATCTGACTCATTGAAGAATTGAAACCCGATGCCTTCAACATCGCGAAGGGCCTCGGCGGCCTCGATCAATCCACTGCGTTTGTTGCGGGGAAGATCAATTTGGGTTTGGTCGCCTGTGACCACACATTTGGATTCTGGTCCAAGTCGGGTAAGAAACATGAACATTTGCTCCGTTGTGGTGTTCTGGGCTTCATCAAGGATCACAAACGCCTGACCAAGCGTTCTGCCACGCATGTAGGCGAGGGGAGCAATTTCGATGACACCGCGCTCCATGAATTTTTGGATTTCCTCAACATCCAACATATCATGAAGAGCATCGTAAAGTGGTCTCAGATAGGGCAGAATTTTTTCTTGAAGGTCGCCTGGCAAAAACCCCAAAGCCTCGCCGGCTTCCACGGCTGGGCGGGTGAGGATGATGCGCCCGATCTTTTCTTCGCGGAGTGCAGCGACAGCCATGGCGACCGCCAGGTAGGTTTTGCCGGTGCCTGCGGGGCCAATTCCGAAAGTGATATCCTTCTGGCGGATCGATTTTAAATACTCATTTTGTCCTTCTGTTTTGGGCAGGATGGGGGGCTTGCGGGGAGAGCAGTGAATGCGTTGGTCCAAAAAATTTCCAAGATCCTTGGAGTCGCCTTTGATGGCTGCCTCCATCGCGTATCGAAATTCGTGGGATCGAATGATAGCCCCTTTTTTCCTGGCCTCATCCAACTGCTCGAAGACCTTGCGGGCACGGGCCACGCCTTCCGCTGCCCCTTCAATTTTTAACCAGCCATCCCGTGTGGTGACTTTGACTTCGATCCGCTTTTCAAGTTCCCGCAAAAACTTTTCTTCGCCTCCATAGAGAGCATGCAAGGCACGGGCATTTTCGAACTCCAGAGTGAAAGACTCCATCAGCTTGTGGGATTGTCCCAAACGGGCACGCTATTTGTAGCCGTAAACCAAGGCCCAATGAGTGCGCTCCTCAGGCGATTTGTGAACGGTGACAATGGCGTAGTAGGTGCCGCTGCGTGACGGAACCACTCGGGCTCCCGAAAATCTGCCGCGCTGCCAGGCATCGGTTTGAACCAGCTTCCCATCGGAATCATAAACGCTGACCGTGACCACAGCATTGCGGGTGTCGGTGCCGGTTAGAAACCAATACTCGTTGCCTTTAAAAAGTTGGGCTGTGACGGCTTTTTGATCTTTGACACCGAGATCTCCGCCCCAGGCATCCTCGCGCATCGAAAAGCCCTGCTTCACGTAGGGCGTGGCCGCCTCATACGCGAAGGACAACGCATCGTCCACGGTCGCCATAAGGGAACCTGGTAGCACCGCGATGACGGCGTAAATGAAAGGTCTGAGGATTTGCATGAGCGTCAGAGACTCTCTGAAATTTTTCAGCGAGTCGAAAGTTTTTCCGTAGATTTAGCCCTCTCCTGAAGTGATGGCTGAAACGGTTTCTCTGGTTAGCCGATTGATTTTTTTCACATTTTCCGGGCTGACCGGTTGGCTGTCAGCTTTCGCAATGATGGGGCGGAGGTCCCGCAAGATTTTTCTGACCTTGACGACGAGGGCCTCTCTTTTGAGGCGGGGATTCCCGAGCCCTTCGATTTGTTTGATAAAATAATCAAGAAGATCAGGTTGGTTGAGTAGTTCTGCTCCGGCGGGGGAATAATTTTGGGAAACCACGGAGGTCAGAACTTGGGTTCCCCGCACCCAACCTCCAACACTGACAAGTTGGGCGAGGTCATGATCCCCGAGTTCAACCATGGCACCGCGAACATCCTGCAAAGCTCCATCAAACTCGCGGCGCACAGCCAACCAGTTTTTGGCGTCAGCCTGTTCTGTGATGCTTTTGCTTCTTGCGATCACGGCCTTGCGGACGTTGATGGCGTCCGCGAGTTGAAGGACCTTCTGACCGATGTCTTTGACTTTGACGGGATCCTGCGCTTGGACGGCGATAAATCCATCGGCAATGACCGTTCCGAGGAGGAGGGCAACTTGGGCGCGATTTCCGGTGCTGTCACCCAGGGTGGCTGGGAGTTCCCCACGCCAGTTGGGAGTGCCCAACTTGTCGAGCACGATAAAGATTTCACTGGGCACGGGAACCACCACATCTTCAACGGATGCGGCAGGAAATTTGGAGAGGTCGATTTGCTGGGGTGCGGTCTGTGCAAAAGCGACCGAACCAATCAGCAACAAAATTGCTGGCGAAAGCAGGTTATGGAACATAAGTATTTTTGGCTTCGCGGGATGAAGAGCTCCCGGTAAAAGGTTCTTTCTACTATGCTATGAACGCCTCACGAATTCAACAACTTCTTGATACCGCGAAGAACCTCCGCCTGTTGGTGATCGGGGATGTGATGCTCGATGAGTTTGTCTGGGGGCGGGTTTCCCGAATCTCCCCGGAGGCTCCCGTGCCGGTGGTTGAGGTCACCGGCGAATCCCAATATCCCGGCGGCGCTGCCAACGTGGCAAGAAATCTGCGACCATTTTGCAAGCAGGTCCAAATCTGCGGGCTTGTTGGCAAGGACGCTGCAGGGGAGCAACTCCGATCCCTGCTTGACGCGGAAGAGATTGGGACTTGGGGATTGGTTTGCGACGCGTCCATGCCGACCATCGTGAAAACACGAATTGTGGCCCGTCATCAGCAAGTCGTTCGAGTGGACCGTGAAAAAAAAGCCAAAGCCTCTTCACTTGTGATGAAGGAGGCTGTTAATGCGATCACCAATTTGCTGGACTCCGTGGATGGGGTGATCCTTGAGGATTATGGAAAAGGACTTATTAATCAGGCCTTGGTTTCTGAGGTGTGCGCTCTGGCATCCGCACAAGGCAAAGTTGTCACCGCAGATCCCAATGTTCAAAATCCTCTGCAGTGGAGCGGCGTGAATGTTCTGAAACCCAATCGTGGCGAGGCCTTCGCAATGGTGGGCCAAACGGATCCGGGTGCGCTTGATGACCCCCTTCAGGACGGGCCCCTTTTGGAGACAGCGCATAAGTTGATTGAAGGGCAAAAGGCGCAAGCGGTTCTGATCACCTTGGGAGAGCACGGCATGCTGCTGGCTGAGAAGGGGCAACCAGCCTACCACACACCAACCCGTGCCCGTGAGGTTTTTGATGTGTCCGGGGCAGGCGACACGGCCATCGCTCTCTTCACTCTTGCTCTCTGTGCGGGCGCATCCATGCATGAAGCCGCAGAAATTTCCAATCACGCTTCGGGAGTTGTTGTGGGAAAACTTGGCACCGCAACCTTGACACCTGAAGAACTCGCTGATGCTGTCATTCGAACCTTTCGATCCTAGCAACCCTGCTCGCAAAATGTTTTCCCGAACCTTTCCACTATCTCGAATGGCACTGTCATGCACCTTCCTGCTTCTCGGAGGCCTCGTTTGCGCTGATGATCAGGTTCAACCTTCCGACTGGAGCGTTGCGAATGATTTGGTGCAGACCCCGGAACCGACTGCTGCGCCTCCGCCGGTTCCGATGCCGATTCCAAATTGGGCAGTGACGGCCATGCTTGCCATCGATCCAAAATATTCACAGGGTATCGTGTTGGTGACCGGCAAGCGAGGCACTCCG
This sequence comes from Terrimicrobiaceae bacterium, assembly GCA_041744075.1. Taxonomy (GTDB): domain Bacteria; phylum Verrucomicrobiota; class Verrucomicrobiia; order Chthoniobacterales; family Terrimicrobiaceae; genus JAJTZA01. Next base: position 4,913 of record JBGTLQ010000365.1, read on the forward strand.
GAACCCAAGGAGTGGGTTGTGGTTGCGAGAGATTCCGATGATCTTGGGACGCTGCACAAGCTCACTGTTGCCGACGGCCAAGTGATCGCCGACGTGCAATCCATGAACGCTTACGAATCATTCCGTCAGGGCGTCTCCATCGATCCAACTGAGGTCCATGTGGATTCCGGGGATGCGTTCCTGATCGCGGAGCCTATTGCCGCGGCAAATTCGAAGATCATTGGCCATGTGGACTATGCGCTCACGGTACGCGGAAAAGACTCGGCCCCGATCTGGACCTTGAACTGTTTTGATCTCAATGGCGGGTTTCTGGGCAAGGTGGTCCTTCTCGCAACGACCGGCTATGTGCTTTCTCAGCCGGGTTTTAAGAACTCGCCCTCTCAGTAAGTTCCGACCTGCCAGGCACGGCTGAATTCAGAGACTGCCGCTTGAAGCAAGAAATGTTTTCATGTCCGCTTCGGAGCCAGCAAATGTGAGCAGAAAACACATGCCATTTTCCTCACGAATCGCATAGGCATTGCGGCCCGAGCTTGAGACCTGCCATGTTCCAGAAGGGAGGCCTCTGATCTCAAAGGCCGTTGCCGGGAAGGAAAGGAGAAAGATGTTTTTTTCGTCAGCCAGCACAGCGACCTGAGCAACGGACGCACCATCGTAAGTAAATGTGCGCACACCAACCGCATTCAAATTCTCCAAGCCGGGGGGAATTTGAAAACCCTCAAAACCCTGCATAGCAAACCAGTCGGGGAGAGTGCTAACTTTTGCATCCATGGGGGAAAAGCTTTCCTGCGTCGCTCGCCTGGCCTCGGTCGCTATTTTGATGGCTTCTTCAGGGAAGACGCCGACCTTTCCCGTGACCTGCCAGACGACCACAGCGATGAGGATGAGAAACGCGGCCCCAACGGCAATTGTTGCCGGGTTTTTTACCGCCGAGTGTTCCGTCCCATGAAGAAATGAGGTGATAGCAGTCAGGCAATCCTTGGAGGGGGCAGGCTCCAACTGGGCAAGTCCTTGTGAGACTTGATCGGGCTGGGAGAGGGTGTCACGGATTTTTTGTGCCGCCTCGTTGGCACTCCTGACCTCCAAACCCAGAAGGGAGGCTGCGGATTCCTTGCTTTTTAGGAGTTCTTGAAGCGCCAAGACACTCCTCCCTGGTTCGGGGGAGCCATGCAATGCTTTCAGGGACTCAGGAAGTTCGCAACGTGCGGGAAACTTAAGACTTCGCCGCCGTACGGCAGATAGAAACAATTGTTGGCGTTTGTGATGATCATGAGCTGCCGGGTGAGAGACGACTTCCTTGATGGCTTCACATAGGGATTTCCCGGCTCCCACCTCGGTGCCGGTCAGTGTCCAAGAGAGTAGGTAGCCGACTCGCATATCTTCATTTTCACGCAATTCCTCACTCATGCTTCCCTCATCCTTATTCAAGGATGGGGCAGGACACAAGCAGGATGGGAATCCCCCCCTTGCGTGATGACCACCTTTTTATTGCAAAAAAAAACATTCACGTTTACGAACACCCAATGTCTTTTAATCAATTATTACCCCTCGGAAAAACTCTTCTAATCGTCTTGCTTGCAGTGAGTTCCACTGCCTCCTCGCAGGCCCAAAGTGTTTGGTCTGGAAATTCAGGAACCGGCCCGGACCGTTGGAACCGCCCAGGCAACTGGAATAATTTTTTACCACCCATTCTGCCGATTCAGGACGCGGTCTTTGGGGACATTGCAGGTCCCACCAATGTGGCGGTTCGCAGCTTTTTTGGATTCCCAACAACTGTCGCGCCCCGAAACATGCTTTTTACAAACGTAGCGGATACATACACGATTTCCATTCCATCTGGATCCGATCTTCGGCCTCAGTCAATCACTGTCGATGGCTCTGGGGATATCATATTTGCAGGGGATGGAGAGATTCAAGGTCAGGTTCTGACCTTGGGAGCATTGACGATTGATGGCTCGGGATCCTCACTCCTGACGATTGATTCCGAAATTGGGAATGGGGTTTTAAACCTGCCGACTCGACTGATCCATGAACGCGAGGCCGGGGTCACGGAGCTGAATGGCGCGAATACCTATACTGGTGGAACCGATCTCGTGAGCGGAACAATTGTACTCGGAGATGATGATGCCTTGGGAAGCGGACTTCTCACGATCAACGGGGGAGTCCTTTCCAATGATGGCGGTGGACGGAACGTCACTGTGGATGTTCTTCAGGAGGGAGATTTCACGATCAGGGATGAATCAGGGGGCGCGGGGCTCTTTTTTACACAGGACTTTGAATTGGGGGCAGGGGATTTGGTAGTGACACTCTCCACAGATTCCGGCTTGGCATGCTTTGAAGGTCTTTTGAGCGGTGTGGCGGATACGCTGACCTTTCGTTTGGAGGCAGGCACATCCAGTTTTAATGTTCAAATTTGTGGAATTGATTCCAACACCTTTGCCGGGCTGGTCGTTGTTGAAAACGGCGTGGTCCTTGGGTTGGATAAAGATCCCATGGAAATCGCGATTGCCGGCGACCTGCGAGTTGATGCTGGTGGAACCGTGGTGACCTTTGAATCGAACCAGTTCGCAGCTTCGAGCAACTTGGAAATTCAGGGCGACTTGCTTCTTGGTCTTCTTCCCTTCGATGTTGACGAGCAAGTGGCATCCATCGTGGGGGCAGGAAATATTGCCGCATCGTTGGCTTCTGTGTCTCTGACCGTCGATTCTGGAGACTTCACTGGGATCATCAGCGATGGCACTGATGGGGGGGATCTGGCGATTATTAAGGAATCGCCAGAGACATTGGTGCTTGGCGGCGCAAATTCTTACACGGGAGGGACAACAATCAATGGAGGCTTGGTGAGGACGGAATCAACCACGGCTCTTGGCACCGGTCCTATTGCACTGAATGGAGGTGCGACCCTTCAACCAATCGCTGGGTTGGATGTGGGTTCTCTCGATTGGAATGGGGGCGAGATGCTCTTTGATTTGGATGGTGGCTCTCTCCTCAATGTCGATACCACTTTTGACAATGGCGGAGGAGGCGGCACCTTCGTTTTCGACAATGGAACCCTGGGTGCCACTTACCGGCTCGTGAATTTTGGTACCACAACATTCCTTGAAACCGATTTCGCCGCCCTTTGGGTCAACCCGATGATTATGATTAACGGAACGTTTGAACTCGACACCACGTCAAACTTCCTTGATTTCACCTTTCTTAGTGCCGTCGCCACCGGGGCCATTCTTCAAAACAGTGACCCGGTTAACATTCCGACTTTTGCAAATTTTATTGTGAACGGCGTGGTCACCACAGGCACCCCGAGTGAAAACAATATCATCAACTCGCTGATATTTAACCCCTCCAGTTCGCTCGAGGTTTTTAACAACCTGACAGTGACCAGCGGGAATTTCACGGTTGGCTCTGGAACGGCCACGATCTTTGGTGGGACCATCTTGACCCCCGGTGACTTCAACAAGAATGGGGCGGGCACCCTTCTTGCAAACAGCAATTTTGGAATCGGTGGCGCCGCCAATATCAATGCTGGTGCGCTTTTTGTGAATGGGATCTTCTCCGTGGCTCAAGGATTGACCGTCTTTCAGAGCGCGCTTCTTGGCGGTAATGGGATCATCAATGGGAACGTCTTCAACAATGGCGTTGTGGCTCCCGGCAATTCGGTGGGCACGCTCACCATCAACGGCAACTACACCCAATCATCCAGCGGAACCTTCCAACTGGAAATCGCCAGCCTCAACTCGTTTGACCGCCTGCTAGTGAGCGGGAATGCCTCGCTCGCAGGCACCTTGCAAGTTCTCAATCTCGGCAAAAACCTCAAATACGGACAACAGTACGCCTTTCTCCAAGCTGGAAGCATCAGCGGCGAATTTGACGCGATCCAAATGCCCAATCCTTCGCGCTACCGAGGCCGTTTCCTCACCAATGGCGGCACGGGCACTTTGCTTGTCGCACCGACCAGCTACACTCTGGTAGCCGAGACCCCCAATCAGCGCCGGGTCGCCAAGGCCCTTAATTCCTACATTCCTGCGCGAGGGAATGACCGGGAAGTTGTTTCCATTGCCCTCGACGTACAAGCCGAGGAGCAATACCCCGCCGCCTTTGATCAAATTGCACCGACCTTCCACGAAAGCATTGCCAACATTTCCATCGAGCAAGCCTTCGCCCAAACCCAACTGCTCAACCAAAGGATGAGCAGCGTTCGCCTCGGAGCGGCAGGCTTCCAAGCCATCAGCATCGACACGGAGCCGCTGGTTCATGACAAGGACGGCAAAAGCGTCGCTGACGCGAAAGATTTGAAATCAGAGATCACTGGGATCAAATCCCCTGCGTGGTCGCTCTGGGCACAAGGCAATGGCATCTTTGCCAAAGTCACCAACGTGAGCCATGTGCCCAACTACCGATTTGATGGAGGAGGGTTCCTCTTCGGTGCCGATTACACGTTCGGCTCGGGCAATCCCAGATCAACGATCAAAAATCAACAATCAGCAATCAACAATTCCTCCCTCACCACCGGCCTCTTTGGGGGGTATCAAGGCACCTATGCCGACTACGGCAGCGCGGGCCGCACCTCCATCAATTCAGCGCTGTTTGGGCTTTATGCTTCCTACACCAAAGGAGGATTTTATGCGGATGCCGTTGTCGCTGGTGGATACAATAATTACAATGTTCGCCGCTCGATTGACTTTTCAACGATCGATCGCACAGCCCGCAGCTCTCAAGATGGTGGGCAATTTAGCGCGGCTTTAAATTTTGGATATGACTGGGAGATTGGCAAATTCACGCTCGGTCCGATTGCCGGCGTTCAATACACGTATGTGGGGATCGCGCCATTCACTGAAAGTGGAGCTGACAGCCTGAATCTGCGGGTTGGCCAGCAAAATGCCAACAGCATGAGGACCACCTTTGGTGGACGGGTGGCCTACACATGGAACCTGACGGAATCCATCACGATCATCCCGGAAGTGCGCATGTTTTGGCTGCACGAGTTCCTGAATAACCCCCGCGTGATCGGTGCCGCCCTGGATGGCGGCAATGGACCCGGCTTCGATTATCTGACCAGCACGCCCGCGCGGGACAGCGTCTTCGCAGGGGCCGGTTTGACGGCCCAGTTCGGAGAAAGTTGGTATGCCTCGGCC
>JBGTLQ010000366.1:0-7718 GCA_041744075.1 Terrimicrobiaceae bacterium
CCGATCTGAACGCCTGATATCTCAGGTGGTCGCACCGCGTTTGCGCGAACAACTCGCAGGAGCCGTGAGCAAGGGCCTGCGAATTTTCCGTGCGATTTTGGTGTTGGCGGCTTTCTCTGCGATTGTGGTGGCGCTGGCTCGTCCTCAATACGGATATATCGAACAAGAAATCATGCAACAAGGCCGTGACATTATCATTGCCGTGGATACCTCGCGCTCCATGCTGGCAACGGACGTGGCACCCAATCGGCTCACACGAGCGAAGCTGTTTGCCAAAGATCTCCTTCGCTTGGCCGAGGGGGACCGTGTGGGTGTGATTGCGTTTGCGGGTGGGGCGTTTCTTCAAGCGCCGCTGACGCTTGACCGCAGCGCTTCTCTGGCTGCCATTGATGAATTGGACACGGATATTATTCCCAAGGGCGGCACAAATATTGGCGAGGCGATCCGCATGGCCATGAAAGCCTTTGGCAAAGGGGAAGGGCAGACCCGCGCCTTGGTGATCCTCACAGATGGTGAAGAGCTGGATGCGGATGGAATCGCTGCCGCGCGCCAAGCCTATGACGAAGGAGTTCGCATATTCACTGTGGGGGTGGGGTCAGCGGAAGGGTCATTGATTCCGATCCGCGATGACGCGGGACGCCAAGATTTTGTCCGGGATCAGGCAGGCAAACCGGTCCAAAGCCGACTCGACGCATCCCGCCTGTCAGAGATAGCGACGGCTGGCGGGGGCTTTTATGAGGCGCTGCAAGCGGACACGGCCGCCGTGATATTCGAGCGCGGGATTCTGCCCATGGAAACCACCGAGCGGGGATCAATGGCGTCCCGTCAACCTCGGGAAAAATACCAGTGGCCACTTGGTGTCGGCATTGGTTTGTTGGCGATCTGGTTGCTTGTCGGTGAACGGCGCAGACACGGCCACCGCGCGGCGTTGGCAGCTGCAATCGCGATGTTTTCCTGTGTGCCGTCTTGGGCACAAACTGGCACGGATGCTTATGAGGCTGGCAACTACGAGGAGGCGCTGGGAGACTTTCAAACACGTCTCGAGAAGTCCCCAGACTCAGCCAAACTCCAATTCAATGCAGGGGCCGCCGCTTACAAACTCAACAAACATGCTGAGGCCGTGGACTTTTTTGCCAAAGCCCTGGCAGCCGGTTCAGCGGAGTCCGAGTTTTTAAATAGCGCGACTTATAACCTCGCCAATGCCCTTGTGCGGCGAGGTGAGAGCGCTGAAAAAACTGAGGAGAAAAAGACGGACTGGAAAAATGCCATCAGTCATTACGAAACAGTTCTAAAATCGGACCCCAAAAACAAGCAGGCCGAAGAAAATCGGGACATCGTGAAAAAGCTTCTCGAAGACCTGGAAAAGCAGGAGGAAGAACAAGATAAGCAGGATCAAAAGGATGATCAGCAAAAGGACGACAAACAGGATCAGAAAGACGATCAACAGCAGGATCAGAACAAAGACGATCAAAACCAAGATCAGCAGAACAAGGACGACCAGAAGCAAGATCAAGAAAACAAGGATCCGCAAGACCAAGAAAACCAAGACAAGCAGGATCAGCAGAATGAAGATCAGAAGCAGGATTCCGGCGATGACCAAGAAAAGGAAGGAGAACAGGACGACAAGCCGGGAGAGCAAGACGATCAACAGCAAGACCAGAAAGAGAAGGATCCGAAAGAGTCTGGCGAACAAGATCAGCAGTCACAAGGAGAAGAGGGCCAAGACTCCAAACCGGAGCCTGGGGCCGCTCCTTCGCCGACGCCTGGTGAGAAAAAGGAGGGGGAAATCAAATCCCTTGGCGAAGAGGAGCAAGCCGCCGAAGAGTTGGCTGCAGCTGAGGAAGCGGCAGAGAAAGATGGTCAGATGAGTGAGGCCCAAGCCCGAGCGTTATTGAATTCTCTTCGCAGAGATGAGGATCACGTGCCATTAATGAGACCAGCCATGCAGGAAGAAACGCTCAAGGATTGGTGACCATGAAAACTCCAAGAATCTCCCACCTCCCACATTGCGCACTTTTGGTTCTCTTTATGGGCATGATGGCAACTCTCGGTCTGCCGGTCTCCACATTGGGCCAAACCGTCGAATCCGAACTCTCCGCAGGCACCGTGCAAGTCGGTCAGGCCGTGGAACTGCGCATCACCACAAAAGGAAAAAGTCAGGGTCAACTGATGGACCCAGTGGATGTGGACGGATTAAACGAGGCTGGCAAGCAACATCAATTTCAAATGCAGATGTCCATGCCAAATTTTGGTATGGAAGTGGTTACCGTCCAAACCGTGATTCTGGTGCCGACCCGCACTGGCGAGTTCACGATCCCCTCGCTTCGTGTAAGACTTGATGGAAAAATCTACAAAACGGCCGAGTCGGTTCTGCGAGTGACACCACCCACAGGCGGCCGAGTGCCGGTGTTGCCCGCCATCCCTGTGCCGCAAACAGGAACGATGGCCCCTCCGGTCACTACCCAGCCACCTCAGCCGCAGCAACCAACCAGCCCGCAGTCACAGAACGCACCGAAAACCGATTTTGGTGAGATGGTGATACCCAAGGAGTCCGCGTTTGTAGGAGAAGTGGTGCCAGTCGATTTGCGGTTTAGTATTAATGCCAACATCCCGTCCCAATTTAGCGATCGCCCGAATTTCTCTGGAGAAGGCTTCACGGTGCTCCGAATGACCCGGCCGACAGAAGTGAGTCGTGATGTGGATGGTTTCGAGTTTTCCTGCATTGTTTTCCGCACAGCCATCACAGCAGCCAAAGCTGGCACCTTGGAAATTCCGCCTGCCAGCGTTGCAGCACGAGTGAAAGTCCCGGTTCAGGCTCCCAGTTCCAATGATTTTTTTGGAGGCATGTTCAACTTTGGAATGCACGATCTTCGCGAGATCGAGATTTCCACCGAACCAGCCTCCTTGGATGTGAAACCCCTGCCGCGGGAGGGACGGCCCGAGGATTTTGCCGGTGCGGTGGGTGAGTTTAAAATTGAGGCTTCTGCCACGCCGACCAAAGCCGAGTCCGGCGAACCAGTCACTCTCCGCGTCGTGGTTTCCGGCCGAGGCAACTTTGAAGCCATGGGACCTCCGGTGATTTCGGACGATTCAGGCTGGAAGGTTTATGAACCCTCTGAAAACTTCGAGCCAAGCCCCACGGACCCGGTGGGATTTAATGGCACCAAAACCTATGAATTCACCTTGGTGGCAAGAGATGACCAAAAGGCAACACCTCCCGTACAATTTAGCTTTTTTGACCCAGCAAAAGAAAAATATGTCACCATCGAAGGCCCCCCCGTGGCGGTACAAGCCGCCGGAGCGGGAACATCCCAGCCGGACGCAGTCGTCGCGCAGGACCAACAACCCACGCCCAGCCAGGCGCCAGCCCTTCAAGGCAGTGACCTTTCCCGTGATTACGCTCCAGCGGATTTTCAACCTCTTGGTTGGTCACCAATATTTGTCACCGCTGGGGTTTCACTCGCCGCGATTTGGGCCATCGGGTTGGGTGTGCTTTTGGCAAAAAAATATTCGGCATCGCCTGCGGCAGAACGGGATAGAAAATCCAGGAAATTGAGTCGTGAGATCAAAGCATTGGATGACCCTCAGTTGTCTGATTTGGACTTTTTGAACGGATGTCACGCGATACTGAGCCAATTCAAATCCGACCCATTCTCATCCGAACTCTCCAGTGAACTCGACCCATTCTACAAGCTTCACGAGGAGGCAAATTATTCAACTCACCGGCTCCCAAATTTAGGATCTGAAACACGAGCAGGGATCATCCAGACCCTTGAAAAAGTCCATGAAAACCGTCGTCGCAAGTCCTAAAAAGTATCCCACTGCACGCAGGCAAAAACCAGGGAGGACTGATTTGTCTGATATTGAAGTTCGACCAATAATTGCATCGCCGACTCAAGTCGTTGTACAGGAAACGACGCTCGATCTAAATCCAGAGATCATGATCAGCAACTCCATGATACTGAGAGGGGACGCCTTGCAGGTTCTTGCCAGACTGCCGGCTAAGACAATCCAGTGTGTGGTGACATCCCCTCCATACTGGGGACTTCGTGATTATCATGTCAATGGCCAGATTGGCCATGAGGCCTCACTTCCCCAATTTATCAATAGTCTTGTCTCGACTTTCCGACAGGTTTTTAGAGTACTCCGGGATGACGGTGTGTTCTGGCTAAACATTGGTGATGGCTATACCAGTGGCAATCGGGGATGGCGGGCTCCAGATAAAAAGAATCCCGCCAGAGCCATGGCGATTCGCCCCGATACCCCCCAGGGATTGAAGCCAAAAGATTTGATTGGAATCCCTTGGAGGTTGGCTCTTGCTCTTCAGGAAGACGGCTGGTTCCTACGCTCAGATATTGTATGGAACAAACCAAATGCGATGCCGGAGAGTGTCAAGGACCGTCCGACGCGCTCGCACGAATATCTCTTCATGTTCACCAAGAAAGAGACCTACTATTACAATCACGCGGCAGTTAAAGAGCCGCGGGACGATGGCAACGGGACCAGAAATCTAAGAAGTGTGTGGAACATCAACACGGAACCATCCAAGGAAGCTCACTTTGCAACATTTCCCTCTGCCCTTGTGGAACCCTGCATTTTGGCTTCAACGCGTACTGGCGATCATGTGTTGGATCCCTTTTTTGGTTCAGGAACAGTCGGTCTCGTCTGCAACCGCCTTGGTCGACAATATATTGGCATCGAATTAAATCCTGAATACGTCAAGCTTGCCCAGCGGAGATTATCTCAACAATACCTGAATGGATATCACACTGCCCAGCCCTGACACGCAGCTGGAGTTTTCTGCAGCCTTGATTGCGCTCCGGCAAACCATGCTGCAGGAGGCTCTCTTTGAGGCGGTGTCATCTCTTAAGATTGAGGATCTCGACGCTGAACTGGCCCGATATGCACCATCTACTGGTCTGACAATTCTCGCATCCCGTGGTATGCGCGGAGAGCTCGTTTTTGCCACTCCAATGCTACTTCGAGAGAGTCCGAAGCTTCTAGGATATTATCGACTACTCCTTGGATTTAGCCAAAAATTGTTCTACTCATCAGAGACTGGTCTTACTGGATTCAAATGCTTCGAGGATTTAACAGTAATCACTTCCGCACAGTGTATTCGCTTGCACGAACTTTGTCAGGAGATTAATAGATGCTCCTTGGAGCTTTTGGCCGGATTACCTCAATCTGCTGTCTCTGTTGGTTTTGTCGATGACTTAACTTTGTTGACCTTGGGGCCTCAACTTCGAGGGGGAGCAAATGTCAGAAAAGGTTCGCAAGGGATTGCTCTGGTGTTTGAGGCCATCAAAAAATTGGTTCAGCACAGATTGGTGATTTCTACACAACGAAAACTTGAAATCAGGAACTCTGCTGGGCGTACAGTCACGATTGAGTTATCTCCTGATCCAGACATTGTCATTAATGAGCACCTTGGATCGTCAGCGGCTGACTTGCGTCACATCATTGCTATTGAAGTAAAAGCTGGCACGGATTTTTCCAACATCCACAATCGGATTGGTGAGGCTGAGAAGAGCCATCAAAAAGCCAAGGCAACCGGCTATACCGAATGTTGGACGATTGTTAATGTGGATAAAGCTGACACCATTATTGGTAAAAAGGAATCGCCATCGACGAATCGCTTCTTTTTGCTTTCAAGCATACTTTCAGAACAGGGGGCCCAATATGATGACTTTCGGAATCGCATAATATCCCTGACCGGTGTCCCCACTCAGAAAGTAAATAAAAGACGAAAGGTGATTTGAGATGAATAATTGTTTGTCATTTTTGCGACTACCGAAATCGCCGTTGTTAATTATCGCTATCTCGACCTGGCTCTCTGGGCTGTCAATTGCAGAGCCGGTCGCTGAAGCCATTTCTGCTTATGAAGCGGGGGATTTTGCAAAGGCAGCAAGGGAATTTGAGACGGCATTGGCTTCTGGTCCCAAGAGCGCAGGACTGTATTTCAATCTTGGCCAAGCCTTGAAGAAGCAAGGGGAAACCGGACCTGCGGCTTTGAACCTTCGTCGTGCTCTGATGTTGGATCCCCGTCTCATGGATGCCCGAATTTCGCTCTCGGATATCGAACGCTCAAAAGGCATTCCTCTGGCTCCGGCAAACTGGAAAGATCAGTTCGTTGAGCGGGTGCCTTTACAGCCCCTAATGGTGCTTGGTTTTATCATGTTCTGGCTTGGAGCATTTTTATGGTTGATATTGGCGTTCCGGCATTTTGGAAATCGGCTCAGCTTGATTGCCGGATTGGTTTTGGCCGTTCTGGGGGCAGGGCTCTTTATCCTCACTTACATTGCAGACCCTCGATTTGAATGGAGGGATGGCGCTGTGGTTGTTGCTGCTGATGGGGCCTCTTTGCTCACCGCTCCGGCAGAACGTTCTCCTTTGGTTGCCAAGCTTCCCGCGGCCTCGCTCCTGCGTGTGATAAAGACAAGTGGTGAGTGGGCCTATGCCAAAGCGAATGATGGAAATAGCGGCTGGCTGCCTTTAAATACCATCACGGATTTGGTTCAAGAAAAGTGAGCGGTCTCCTCCACGTCCACCGCCTGTTGTGGGTGGGCATGTTGGCTGGTCTGTTCGCTTTTCCGCGGCAACTTCCTGCACAAAATCCACCGGCGTGGCTCACGGAACTGGCACCCAAGGGCGCGGGATCTTTTCCGATGATTCCGCCCTTTCACGCCACTTTTCGATTTGGCTGGTCCGGGATTGAGGCCGCCCGTGCTGAGGCACGCTTAACTATTGAAAGGGGAGTCGCCAAGGTTCAGGTCAAAGGGGAAACCACCGGCATGGCCAGAGGATTATGGAGATTGGATGCCACGCAGGAATGTTCGTTTCACGTGGAGGGTCTCAAGCCGCTGGGATTTCTTCAGATCGAGCAATATCACAACCGGCGACTAACCACCGAAGCCGTCTTTAAAAAGGATGGTCTTTGGCGGCTGCGTCAACGGACCCCCGATGGGGGACCTTCCAAATGGAAACACATCCAAATCGAACCCATCAGGGACATCGTCTCCGCCATGTTTTTTCTTCGCAGCCAGTCCCTCAAAACGGGCGACAAGCTCGCTGTCATTGCCTTTCCCGGCGATTCCCCGTTTCTCTTTCAAACCACTGTGGGCAAGCGCGAAAAGGTCAACATCAGAGGCCAGAAACGTCCGGCCATCCGCTTGGATTTTCACATCCAACGCATCGAACTCAAAAAAAATGAACCGCCCCGACTTCAGCAACATGGCAAGTTTCGCAAAGGCACGGTTTGGATTTCCGATGATGAATACCGATTCCCCTTACGTGCCGAGGTGAGTATTTTTATCGGCTCGGTTTTTGCGGAGTTGGAAGCGCTGACTTTTTCAGGAAAACCACTTCCTGGTGGTTCCCTAAACTCACGTTAATGCTTACGTGTGGACCCAGTCTTTGGGCTCCAAAATGAGCGTCGCGATTGCCGCCGCGTTGAGCTGGCTCTTTCGCACAAACGAGTCCACATCAACCCACTCCTGTTCCTTGGAACCATCTGCGCTGCGTTCGGAGCAATGGGAGAAATCTCCGCAGGGCCCCAATCCGTCGATGGTCGGAAAATGCTGCCAAAGCACATTGCCATCGCTGAGTCCACCGCGAGCTTGGGTCTCGACCGGAATGGCTAACTCCTTGCCCGCAGATTCCCAAATCACAACAAGTTTTTGGGTTTCCGGGTTGTTCGGCCACGGTGCTGTCGCTTG
>JBGTLQ010000367.1:0-7860 GCA_041744075.1 Terrimicrobiaceae bacterium
GCGGCCCAAGCTCATTCCAAAAATTCTCCTGAGGTTCGTGACGCGGTTCGTGCCGTAATCCTTCAAAAGGATCCCTCGTTGGAGCCGATTATGGATAAAGTGGCCGCGCACCGCCTTGAAATGAAAAAAAATCAGCCCAAAGGTGACCGTCAGAAAGGAAAGGGTAAGGAGCCTGCACCCCAAGCTGCAGATACCAATGTCCCCTCTTCTCCTTCTCCTAATCCTAACCCCTAAGCAGAGCACCATTTACTCCCAACAATGAGAGACGGCGGCGCATCGAGAAACCTCGATTGCGCCGCTTTTTTGTGATCGGAAAATGAGAGCGTGACCTTAAAGCAGATGAATATTGTTCCGGCGATTAATCTCGCCGACTCTCACGCTTGAACCAAATGGGTTTTGTATTTTGGTTATCTCGAGGACCCCAAGTTTGGATTAATGGAGTCTCGTCCCGCCAGTCGGGGTTGTCTTGGTCGAATTGTTTTAACTCATTAGTCCATGGACCCTGAGGACGATCGGGGCTGTAAAGCACCCGTTGATTTGCCGGAGTGGCACAGCCAGCGAGGAAAGCAAAGGACAGAATGGTAAGAGGGAGAATGGACCAGAGGGATTTCACAACGTGAGTGGAGCAAAAAGTGTGAGTGAAGTCAATTTTTGTGCTTGGACCGACGATCAAAATTGGTTCGCACCAGTCCGCGGTTTCTGGGACGGGATTCTCGGCTTTTCGTCCCCAACCGTTCTTTATCGCAAAAAGCCGAGTGGACATAGGCAGGACTGCTGTGTTTGATCATGGCTATGAAAGTCTTAATGGCAGCAAGTGAGATGGCACCCTACGTGCAGACCGGAGGGCTCTCGGAAGTGATGCAGGCGTTGCCAGTAAAGCTTACCGAAAGAGGGCATGAAGTCAGCGTTGTCCTGCCCGGTTATCGCCAACTTCTTGAGCAATCCACGTTGGAAATGAAGCCAACGGGCGTGGAGATCCCGATTCAAGTGGGTGCCAAGCGTGTCATCGCAGCGATCTATGAGGCGAGGACAAAACTGGGCATCCAAGTCTTCGCCGTGCGGCGGGATGAATATTTCGATCGGTCTTCCGTTTACGGCGACGAAAATCGCGCTTATGACGACAACGCAGAACGATTTCTGTTTTTTTCAAAAGCGGTGGTGGAACTTGCGCGACGCATGGATCCGGCCCCTGATTTGGTGCACGTGCATGATTGGGCTTGTGCCATGATCCCGGTCTTTATCAAAGAGAGCCGGCTCCGATTTGCCAGCATGTTAACGATTCATAACATTGCCTACCAAGGAAGCTTCTGGGGTTTGGATTTTAACCTAACAAATCTGCCACCACATTGGTTCGGGCCTCGTGGAGTGGAGTTTTACGGACGTTTGAATTTTCTCAAAGGGGGTATCCTGAGTGCAGATTTGGTCAGCACCGTCAGTGAGCAGTATGCGAGGGAAATTCAAATGCCCGAATTCGCATTTGGACTCGAGCACGTCATGCGCGAGCACGCTGGGAAACTCATTGGGATCCTTAATGGAGCGGATGACAAGGAGTGGAATCCCGCCAAAGACCGGTTTCTTACGAAAAAATTTGATGCCAAGAATTTCGGGGGCAAAACGTTCGCCAGAAATCGACTGTTGCGAGAGGCTGGGCTTAAGAAGAGTCCGACGGGCCCTGTGATTTCGATGATTTCCAGAGTTGTTTCTCAGAAAGGATTCGATCTCTTGCTGCCGATCGCGGACCGATTGCTTACTCGCGACGTGCGACTGGTGATTCTAGGGGAGGGCGACCCGGCGCTGGAGGCTGATCTTCAACTCTTGGCAAAGCGTTATCCCGAGAAAGTGGCGTATATTCGTGATTACACTCCGAAACTGGCGCATGTCATTAACGCAGGGGCGGATGTGACTTTGGTTCCTTCAAGGTTCGAGCCTTGTGGTCTATCAGCCATCTATGCTCTCAAATATGGCACATTGCCAGTGGTTCGCGGGGTGGGTGGCCTACAGCAAATTGTAGAGCCCTACGAAGGAACAGGCTCTGGCGGCTATGGATTTCTATTTTATGACTATCATCCCGAAGCCCTTTGGGATGCGATCCTCCGGGCGTTGGAATGCTATGCCGAGCCCACTATCTGGCATGAATTGATTCAAAGAGCCATGGCAAGAGATTTCTCGTGGGATGACTCGATTTTGCATTACGAAGCCGCCTATAAATGGGCGATAAAAAACGCGTCTAATCGCTGAGGAAAGACGGTGTTAGGAATAGCGAATGTCTTTGCCTGGCTCCATTTCGTAGTTCAGGCACACCCATTCAACCGTGTTAGGTTTGAGGGTTTCCTCGAGAAACTTTATGTGCACCGGGTCTGAGCGATATTGGGCCAGCTTGTCCATGGATTCACATTCAATCGCAATAAAAAAGGGCCATTCATTGTCCTCCTCAATGCGCTTGCCACAACGCACATTCAACACCTCCGGAATCTTTAACAACTGCATGCGGGTCTGCATCATCATTTCCTCGAGCTTCTCCTCGCCACTGTTCTCAAGGAGTTTAAAAAGTAAAAGATGGTAGACCATCGTCGTGAAAAGCTCGTCTCGCTTTAGATCATTCCAAGCTGCATTTTTCCTGCCTCACTGATCATGCTTTGGTTCCATGGTGGGTCCCACACAAGCTCTACGATGGCTTCATCGATACCGTTCAGTGATAGAATTTTCGACTGGGCATCCGCTGCGATGGCTGGCCCCATGCCGCACCCCGGTGCGGTGAGCGTCATTTTAACTTCGACTTTTGTCCCAGCATCTTCTGTTTGAATTTTTTGACAGTCATAGACCAATCCAAGATCGACAATATTTACGGGAATCTCGGGGTCGAAGCATGTTTTGAGCTTGTCCCACACCTGTTCGATGGTGGCTTCCTCCCCACCAGCAGGGGCTGCCTCTGTGTTGGCGCTTCCAGTCGAGGGATCGATACCAAGTGCATCCGCATCTTTTTCGGCAATGCGGGCAAGACCCTGATTCAAAGCGACGGTGTAGCTGCCACCCAAAGATTGCGTGATGAGAACAGGAGTGCCCGCCTCGATAATCAGCGCGTTTCCACTGGGAATCTGGATGGCATCGCAATCTCGCGTAATGGTGACTTCAGTGTTTTCAAACATGGTGGAAGGTGATTCTTTGCGGGGGTCGTGAGATGGTTGAGTGAGTGGAGAGTGAAAGTTAAAAAATGCCTACGCGCTTTGTTTATTGGAAGGTCGATCCGAATGCAGCACAATTTTTTTGGGTGCGCTCGCGGTGCTGCTACCGGCAGAGAGTTCTTCAATCAGTGTGCGGGCTTGTTGTGGCTGCACTCTGGCCGCATGAGCAGAGTCCGAAGTCTTCTGTTCGCTCGGGTCAGGTTTGGAAGAGCTTTCTCCTGCGAGTGCTTGGCGGAGGGCACCTTCAACCAACTGAGCGCAGTGAATTTTCATTGGAGGCAAAGGACCTAAAGGTGCCGAAAGTGAAGCCCCATCCATTTGAAGTGCCTCCTCCACAGTTTTCCCTGCAAGAAGTTCGGTGGCGACACTGGCAACCGCAATTGCGGTTTCGCAACCAAAGGTTTGAAATGTGGCGCGGTCGATTACTTTTTTACCCTCCCGCTCGGAGAATTTTACCCACATGCGGAGCATGTCACCGCAGTCTGGACTCCCCACCGTTCCGACTGCGTCAGCGTCTGAAAGCTCGCCGACATTTCGTGGATCTGCAATGGCCGCCGCGATTTTCTGATCTAGTGTGGGGTTCTTGTTATCGAGTTGAGTCATCATTATCAATACCGTCAAAAGTTTATACGAATTAGGCTATTAATGGAGATTTATTCCAAATCATAACGTGGAAGTGCGGGATCCACCTCCTGGCTCCATGCATCAATTCCGCCCCGAACCGCGCGAATATTGGCAAAACCATGACCTTGAAAGTAGGCCACGGCATCCATGGATCGCTTGCCATCATGATCAATGACGGCAATCAACCCCTCTTCTCTGGGCCAATGCATCAGGATTTCCTGCATGAGCTCCTGGGTAAAGTGGAGCGAATTCTCCACATGCACCGCATCCCATTCCTCCCGAGTTCGAATATCAAGCAGTTTCACTTTGGGTTCCGGGCTTTCGATGGCCGATTGAACCTCTGCTGGAGAAATCAACAGTTGCTGGTCCAATTCGTGACTCGCGTAAAGAAACTCGATCACAGTGTTGACCGGCAAATTTTCATTTCTCGCGCAAACCTCCTCCAGTGTCTCATCGGGGCGAAAGCCACAGCTGCTGCAACCGCCAATATGATAGTGACGAAATAAAGCGCGTTGTGCTCCCGGGACAAGCTCCAGTAGAGCATCCATTCTGGTTGAAGCGGTTATGGGCGTTTCGGTGTGAATTTGCATATAGGAAGGGTGGCGACGCTACGGGCACGTTCAATGATCATCGCATCGGAGGGGTAATTGTCATGAAAAATCATGGATCCCGACAAAACAAAAACGTCTGCCTGTAGCAGGCAGACGTTTTTTTTAATGTTAAATGTAAAAACCTTAAAGCGACTACTCCCGTGGAGGGGGGGCCGATTTCATTCTCAAACCCGCAGGGCGGGTTGTTTGGCCGGGCAGAGGGTATTCGTTGGCGATGGAATACTCTTCTGTTGGGGTCACGCGATAGGCACCGCGCGCATTGTTCAACCATCCGTTGGGATCTGCAAATTCTTCGCGAGGATCGCTGAGTCCGGAGGCTTGGTTTTCCAAGCCTGTGCCTTGGCCAGGATTGATCACTGTGGGAGTGATGAAGATCAAGAGATTCCTCTTCCGACGGACGTTGCCGCGACTTTGAAACAGGTATCCCAACCCCGGGATATCACCGAGAACAGGGACCTTTGTGCGGTTTTGACCTGTTTCGTCTTGGAGCAGGCCACCGATCGCCAGTGTGTCACCGCTGCGGATCAGAACGTTGGATTCCAAATTCCGAGTATCAATGATGGGAGCGCTCACGGTGGTTCCACCGATCTGGAAGTTAACGTCCGCGTTGGAGGTGCTGATTTCAGGTCGGACAGAGAGGGTGATCCAGTTGTCTTTGTTGATCGAAGGTTTTACGATCAAAGTAGTGCCGAAGGTGTAGTTATCGAAACCACCAAAGACTGCGGTGGCGGTTTGCTCATTGAAGTTCAATGAAGGCACGGGACGATCCGTCACAATTTTAATAGTGGCTTCCAGGTTGTCGGCGGTCACGATCCGGGGATGCGCGAGGAACTCGGCGTCAGAGTCCTCATTGAGGAACTGCATTGCCAAGGAGAGTTGCGGAACAGAAAGGATGGCAAATTGGCCGGTGAGGAATGAGCCGAAGGTTCGTGGGTCAAAGCCTGAACCAGCGATACTGTTTTGATTTCCTTGACCAAACAAAAGGCTGTCAAAAAGTCCGGGCGTGCCATTGTCAAATTCGAACTCGTAAGTGCCATCCTCAGGGAGGGGACTGCCACCGTATTTAAAAACCTTGGGATTGCCGGCGCTCCCGACAACTCCTGACCAGTTAATCCCATATGCCTGAGTCGGATTTGCCAGTGTTTCCACAAGACGGGCCTCGATCATCACCTGCTTTGTTGGGCGATCCACTTTGGACAGAAATTCTTGGATGGAACCGATATTGGAGAGCGCTTCACGGTAGAAAACCGTGTTGGTGCGCACATCCACCTGAGGAGGTGCGCCTTGGGCCTGAAGCTGACCAGCCAAAAGCGGTGCCACATTTTCCGCTCTAGCGAAACTGAATGTGTAAGACAGGCTCTCCGTTGGTTCTGCTGCCTTTTCTGCCGGCGTTTTGATGTAATAAATATTCTCGATCACATCGATCACCAATCCCTTCGAGCGGGCGATGACGTTGATGGCTTGCAGGGCAGTCACATCTTCAAGTCGCATGGTCACGGTGCCGATGACTTGATCACTCACGACCACATTGATTCTGGCCTGACGTGCCAGCAGCCGTAGAACTTGGCCAAGGTCATCCCCTTGAAACTCTCGGGCACGCGGTGCGGACGGATTTGATTCGTCCAGTGGGGCCACGGTCAAGTCGGTTTCTGTTGTGGAAGTGGATGTTGTTGTGATGGTTAAGTCGGAGCCAGGCGACACCGAAGGAATCGCAGGTCCGCCGGTAATGGCCTCGGAGGGTGCAATAGGCGCTGGGGCCGTCGGATCCAGCACAGCGGGTGCTGGCGGAGGAGGGATGGGAATTGGAGGTTCAATATCCGCAATGGCAGGGGTCGTATCTGGAATCGTCTCAGTGGGAGTCCCAATAGGCTGGGCCTCACCGTCTGCAGATTCAGCGTAAATCATGGGTGCATCCGCGCCTTGTTCGGATTCCTGCCTGAGCAGACTCTCAGGACTGCCTTCTTCGGCAGCGAACATCGTGCTCGATCCTAAAACCACGCTTAGCAAGAGCATGAGGACTGGCGAAGAGGTGCGGCTTCCACCTTGGTTGTGGCGGGGGTAATCAGATTCGTGACGAATCACAAAATCTTTTACTAAAGCTGGAATGCTCATTTTAAGGTCTGCTGATTTTGACGGCATATGCTGTGATGATGAAATGCGTGGGTCAGACGCGGGTTAAGGCAGGCTGCAGTGGAAGGGATGTAAATGGGTCTTATTTAATCGCACCAAACTCTGGTTTCGACAGAACGAAACTTTTCTAAGCCAATGTCGTGCCAATTGTCGTAAAAAGTATCGTTCGCTGGGTAACTCAAAGTCATTTATCAGGGTTAGCGCAAGAAAGCTTCTCAAATATGATAAAATTTTTCGATGACCTGTGATCTTTTAATATTAACCAAATTTTGAAGCAGCTTAAAAAAGTAGAACCATGACAGGTCACGCATGCAAATTCGTTCTATAATGTAGTCCTGCCCCAGATTAGGCGGTGATTGAGCTATTGCCAGAAAAGAGGCATCGAAGTCAAGCTCTCTGTGAATAACTTTTTGCTAAACGCGCATTTTTAACAAATTTTTCAATGAATGAGGCGCTCTTGATGCCTGCTGACACCTCAACACCTCCAGCGACGTCCACACCCGAGCAGTGACTGGATTGGATGGCCTCAGCCACATTTTCCGGGCGCAAACCTCCCGCCAAAATGAAGGGATTGTGATGTTTCCGCTGCCAATTGCCAATGAGCGGCCAGTTGAGCGATTCACCGCTGCCCCCATAGGTTTGGGGTGACATGGCATCCAATAGAACTGTTTGCTTCACCCCTGAAATGCACGGGATAGCTGGGATGTTCGAGATCTCAGGGGGGATTCTGACGGCTTTCAAAATCGGAATCCCGATTTGCACAAAAGATGACACGTCACTCCAGGTTTCGTCTCCATGAAGTTGAATGAGATCGAAGCAGCCCGTGTCCCAAACTCTTTGGATCTCAGCGCGATCTTCATTGACCAATACGGCTACTCTTAGAATTTGATCTTTAAAATCCGCGATCCAACTCAGCGCTTTTGAAAATTCCAAATATCGTTTGGAATGCCGGTAGCCATTAAATCCGACCGCATTCGCACCAGCTCGAATTGATGATATCACGTCATCAGGACGTGTGATGCCGCAGATCTTTACCCAAGTTTCGGCTTCACCCACTGGCAGCTGCCAGAGCTTTAATGCGGCTGATTGATCACTTGTCATCTTCCAATGTATCAACCACCCGACCTTTTGCCATCTTCTCTTTGCCATCCACATGATGGGTGATCAAATACACTTGGCCGTTGCTGCCACGGAAGAAAATGCTGAAAATCCAGCAGATCAATGCCACAATCAATCCGCCGCCGAGAGCGCTCCAAAATCCCGAAACTTGGAATCCTGGCACGATGGAAGCAACGCCCCAAAATAAAAATGCA
>JBGTLQ010000368.1:0-4853 GCA_041744075.1 Terrimicrobiaceae bacterium
CGACCATGGATTTTCCAGCCTTCATAGGCATTGTAGTCGATATTCATGTGCTGCGTTTTGGCACTGAGGGTGCCCTGATAGTTTGGATCAAAAACCACCAAATCCGCATCGGAACCGGGCTGAATGGTTCCTTTCCGGGGATAAAGGTTAAAAATTTTGGCGGCGTTGGTGCTGGCGATACTGACAAACGTGGACAGGTCGATTTTTCCGGTCAGCACTCCGTAGGTGTAGAGGAGGTTGATTCGATCTTCGATGGCAGGGATTCCATTCGGGATTTTTGTGAAGTCGTCCCGGCCCATTGTCTTCTGGGTCTGAAAATCAAAGGGGGCATGATCGGTTCCGACGGTGTTGATCAAGCCTTGCTGCAGGGCATTCCAAAGAACGGGTTGATGGCATTTGTCGCGCAGTGGAGGGGACATCACATACTTTGCTCCCTCGAAGTCAGGGAGTTCGGCGTGGGTTTTGTCCAAGGTCAGGTATTGGATCACCGTCTCGATGGAAACATCGACGCCACGCAGTCGTGCTTGCAGGGCTTCTTCGAGGGCTTCCCGACAACTCAGATGCACAATGTAAACGGGAGCGCCGGTCATCTCCGCGAAAGTGAGGAAATGGTGAACCCCTTCCGCTTCGACGCGCGGCGGGCGGCTGTCATGGTGCGCTCCCGTATCGGTGCGGCCTGCGGCGAGCAGTCCGCGCTGCAACTCCGAAACAAGGGTTTCATTTTCACAGTGGGCGGTGGTCACAACACCCAACTCTTTCGCGAGGCTCAAGGCCTGAAAAAGCTCTGCATCGTCGATACCCAGCGCCCCTTTGTAAGCCAGGAAAATTTTGAAAGATTGAATGCCTGCTTTGACAATCTCACGAAGTTGGGCGGCGGAGCTTTCATCGAATTTGGTAACCCCCATGTGAAAAGAATAATCGCAGGCGGCACGGCCCTCGCTTTGGGCTCTCCATGTCTGGAAGCCGTCCATGGGCTCCTCGGACCGCCCCGGGCAACACATATCAAAAATTGTGGTGGTCCCACCAACAAGGGCCGCTTTGGTGCCAGTTTCGTAAGTGTCTTTCGAAAAGGTGCCCATGAATGGCAGGTAGATATGCGTGTGGGGATCGATGAAGCCCGGAAAAACATATTTGCCGGAGGCGTCAATCACCTCGGCATCTGTGGGAGGTTCAATGTTGGTATCGATGCGTGAGATCGTCTCGCCTTTGCATAAGATGTCCGCCACATACCGCGAGGACGCGGTCACAATCTCCCCACCTTTGATCAAAAGTGCCATGCGGAGATCAAAGCAGGTCCCGGGCTCAGTTCGAAGTTTTTTTCTTAACAGCCAACCCGGCACACCACTTGCCGCGATCTGTGATTTTTAGAATTTTGAATCCTTCACGACGCAGAGCCTTGCTGACCTCATCCAACTGAGTTCTGAGGACTCCGGAAAAGATTAGCGAGCCACCGGGACGCAGCGCTTTAGTGATGACAGGAGCCGACGCAATGAGCAGATCGCTATAGAGATTTGCGATGATGAGGTGGCAGGGGGGTGCCGGTGACCAATCGAGCACGCTCCCCTTTGCAACGCGAATTTTATTGCACCGATTTTTTCGGGTATTTGCTTTGGCGACCCGAACGGCGGCGGGGTCATTGTCCAAAGCAAAGACATTTCCGGCACCAAGAAATTCCGAGGCAATAGCAAGGATTCCACTGCCCGTTCCAAGATCGGCGGCTTCGAACCCCTGGGGCAGTTCCTTCGCAAGATCACAAAGAATTCTCAGACAGGTCCCCGTGGTTGCATGTTCGCCCGTCCCAAAGGCCATCCCTGCCGGAATTAGCAACCCCCTCGGAGTTGGCTTATCCCAGGCCTTCCATTGAGCCTCATCAGAAAAGACTTTGAGTTTGCCACGGATGGAAAGAGGTCGGCGGGGGGCTTGTGCCTCTCCGCTCCAAAGGTCTTTGGGCAAAACAGCCGCCCGGCCGCCAAATTCTTTGGTGAGGCGGGCAGCAGTTTTCCCATCACAATACGCTTCGATTTTCATGGCCCGGGAATCCGGCCATGTGACGATGGCTAGACGCTCCGGCCCAAGGAACCGGAGGCGTTCTTCCCAAGCATCCTCCCATTTGGCGGGTGCGATTCGGGTCCATCGATGCGTGGGCTTGCTCATTCCCACCCATTTGAAGCAGAGTGAGTCCCAGTGAAACATACAAAATTGGCCGTTGCCGCGAGTGACCACAATGCCGACATGCTCTACGCGACCGGATTTCGAGCCCCCGATCCCTTTGTCCTCATCGAAAAGCAAGGTCGCCGGATTCTTTTAATGAGTGACCTGGAGGTCGACCGAGCCCGGGAGACGGCCAAAGTTGATGAGGTGCTGGCTTACTCTGACGTTGAAAAAAAAGTTCAGGGAAAACGGAAACGCAAGCCGCCATACGCCCGCGTGCTGGCAGAATTTCTTCGCGATCAAAAATCCAAGAAGACCGTGGTTTCATCCGACTTTCCCCTCGGACTTGCAAGGGCCCTAAAGAAAGAGGGCATCCGCTTGCGGCCTGTGAAAGGTCCATTTTACCCCGACCGTGAGATCAAATCCCCAAAAGAAATCCAAGCGCTCACACAGGCCACAAAAATCGCGGAATCCGGCATGGCCCGCGCCTTCGAGGTTCTTGCAGCGGCAAGCATCCGCAAGGACCGCAAGTTGATCTGGGCCAAAAAAGTCCTCACCTCAGAAATCCTCCGTGTGGAAATTGAATCGGCCATCCTTCGAGCCGGAGGTGAAGCTCGCATGGACTCCATCGTTGCCGGCGGGGAACAGGCCTGCGATCCCCACGCCCGTGGGACCGGCCCCCTGCTCGCCAACGAACTGATCATTCTCGACATATTTCCGAGGGACGCAAAAACTGGCTACTACGGCGACATCACAAGAACGGTCATTCGTGGAACGGCCAGCGACGCCCAACGCCAAATCTGGGGCCTTTGCCTCCAAGGACAAAAACTTGCCCTCCAATCTCTCAAACCCGGCATTGATGGCCTGAAGCTCCAAAACGAAATCCGCGAACTCTTTGCCAAAGCTGGATACCCCACCGAAGTCTATGAAGGCCGGTGGAGAGGATTTTTTCATGGCCTTGGTCATGGCCTCGGACTGGAAATCCACGAAAACCCTCGCGTCTCCACCCCCAACCTCCAACAGGGTATCGTCATCACTGTTGAACCCGGTATTTATTGGCCCGGCCTCGGAGGTGTCCGGCATGAAGACGTCATCGTTCTGACAGCCAAAGGCAACCGCCTCCTCACCAAACATCCCAAACCTCTGGAGATATGAGGCAGTTTCTTTAGGCGTTTTGCCAACTCCCCAGGGGAGGTAATATGTGCATCACCACGTTGCCGAGCCAGTCTTGGTGGAAAAACGTCAGAGTGCCTGAAGATGACACTTCCGCAAAAGGGCGATCTCCGGCTTGAGAATCAGAAAGGGGTTCAGTTTTCAAAACGCAAAAGCCCTGAGGAATGATTCTATAGGATTTGATTTTTGCACACTGGTACCCCATTAAGGTGATCTTCACTTTCTTGGGAGGTTGATTGGATGGGGAAGACCTGATAGCCCAATTATGGAGCATTTCCCTTGGAAAAAACGAGGGGGCCTGACTCGGGGCTATTTGCGGCAAAAGTTCTCAAAGTTTTGTATTGGCTATTGACTTCCGCGGCAAATCGCGGAATTCTCTCCAACCCAAGAATTTCAGCAGAAAATGAAACGCACCTACCAACCATCCAAGCGCACGCGCAAACAACAATTCGGTTTTCGCGCACGCATGAAAACCAAAAGCGGGCGGGGCATCCTCGCGCGTCGTCGTCAGAGGGGCCGCAAACGGTTGTTGCCGAAGGGCGTTGAAGTCCACTTCGCCCGTCACACCCAAGCCTGAGTCTGGACGCTTGCGATTCCCGCCATCAGCACGCTTGCGGCTGACGGCGGAATTTGCTTTGGTCCGAAAGCGTGGGAAGCTTGTTCAGGGCCCACTAATCCGTGTGTCCGTATTAAAAACGAGCAGCGCTGACGAGCCCACGCGCATTGGCATTGTCACTTCAAAAAAAGTGGGCGGAGCAGTTGTCAGAAACCGCGTTCGCCGCAGACTTCGCGAGATTTTTCGATTGGCCAAGCCGGATTTGAACCCCGGATGGATGGTGGTCACCTCTGCCAAATCAGCTGCCGCTGGAGCTTCTTTTGAAGAACTTCGCGAGGAATGGTTGCTTCTAGTCCGCCGACTTTCTATTTTGCGCGTCTCCGCATGAGCACATTTTTAATTTTCCTACTTAAGATTTACCACTGGGGCCTCTCACCGGTGGTTCACGCGTTGTGCGGACCGGGCTGTGGCTGTCGGTTTGAACCCAGTTGTTCCGTGTATGCCATGGATGCCATTCGCGAACATGGATGCCTCGGTGGGCTTTGGTTGGCGATCAAGCGATTTGCCCGCTGCCAACCTTGGGGGGGCTGCGGCTATGACCCCGTGCCGACGACCGCCGGGATTAAATTCCCTTGGAACAAAAAAAACAAATGCTCTTGTCATAATATGGAACACTCAAACGCCGGGAGACCGGTTTGCTAATGGATCGTCAAGGTTGGATCGCCGTCATTTTGTGTATAGCCGGGCTGGTGCTCTGGCAGTGGTTTTACGTCAAAGAATACAGTCGCCCACCGCAGCCGACCCCTGCGACGGCCACAGCAACGCCGGGAGCGGAGCCTTCGCCCACAACACCTTCACCGACACCGGAACGCGTCCTTGAACCGCCAACACCCACGGCTGTTCCCAGCATCTCGGCAAGGAGTCAGAGTGTCTCCAGCAAAAATGCGGAATATGTTTTCAGCAATGATGCCGG
>JBGTLQ010000369.1:0-35304 GCA_041744075.1 Terrimicrobiaceae bacterium
GTCGAAAACCATGAAGCGAGTTGGGGTGGGCTTACCTGACTTGATCCCTCCAGCACCGGATCGTCACTCTCGGAGGTCACAAGAACAATTCTTGATCTCTGTTTTGCAAGCTTCAGAAAGAGCCTGTCCACGTGGTCCCGCTTTGCATACACCAAAGAACCCACTGGAATCGGCCCCTTCCATCGGGAACGAGAGTTTCTGCGATCTGTGCTCCAAACGACATCCGCAAGATCCATAAACCGCTCGGCATTGATATAATCCCGAAGGATGCGGTCGGGTTCCACCAGACTCATTCGTTGTTTGGAAAGATGGGAGTTGGCCGGTTGTTCATGCGACACTTAAGCCAGGATTCGGCGAACTCAAGCGCCTCGGATATCACATGGTGCATGTCCATATATCGATACGTGGCCAGCCGACCAAGAAATGAAACGCCATCTACTGTCTTTGATAAAGTCCGGTAGCGATTCAACAGGGCAAGATCATGACTCAGCCGCTTCGGATAGTAGGGAATATCATCGGACTGCGTTTCTTGACTAAATTCTGTGAAGGCAATCGTTTTCTCGTGGTTCTCCCAAGGAGCAAAATGCTTGTGCTCATGAATTCGTGTATAAGAGACGGCCAAGTCGGGGTAATTGATCACCGCGTTGCCTTGGAAATCCCCTTTGGCAACATCCTGATCCCACGTCACGGTGCGGTAGCCAAGCCGCCCTTCAGAATAACCAAAAAATTGATCGATCGGGCCTGTAAAGAACATGTGATCGTAGCGGGATCGCATGTCAGGGTCAAAAGCCACGCCCAACTCGACGGTGATAAGCGGATGATCCAGGATTCGTTGGACAATTTCCGTGTAGCCGCCCAGAGGAATGCCCTGATGCCGACTCTCGTAGTAATTGTCATTGTAGTTGAAGCGCACTGGCAGCCGCTTGAGAATCGACGCAGGCAATTCCTTGGGATCGCATCCCCACTGCTTTTTTGTGTAACCCAGAAAAAAGGCTTCATACAGCTCGCGTCCAACAAATTTCAACGCCTGCTCTTCAAAGTTTTTCGGCTCGTGTATCGAGGAATCAGATTTTTGAGCCAAAAAAGCCCTGGCCTCGTCAGGTCCCAGTCGCAGTCCGAACAGCTGGTTAATGGTGTGGAGGTTCACTGGCAGTGAGAAAATTCCACGCGGAATCGAGGCTTTGACACGGTTAACAAACGGCCCAAACTCCCCAAATCTTCGGATATACTCCCACACCCGTTCATTGTTAGTATGAAATATGTGTGGACCATAGCGATGGACCATCACCGACGTTTCCGAATCTCTCTCCGTGTGACAATTGCCCGCCAAATGCGGCCGTACGTCAATCACCATGATCGAAGCACCGGCCTGCTCGGCCAGCTGCCGAGCAAGAACTGCCCCGGAAAACCCGGCACCAACAATGAGATATTTCATGGTTCTGTTGAAATCACAATAAGGTCAAAGGAAGAAAAGTAATATTGGCTGCTCCCGCCCCAGGTGGTGCAATCACAAGCTCAGCATTATAAAAAAGTTGCAATTGCTCTGGTGTTATCCGAGCCGATGTCAGGAATTTGAAAGACGGAGCGTTGGCGTTTTCGAGCGCAAGAGAGCTCCGGGACAAACTGGCTCCTGCATTTCCCCAGTTGACATTCCAGTCTTGAAAACTGCCCGCGCTTTTCTAGATTCGACCAAAGTGGACGTGTCTTTTTTCATGAGTGAAAAGCATCTCCCCAAGCCCGCCCAGCGTGATGCCTGGAAATCCGGAAGCCCGGTCCGCGTGGAGGGGGAGGGGATGATTGCCGTGGTTCAATGCTGGATTTACCAGACATGGGCCCGCCTCACGAATGCCGGGGTCCCGGCTAGGCTTGTGCATCAATTTCCAGAGAAGGGGATCCTGGTTGTCTTCACTGGGAATCTTTCTCCTCAATTTCGCCCGCCGGATGATGTGTTTGTCGTGGCAATCGTGGCAGACAATAAGCTCCATCCCCGTGTCCACATGCATGTCCTCCAAAACCCTGCTCATGCGAAACGGATGCGAGGGGCCGTGTATATGCCTCACTGGGCACAGCCGAACCTCATTCCCCGTGATCCCGCACGAGGAGACCGCTTCGAAAGCGTTTGCTTTTTCGGACATGAGGCAAACCTCTGCCCGGAACTGCGGGATCCGGGTTTCGTGGAAAAATTGAAAGCGGAAGCAGGAGTGACCCTTTCCGTCATCGGTGCCGAGAAGTGGAATGACTACAGCTCGACCGACTGCGCCATCGCCATTCGGGATTTCGATGGCCGCAGGCACGATCACAAACCCCCCACCAAGCTCGCCAATGCCTGGCTGGCTGGCGTTCCGTTTCTCGGAGGGGTGGACACCGCTTTCGCTTCAGAGGGGGAGCCCGGAACAGATTTCCTCGTCTGCCCGAGTCGGAGCGCAATGGTTGAGCACATCAGGACTCTCAAAGCGGATCCGGCGCTTCGTGCTAGGCTCGTGGCGGCGGGACGCCTCGCCGGACAGCGCCACACGGCGGAAGCACACACAAGACAATGGATCACACTTCTGGGGAACAATGTGCCGGCTCTGAGCGAGGCTTGGCAAAGAAAAAGTGCCATGAGTCGGCGCATTTTCTTTGCAAGTCAGAAGATCCGACTGGCCGTCGATCAAATTTTGATGCGTTAATTTTCCGCTACTTTTCGGAGATGGACATGCAGCGGGCGTCAGGCCGGGATCGAGTTCACGAAAACTGAGCGAGTCAGAAGGAGTTGTGAGGTTATAGTGTTTTTCTCCCGCTTACGCTATGCACAGCAGCATGTCTTGATATGGCTTGGAAAGTAAATGAATTGCCAGCTTTCTGAAATCATCAAGCTTTCTGGAATTCAAGCAGTCGTCCGATCATTTTCCCAAGTTCATTTGGGCATATTCTGTAGCTATCGGATGATGGTTCGAACGTATGGTAGGCTTTTCCGAGCAGTAGAGCATAGTCACAACCGCAGGCATTTGCTATCCGCCAGTAGCAGGGATTGATGAAAGTTGGGGAAAAGAACTCAAGAATTGAGGAACCTCTGGGAAGGAATACAATATTTGCGATGGCTGCCCCATGTGGAGCAATCACCAGTTCTGTGCTCGCAAATAATTCAACCTGGCTTTGAAATGACATGTCTCCAGTTCGAACCGTTGAGATTTCATACTTATCTAGAATCGGCTGAATCTCCTCTTCGTTTGTAACGCAACGTTTTCCTTCCAGGCGAGTAAGGTAGATTCGACTTCTTTTGGACGCTTGCGACACTTTTGGTAGAAAAGTGGTACGCAGTGCAGTGATGACAGCTGGGTGAGCTTGATCGGTGGCATCTGGCAAAACTGGAACATGGAGTTCTTGAGCTCTAAGCACATCATAATCATAATTGTTCAGAACTTTGAGATGCGAGAATTCAAGCATTTCAAAGGATTCTTTTTGAAACGAGAACTGAAATCTTGGAATGATTAGAGTTGGTGAGTGCTTGCGGATAAGTTCCCGGAAAGGCGGCATCACCAGCAATGGGAGAATATTGAACATCCAATGATAGTAGTTGAATGCTGCATGAAAGTGGGATGCCCACGCAATCTGAACCTCCAAATCGGGTTTCAAGACACGTTTTGCAACCACTGGATGCTGGAAGATTGATCTGTTTATTTGTTTGCTCGCTTCACTAACAACTCTTCTATCTTTGAGAACGATGGCATAGGGTCTTGCACAGATCTGGGCTTCTTCTATTTTAAGATACCCACCCTCTGAATACGAATAATTCGCCTCACGCCGAAACAGATGTTGCGATCTGGATGAAAGTTTGTCGATCCCGATCGGCAAACATCTCTGGACAGATTCAGGAGCAAAGCATGTGACTCTTTCTGGGCCACATTTACAAGACTCATTGAAGGAATAAACCCCTGAAATAAAGGAGTGCCCGGAGAAGACACGCACATGTCCAATCGCTGACTCGAATTTGTCCACGAGTGCCTTGTATAACACAACAACGGGCACAAACGTCTGTGTGAACTTTCTGGCAACCGCGTCCCGTGCTGTCCAAACAAAATGTGGGATCTTCATTGTTAATTAAGGAACTGGCTCCGAACACAATGGCTTGCATTTTCAACAAAGGTTGAGTTTATGCCAATTGTTTCGAAATCCAGAAACCATGGACTTCCAAGGTGTCAGGTTGGCTGGCTGGAGCTTCAGACTGGAGATAATTTCAGAGGGGAACGACCAATCCCGAAAGGAGGTCTTCATATAGATCAGCCGGCCAAGAAAATAATGCAGGGTCTTGGACATCTCACGTTGCATATCAGGATTCATGTGTGGAAGATTTTTTTCAAACACAAAAACACAGGACTTTGCCATTTTTAGAA
The DNA here is from genome assembly GCA_041744075.1 of Terrimicrobiaceae bacterium. Lineage (GTDB taxonomy): Bacteria > Verrucomicrobiota > Verrucomicrobiia > Chthoniobacterales > Terrimicrobiaceae > JAJTZA01. The sequence goes on from JBGTLQ010000369.1 coordinate 4,374, forward strand.
AGTTGGATGTTGCGGCTCCTGCGTGCTTTCGGTAGTGAACGGTCTCGGCTTTGGAGATCAAAAACGAAAGTCCGGCCGCCAGACACCGGAAATAGTAATCCCAATCTGCGGCATTTCTTTTGTTGCCAAGAAAATCACCCACCCTCTCACAGCCATTCCGGCGGATCACCGTGCAGGAAGGCAGTAGAAAGTTTTCCCTTGCAAGGCTAAGTGGAAACTCTTCAATGAGCACGTCAAGTCGACCCTCTTGATAAGTGCCAATCAATTCGGAGTTTTCAGCCACACAAATGGCACTTGTGATGGAAACATCGGCATCCTTCAAATTCTCAAGTGACGTTGAAAGATGCATGGGCAGCCACATATCGTCAGGATCAAGAAAGGCAAAAACCTCGCCACGGGAAAGGGTCATCGCGTGATTGCGAGCTGCGCCGGCCCCTCCATTCGTTTCCATTCGATGGAAAATAATTCGCTTGTCCGGCAAAGTTTCAATAAATTGCAAAGCCGCCTCGCGTGTTCCATCTTCCGGTCCGCAGTCATCGACAATAATGACCTCAAAGTTCTGGTAGGTCTGCCCAGCAACAGAGGCAAGCGCAGCGGATAAGAATTTTCCCATCCCATAACACGGTAAGATCACACTGACCAGGGGATTCATGCTCAATGGAAGGGATGAATGGCTTACTGAGCTATTCGTGTTCATCCTTCCGCTACATCCTGCGGTGGGTCACAGATCGGTTTTCCATTCTGGTTCGTCCGGTAATGTCTCCACTGGGATAGATCGAGTGCTCTTCCAAGAAGCTTGGAAATTTGTTGGGGGACATCAGGCGCAGTGATATCCAGTTCGAGAAATTTCGGATTTGATGAAAAATACCTGCGGACCTCCTTTTCAAAATCAAGCTTCTCTTTTTTCCATGTGTCGATGACATCCTGCGTGTCCTTTGTGTTCAGAATGCGCATTTCCAGTTCCACATTCGTGCAGTTATACTTTCTGCAGGGCTTTTGCCAGCGACTTGCAATCCAATCCTCAATCTTCCTATTGTTATAGATGAAATAGGACCCCGGATAATCCGTGTCCAAGATCCGGAACAAGGAATTGGCTTCAAATCGAATGCGGAACTTCTGTACAATCATATCCGAGAAGACCCGGTATTTTTGGTCGTAGCCTTCGAGAATTCGACGATCATGCAGGCAATTCTCGACCATGGTTGTGGCCAAGCGGTTATCGTCCCAGTGGATGCTTGGAAACCCATTACCTTCAAAAAAGTGGTGCAGTGATGTTGTTCCTGTCTTGTTAAATCCAATGACAAAAATATAAGGAAGATGCTTAACCTCTTTTTCGGATTCAGTCAGAACATGGTTGGCATTCCGCTTATTGAAGAATAGTTCAATCCATTTTTTCATTTGCTTGATTACTCCATTTCGTGTGTCGATTTTTCAACCGACTTTGACGGTATTTGGTCTGAAGATAGGGTTTGGAAGAATAAAGCATTATTTCCAACTCAAAGAATCTGGGTCGGGATTTTTTGATGTAGGTGTCGCATAACCAAGGCGATTGAGCAATTCCCCAAAGAATTTCCCATACCACTCGGGCCTTAAACAATTCTGCAGTATCTGTCTGGCACGAACCACTATTCGTTGTGATTCTTCGGGTTGAGAAAGAAAATAATCTAATTTTTCGCTCAAATCACTGAAGTCCCAATTTACCGGGACGTAGGATTCAAATGGTTGAAAAATGTCAGGATAGCATTCTATGTGATCCATGGAAGGCTTAAAGAGGAGGCATCCATAAGCGATCGCCTCGAAGTCTCTCCAGCAGATTTCTCCATAGCCAAAGGGTGAAACACTAATCCGGCTGTCCATCATCTCCTGAGCATATTGGTCTTGAGGGACGCGGCCCCGCGGGAGCAGAATTTCCCGGGATCCCTGCAATGATTCAAGAATTTCAACCGCAGGTCTGCGAAGCTTCCCCATCCAATTATCGGGAACATCCGCGCGCAAAACAGCATCATTTTTTCGTGTAATCAAAGTTGGGATGGACTCATTGTCAGATAGCAGGGGGGCAAGGTTCGCAATTTTTTGGTCCATACCAATTGATGGCCCACAGAATATTTTCTGTAGCTGGCTCTCGTCACATGGGTGTTGGGAATCGGGTTCTGCTTCTTCGCCCAGGGCAAATTCTACAAGGTTTGTCCCCCCCCGAGGGCGTACAAGATAACGGGATCTCTCACGAAAACAGTGTTTCTTCCAATAGAGGTCGCAATACTCCAGCAGACCGGGCCACTGGATAGTTACCTCGTCATTGCCATCACAGTAAACAAGAGTAGAATGTTTAGGCTTCGATTTTGCCAAGTTGGAAGCGATCCTCAAGGCTTCTATCTGCGGGGTGCGGTAATCGAGTTTGAAGCCAATAATATCGCTGCCTGACAGACTTGAGGCTGGAATGCGATCACCCGCAGTCAGGGATTGCTTTCGAAGAACCAAGCCGAAGGTGTCCCTTAGGAAGATTCGATTTCGAAGAATCGGGTCGAACTGAGCCTCGCTCTGCAGGGATAGCCCATCAGAGAGCAGTAGCATCCGAATCGTTGGTGGTCCACCAGCGATTGTGCGTCTCGAATTTGCGACGACGAGGTCGGCAGCACTCTGCAGCCCGGAAACAAGCTTGGAGCTTGTCCGCTTCAGCGAGAGATTCTGGATTATGGGCTTATTAAGCAATTTTGTGATGCTGCCAATTTATTGGGACTGCCATGTGCTATTTCTCAGGGAAGACAACCAGGTCTCAATGGAATCTTCCCCAGGAATTGGCGCACGGCATAAAGCAGACCACCCATACCGCCACGATTGGAGTTTGCCCGCAAAAGCTGCTCAGCAAAGGACTCAATGTGAAGCCGAACGCTTCCAGCGCTGGCGATCCGACGCACTCGCTCCAATTGACGGATTTTTTCCGGGATCGATGTTGTCCAACTCGCATGGTGCATCCAAATCTCCTTGGGCGGTGGGAATCCGTGTGTTCTGGCGTAAAACCGACTGTCGAGGGTTGCGTATGGGATCTCCAACTTGTTGAGCATTCGGTTCACAGCATTTTGCTCATTTTTTATACTGTCTGCCTGGAGGTCATCCAGTGCTGCAGAGAGCAGTGATCGAACTGTTGATGTGTTCCGACCCGTATAAAATCCGCAATTTGCCTCCATGTCTCCGTCCCGAAAGCGTTCACGCTGAAAGACAAGGTCGCAGCCAAGGGAGTCTGCGTATTCAAGGAACTTGCTGGCGTTGAACGCAGGAAAGAACTGCACATCCACATCGGAAACGATGAATGGCTCGTGCTCAGGGGCCTGTTCACAAAATGTGAGGGCGTGCCGGACCTTCGCGCACATGGCCTGCTGCCATTCTTCGCTCATATAAGCTCCATCAGACAGATTGGCGGGCAACTCCATGGGAACGATGCGTAGCCCGGCCGGAAGAGTCGGGCTAAAATAGCGTTGATACAAAACCTCATGCGCGGAACTCAGGACAACAAGTGTGGAGATGGGTTGCATGGAATCTCAGCGATGGAAAGCAGGGAAACTGACAGGCAATAGAATTGGATCACCGGGTGGTTCGTCTCCGCGTCTTGGAAAATAAAGCGGCTCATCAATCTCTCCATTTTTGCGAATGGTGCGGAAAACGGCCTCCGTCCTGATCATGGGGGTTTCTTCCATGCACCATTTGAGAAATGTTTCAGGGTGAAAAATCCCACCCATCCCAAGGTAGGATTCAAGAAGATCCAATCTGGAGAAGTAGCGTGGTGCAACCTCAGATCTCATCATGGCAAACCGATCGTTATATCCCCAATAATTGCAGAAACGTGGAATCATCAACTGGCCTTGCCTCTCGGTTTCATTTTCGGGAAATGTTGTGAACTGAAGATCAGGGCGACACCGTACAACCCAATCATGTTCGGCTCCAGAAGCATGATATGTTGCCCATACTTGCCTTAAGCCAAACAGTTGTTGTAGGACCTGTTGGACGCCATGACAGCCGCGACCCTTTTGGCGATGGTAACTGTCGAGTTCGATTATTGGTTGCTGCTGGTAGGCCTCGTTAACCACGGGATGAAAGAGTTCGGCCTTGTGGGCGTCTTCGTCATTCACACAATGAATGTAGAAATCCGCGTTGGGAAAGGCCTTCAGGATCGAGTCCACGCAGCGCTCCGCCGCTCTCATTTGGCCGCAAATCAGGACAGCCGTGCTCATCTGTGCTGATTGCGTTTTGTCTTGGGGAAGTGCACCCCACGAGTCTGGCAAAATATACTCATGGCACTTCGAGATCTCTGCCTTTGATTTCGTGCCATATGTTCAACAATGTTTCATCCTTAGTCCGGTTGAGATGGCTTTCCCGTTCCAGCCATCGCTCAAGCTTCCCTGGGGGCGTGTGAGCCCAACTCGCATTTCCCTTAAGAACCTTATTGGTGATATCTTCGAGAGATTTGGACCAGTAGTGGTTGATGCGAAACACTGAACAACAAAGATCAATCGTTCCTGGCTTGCGACGCAAGTGGGGGCGCATTTTTTCATCAACAACCACACCAGCCCAAACCTGCTCAGGTTGGTGGACATAGTATTTTTTGACAAGCCTGGGGTTGGCGATTGATTTCCCGTCTTTTGCCCAACCGGTCACATAGGTTTCTTTCTCCAAGTGGGCGTGCCCATGATAAAATTCGTCGGAGGAGGCCGTCTCCAAATCCAGGCAATATTTATAATTTTCGATGACCGAACCCTCCGGGCGTTTTTGATTCCCGCCGGACCCGAAGAGAATCCAATAGACAAAGATTGCCGGGAATTCTTCATAGCGGGGAAGAATGGTGCGAAGATCTCTGGCTTCGGTTGAAAAGAGAAACTCGTCCACATCCAAAAACGCAATCCACTTTGATTGCATGCGATAACGCCGGATGCAATCGTTGAATGCCGCAACCTGACCGCCTGTTCCAGGCCAGTCCAGAAGTGTTACCAAGCCTTTGCGGATCCACGGTTCCAGAACTTCCCGATAGTTGTCATTGCTGAGATTATTATATAAGTAAAAGTGCTCCACGCCAACGGCTTGGTGCAATGTGATCCATTCATCGAGAAAAGGCGCTTCGTTTCTGAACATGGTGCAGGCCGTCAGTTCATAGCGGAATTTTTTGCGCCTGTTGCGCCAGAGTGCGAGTCGCCGTTGGATCTCTGTCCATGAGGGGTTAAGAGCTTTTTGGACCGCAACAAAAAGCCCACGCAATGCCCACCCCAGCCCGATATAGCGTGCGTGAAGCCAATGAAGAAGCGCTTTCAAAAGTATGGTGGCTCTATTTCTGGTCCAGCCACTTCCGGTTATAAGGAATCGATCCGGAAGCATCCCCCAGGGTCTCCAAAGGGGGGCTCCACCTGCCAACTTTGCTGTGGCAATAACCCTGATCGATGAATCCCTCCATCATTTTAAACGCCGCAAGTGTTGGATCTATGACAGGAATTCCAAGCTCCATCTCAATTTCTTTGCCAAAACCAACCAACGGCCCACCGCCAAGAATGACAACCTCCGCACCGTCTTCAGAGATGGCTTTGCGAGCCACGTCAATTAGTTTGGCACGCAGTGCCTCGTGGGAATCGTCCTCGTCCCATTCACTGTAGGAGCGAAACGAAACGGCCTTGGACTCGACCCCCAAGGCCTTCACGTAGTCGTGCTTTGGGGGAGTCCATTTCGAGGTGCCTGTCAATACTGCAAACCGGTGACCCAACAGTGCGGCCACATGGTAAGCCGCTTCGGCGATGCCAAGAACGGGGATTTCAAGCATTTCCTTCATTGCATCGACTCCGACATCGGAGAATCCCGCAACGATCATCCCATCGTAGTCATTCCTTGCCTGCCAGGCGATCTTGATGGTTTCCACGGTGCAAATGGCCAGATCCACGTAACTGAAAACCTTATAGCTTGAAAACGATTCAGTGGCTTGAATGTAAGTGGCATCCACATGCGTGCCAGGAAACGCGATCTGTCGGCACTGCTTTTCCATAAGATGAGCAGTTTCCTTGGCGGTGTTGGGATTAATGACGAGAATGCGTCTGGTTTTTGGTTGGGTATTCATTGGGTATTGAGTTAATCCTGTGGTTCTGTCCGGCGCGATGCGGACCATTTCTCAATGGCCAGTCGCACTTCATCGGCATCCTCCTGTAGATGTTTGCGAACTGCGGCTGATTCTGAATCGGAGAGCGGCAGGCCTGCTGCGAGATGGGCCAGGATACCCTCATCATAATAACGAACAGCATTGCACAGGACAAAAATTTCCCAAAGGAGATCGGGAGTGCCTGCAGGCGAGCAGATGTCGCAGATGTTGTCAGATCCCAATCGAACGGGAATACCTTCTGCAAGCAAATCCAGGACTCTGGCAATGGAGTTGAATGTCGGTGTCTTGATTGGGCGAAATTGCCGCATGCTAAGTGCCGCTGATGGGCAACATATCACTCCTACATGAAATCGGTTAAGACCATCCACAAGTTTGCGAAAGCGAGCTTCATCATAGGTTGATGGCGAAATCAGATGAATCAACCAAATCATGGGTTCGCCGGTTTGAGATGACGGCATTCCGACTTCCTCGATGGCTTGGAGAACCGTTTCCGCTCCACGTTCAGAAGGATCATTGCGCTGATCCACATGGATGTGGACGGACTTGGAGAGTTCGCCCGCCAACGTCAACATTCTCCGGCAGTGCTCAAGAAACCCGATATGTCCAGGGTAGGAATCGGTGTCATCTCGTTCTGGAAGAGCACCAAGGAAATCTGCGTCTTTTGCGGCCTCCAGCAGCAGACGCCAGCGCTCAGGTTCGTCATCGCGGAAACCCAGCGGGCTGTAGGCACCGATTCCCAATTTGATTTCATGGTGGCGACGGTTCTTGGTCTCTTGAAATATCTGAAAAGCCCTGAGTCCCACCCCATCGGCCGTGACATCAACAAGGGTGTCTGCTCGGGTGGTGCCGGCTTCGACCATTTGATCGAGGTAGAAATTGAGCCGTTCCTCAAGGCTCTCGGCTTGGTAAAATGGTCCGGCATGGATGCTGGGAATCAATCCGTGTTTTTTTGACAATGACAGAGAGCTTGTGTGACTCCCTGGCAATGAGTGTTCGGCAGCTGGGACTTCGAGCGTGCCGGCACGGTCCATGTGGAGGTGGGCATTATGAAATCCTCCAAGGGACCGGACATTCTCACGAAGTCTGTTAAAAAATGGTGTGGAGTTAGTCATAAATGAGGAGTTTGAACTCCGAAGTCTGGAAGATGGTGGGTGGGGGTTACAGAGTGCTTCAGTTTCGGCTGGTGAGCCTGACGTAAAGGTTAAATGCGGGAGGAATGCGGTGAATGAGAATGCGTAAATGCGTGCGAAGCCTTGTGACTGGGGAAAGGTCCTCCGGTTCACCTCCGAGAAAGGCTTTCAGCTTTTCAGCCATGCTTCCCACATTCTCCGGGGTGAAGAATCGGGCATGACGACCCTCAATCCATTCGACACGTGGAGGATTTCTGAAAGGAAGCTTCCATCCTGGACGCATAAAATTGAAATCCCGATAACGAAACTCACTGCTTTGTTTACCGAAGAGCAGGAGTTGCTTTCCCTCAAAATCGTAAAGGGCCCGATCAAACATTTCAAGAATGCACATGTGACTGACCTCGCGGCCAAACTCCCTTAGTCTCGTAGCTATGCGAACGGCCGCCCTCGCACCCCTGCAGTTGCCGGCGATAATGAGAGGTCCCTCCGGCTGGATTTCCAGGATTTCTTGCACATAGTGGTCGGAAACATCCGGAAGTCTTTCCGGATCAACTGTGGTGGATCCTGAGTAAAGCCCGAAGATCGGTTGATCGGCCCCGAACGCTTCAACAAGACCCTTCATTTCTGCGTGGGGTGAGTTGAAAACCCAAAAAATTGGTCTGCGTGAGCCTTGACGGTTGGCCACTTTGACAAGTGAGAGGGGCTTCCATGTTGAAAAAGTTCCGCTCCCCATAACAACTAACATGGCGCGGCGGTCTTCCTCGGAAAGTTCGCGGAGGGGGATTCGCGAGACGGGGTCTGGGGAATGTGATGGCTTGGTAATCTGGACCGGCTGGACAATTCCCTCCTTCTCCAAAGCCGTAGCAACCTCGTGAAGAGGGGTGGCTCCGATCGAAATGAGTCCGAGCACCTCCATTGGCAATCGACCGCCAAGCCGTTTTTCGAGTTCAACGATCATCCGCATGGATGAGAGGGAATCGCCACCAAGTTCCGAAAATGAGTCATTGCGTCCAACCTTCTCGACACTCAATTCACGTTTCCAGATTTCCGCAAGGGTGGTTTCCATGGGGCTGGATGGCGGCTCATAATCGGAAGCATCCAAAAGCCCGTAAATTTCAGCCAAGGTGCTCCGATTGACTTTACCGGATACATTGCGTTCAAAGCCCTCCACAAAAACAACCTTCCTTGGCACTTTGAACTCAACCATGTGAGTAGCAACATAATCTCGAACATCTTTTTCGGACATCGAGCCTGAACGGTGCAAAACAATGGCGGCGGCGATGTCTTCTCCAAGCACGCGGTGAGGAATGTGAAAACAAATTGCCTCGGCAATCTCCGGGTGTGTCAACAACACATCGTCAATTTCCTGGGGTGTAATTTTTTCGCCTCCCCGATTGATGGTTTCTTTGATTCGCCCGCGGAGAAACAGATATCCGTCTTCGTCCAAGCAGCCTATGTCGCCTGTGCGAAACCAGCCATCACGAAAGGACCGCAGATTCGCCTCCGGGGCATCCTCGTAGCCCGACATGATGTTCTCTCCCCGAATCAAAACCTCTCCCACTTCGCCGGTCTCTAGCGTCCTCCCATCCTCGTCCATGATTGCGATCTCAGGTCCGCAAGAAGGGCCGGTGGAGCCAGGTTTGCGCACATGCGGGGGAAGGAGATTTGTGGTGATGAGAGGGGAGGCTTCGGTCATGCCAAACGTGGTGATCACAGGGACATGAAAAAAGTGCTCCAACTCCTCCATCAGTTTGGGAGAAAGGGCGGAAGCTGTCACACGAACCAAACGGAGGCATGATTCCACCCCGGTGATACCTTGCTTGCGGGCGTATGCCATGAGCTCATGAACGGTTGCTGGAACCCCTTGATACCATGTTGGCTTCTCGCTATTGACCAATTCGAAAAACTTTTCAGCATCAAATCCCTTAGTGCATATCACGCTCCCGCCACTTGCAAGTGGCACCAACAGCAAGTCCACCAATCCACCAATATGGAACTGCTCCCACATGCAAAGGCACCGGTCGTTGGGAGTCAGTTCTAGCACACGGCATATATCACGAACCGAAACACAGAGATTCCGATGTGTGAGTGGCACTTTCTTTGAGCGCCCTGTCGAGCCGGAGGTAAGTAAGATCAGTGCGAGATCATCGCGAGCGGGGGATACACCAGATGGGGGGCTCTGATCCGTGAGGCTGGCCGATACCGAAGAAAGGATCGAAATGGCATCCTTCGTGAGCTCCAGCACGCGGACTCCAAGTTTTTCTGCCAAGGCTCTGGCCGGCGACGTCATCCCGTGGGGCAAAACGAGGAATGAAACGCGGATCTCTTTGAAGTAATCCGCAAACTCCGATTCTTGATAGGCCGGGTTCAGTGGGGCAGCAACAGAGGCGGAGCACACCGCAAGCATGACCACGGCCATATCCCGGCCATTGGGAACAACCACCGCCACACGGTCCTCCTTTTGAACCCCCGCCCGTCGAAGGTCAAGCGACAGGGAACCCACGCGTTGATGGAGTTCCTGATAACTAAGGCTGGGCCGACCTTCCTCATCAAGCGCGGTTTTCTCGGGGTAAGCATTGGAAACCTTCTCAAGCATCTGAGGGATGCTTTCAAAGACTTGAGAATGACTGTTAGGCGGCTGGTCAGGCATGGGTTGGCGGTTTGGGCTACGACTATTTGCGAGTGGCGGTGACGTTCAAGTGAGTAAGCCAACGGTGTCCTGGCCGATGCTCCCAGCTCAGATTCTCGGTATGCACATGAAGCTTGACGGTCTTCTCTATAAGCTCACCGAGCGCTGCCTTCATCTCGGAGCGCACCATGAAAAAACCCAAGCAGGAATGGTTTCCTTTCCCAAAGCTCAGGTGTTCTTTGGTCGTGCGGGTAATATCGAACACTTCGGGATCACCATATGCCGATTCGTCGCGGTTTGAAGATCCCAATCCCAGCAACACCACCGAGTTCCTGCGGACAGGCACTCCTTCGATCTCCGTGTCCTCACGAACAATCCTTGGGGCAGTTTGTCCAGGAGCTTCAAATCGGAGGGACTCTTCAACGGCGGCAGGCAATAGCTCGAGATTTGCCCTGAGTTTTTTGGATTCCTTCGGGTGATTGTGGAGGGAGAGAACCGCGCTGGCAATGGCAGCGTCCACATTCTCAATGGCATCAGCGAAGACCAACATGCAATTGTCGATAATCTGGGCTTCACTCATGCCCTCACCTCCAATTCTATTCAACAAAAGCTTTGAGATCAGATCTTTGCCCGGTTTAAGTTTGCGGGCTTTTACTATCTCTTGGAAGTAACCACGGAATTCAGAAAGCCCCTTATCGATCAGCCTTTTTCCGTTGGCATCGGGAAGTGGCACAAAAATCCTGAACAAATTGTCGGTCCACCGATAGAGATCATCCTGGCTTTCCAGGGGAAGCCCCATAAATTCGCAGATGACTTGGAGCGAAAGCGGTCGCCCGAATTCGTTGAGGACATCGAATGTCCTTTTGTCGAGCAAAGGGTGCAGGATGCGCGCCGCAGGCCCTTTTGCATTCGGAGGGTTTTCCTCAAATGTTTTCCTTAGCACCGGAGCCATGAACTGCCGGGTTTTGACATAATCCGCACCGTCGAGGAAAGGGAGCAAGTTGCTCGCAACATCGGCAAAAACGAAGAGTTTGCGATTCCTTGGGTGAGTCGCAGCAAAATCCGCAGGTGCACTCCCCAGAAGCGGATTTTTAAGAGCCTTGAGCACGTGATCCCGTCGCGTCAGCAAAAGACAGCCCTGCTTAGTCCAATGAGCCGGTTCGTTTTGGCGCAAATATTTATAATAACGATAAGGATCGTCAAAGAACTCTGCCGACAGCATGTCCAAACCACCAGGTGTTGGCGGAAGCGCATCAGTTTTCTTTCGGAACAGCTTGCTTAACATCCCATCATTGTTTCTGACTGTCCCGGCCCGGACCAAAAACCTTCCGCTTCAGTGTGCAGGCCTGACGGAGCGGTTCAGTTAGTTTCCACGACAAACTGGCATCTCGCCAAGCCAGATCGTTTCTTGCGCTGTTGAGAAGTATGGCTTGGTGATCCCGCTCTGCAGTGGTTGTTTCAATAAGTCTAAGAAAAGGGGCCGACCGGTCGAATTTTGCTGCCCATTGGCGGAACATGATTTGCGACTCGGGATCGTCCATCCGAATCTTGTCAGTGGCCAAATCGAGCAGTCCAGAGTAAACCTCCATGACCAAACCCGGCAATTCTGGATCTTGTTCCAAATCCTTCAAGGAATGAGAGCTGTGTCTGAGGTCCGCCTCAAGAAAATCATTCTTGTATTCCTCCATCTCATCCGAATCTACGGAAGATCCAAAGCGATTTGCAATGCGCTTCATCTCCAAGGAGGGATCACTGATCAATCGGTCATAGTCAGAAACAATGGCGCGTGAGGGTTCGGGAACAAAAAGGCTGGGAATCACGTGGGAGAGCCACATCAGGCAGGCATAAGTCTTTTCAATCTGATCGCGGGTTGCCAGAGATTTGGCCACGCTCAGAGGATGGCGGACTGCAAGAACACAGAGCACATCATATTCGCTTGTTTCAAAAACCTCTCTCCAGAAGGGAAACAGCTTCGCCATGCGTGGATGTTTAAACGCGTGGATCTCGCCTTTGGTCATTTTGGAATGCAGGAGCTGCTTTGCCTTTTTGTGATATCCAAGGGTCTCCAAACGGCGAATCTCCTCGGGGGAGAGGGGCGTGAGACGGTTCCATGCCATACCGAGGGCTTCAAACATCTCAAGGTGGAGATTGCGCAAGTCGGCATCCTCCCAAAATCCTTTGGGGTTGTCCTTCTGGGCATCAAGGAAACGCCCGCCAAACTCTGCGCCAACCACCTGCATACCGCGCGTGAGGGCACTGGTTCCGCTTCTGTGCATTCCCAGGACAAGAAGAAGCTTTTTTTTGTTGGCGGGAGTAGGGGAACGGTGGGTCATGCCGTTTTCGGAGCCTGTTTTGGTCGTGCCACGCCTTGAGGGCTTGTCGCTGCGGGTTGATCGGCCTCATATTTCTCAAGTGCGGTGGCGGTATCGCCGTCGTATTCCAAGGAGCCTGACTTGAGGTAAAGACCGCGGCGGCAGACTCGGCTGACCATTTCTCCGACATGGGAAACAAAAAGCATCGTGCATCCACCTTTGATCACCTCTTCGATCTTGGCAACACAGCGATCTTTGAATTGCTGGTCACCAACGCTGAGAACCTCATCCACAATCAGGATTTCCGGCTCGAGAAATGCGGCCACGGAAAATGCAAGCCGAACGGCCATCCCACTGGAGTAGCGCTTGACGGGTGTGTCAATAAATTTTTCGACACCGGAGAATGAGACAATATCATCGAATTTGGCAGCAATTTCACGACGCGTCATTCCCAAAATCACGCCTTTCATGTAAACATTGTCGCGTCCAGTCATGACTCCCTGGAAGCCTGTGCCAACCTCCAGCAAACTGCCCACCCGGCCCCGGATTCGGATTGTCCCTTGACTCGGAAGGGTGATCCGGGAAATGAGTTTCAGGAGGGTGGATTTTCCGGCCCCGTTGGCACCAATAATCCCGATGGTGTCACCTTCGCTAACCTCGAAACTCACATTTCGCAGGGCGTGAAACAAATCCAGAGCTCTGGGTTCCTGCTCGGCCTCCAATTCTGGATCGCCAAAACTGTGAGCGGGATTGAACTTGGATTTCACCCAGCGTTTCATATCGCCGAGTAGTTGTTGCCTGTTGATTTCGCCAAGTCGATAGACCTTGGAAACATTTTCTACGGAAAGTGCCAGCATGGAGTGTGGAAGCAGGAAGTTTTCAGATGGTGTCGGCCATCGTCTTTTCGGCACGGTTGAACATGATCAACCCGACCGCAAGGGCAAGAAGAGTAACCACAAGGCTGACCAACCACTGCCAGATTTCAATTTGGCCCTGGCCCATCACCGCAAAGCGGAAACTCTCAACAATGGGAACAATGGGATTTAAAATTAGGATATTCTGGAGCTCAGGAGGGGCCGCAGAAAGCGGGAAAATGATGCAGCTGCCATACATCCACATCTGGATCAGCGGGGCAACCGCCAACTGGAGGTCCCGAAAGCGGGTCGTCATCGCAGCGATGAAACATCCAACACCCAGGCCCAACAGAGCCGTTTGAAAGATCAAAACTGGAACGATGATTATTCGATAGCTGAAGTGAATCGGGGCACCATTCCAGAGAAAATAGACGTAAAATCCAAAGAAAATTGCCAACTGAATCAAGAATTGCCAGAGGCTGGAAATAATTTGGGCTATCGGGATGGCAAGCCGCGGGAAATAAACCTTGGTGAAAAGCCCGGAATTGCCCGTCAACGTTGAGGATGACTTGCTAAGGCATGCTGAAAAATAATGCCATATGACGATCCCGGACATAAAAAATAGAAAAGGTGGAATGCGGTCGGTTGGTACCCCGATAATTTTTCCAAAAATGATCTGATACACCACAGTGCTCAGAAGAGGTTGGATGAAGTACCAGAGCGGCCCAAGAATGGTCTGTTTGTGAATTGAAATCAGATCTCTATGAACATAAAGAACGATGAGATCCCGATACCGCCAAAGCTCGCCAAAAGGGATATCAAACAGAGGCTTGCGGGACGTGATGACGGCTGTCCACGTTTGTTGTTCCGAGTTTGTCATGATTTAAATAAGGGATCTTCTTGACCTCGGGCTTGTCCAAAGGAGAGCGAGCCATTCCGGCATGCTGCCGCCCTTGGTCGTTCGTATGTCAAACGAGACCCTTGGCCTATTTTTGAATTGTGAGGTTTCCGCATTTTGGCGGTTGTCCGAACCTCCGTCGTGACTCGGCTACCGAAGGAGAAATTTCATGATCCAGGGCAGCATCTTTTGACCTTTGTCCAACCAGTGTCTCAGGCGCTCGATGCGCGCTGCGGTGACTTTCCGGTCAGCGGGACTCAACGTCGGGAGAATTTCTTCCATACGTTTGATGCGCTCCAATCCCCGTTCCATCCGGGGCTTTAATTCTTCTTTGATAAACACCGTCGCAAATTTGCTAAGCTCCAAGTCGGCCACGAAATGATCACGACGCTCACCGGGGGAATACACAGCCTTCACGGCTCCCAGATTGCGCAACAGCTTCAAGCCCTGACTCGCCGCGCCAAGACTGATATCCAAGCGCTCCATGATCGTGTCCATGGCCAGAGGGCGGGGGGACACAAAAAGCAGGCCGTAAATCTCTCCCACCGACTTCGGCAAACCAATGAGCTTCAGGAAGTTAATGAACATCTCAATCGCCTCCACCTCCAACTCGGAGAGTTCATTGTTCTTTGAAGCGCGTTGCTCCTCTATCGTTGCCGAATCGATCATCTGTGCGCGTTATAGGAGGTGTCTTCATTCATTTCAAGAAAAAATGAAATGCATTTTGTGGGGCGTGTTGCGCCACATCACACCAATCCAGTCGGGTGGCTTAAATGTGTTTACAAGATAACGTCTGAACTTAATATTTGAATGGAGAATCCAGCGGCTCCTCGGAGTTGACAATCCAATGAATAAACCGCAAAAGACCATAATTGCACTTACTGCGGCAGGTTTGGTGGTGACAAGTCTCTTGTTAATGTTCCAAAATTCCGGAACATCCCCGGGATCCGGCGCGGAGGAACAGTCCTCTGAAGAACACAAACGGGCAAAAAACTCTCGTCCAATCAAAGCGGCACAGGATTCTATTCCACAGGAGCCCATCCCTACTTATGTGGTTACAGCGCTAATGAAGTGTTACGACTCGCCGACTTCATCCCACCCTGTGGAATCTTCCGTTGCGCAAGGAAAAATTCTGAATGCACGAATTCAAAAAGGAAAGATAGCTGATCAGTGGATCCGCGAGCGGCTTGTCAAAATCGATTCTCAGCCTCGATTGGTTCGTGTTGTTGAAGACTGGCAAATCGACCCATCATCTCATCAGGCCGTGAATTTGAGGCGTGATATGTTTCTCGCTGATCAAGTGATTGTTAATACGGTTTCTGGAATCAACGAAGTCGATTTGGGCCGGCAGCTTGAAGCCTCCGGCATGTTGATCTCCGGCCGTATTGGCGACGACACCTACACAGTGCGGTTAAAAAATGCCGACCTTGATGCTGTGCCTGAGGCCCTGCGTGCGTTGCAAGACAACCCGGATCTCGTTGTGTCTGCTGAGGCGGATGGAGTAGGCTTTGGAGGTGGAATTCCAGACGACCCGCTGTTTTCACAACAATGGGGCCTGCACAACCTAGGAGGCACCGGGAGCGTTTACGATACAGATATCAACGCCCCTGAGTTTTGGGATATCTGCGACAATGTTTCCGGCATCGTCATTGCTGTTTTGGATTCAGGATTAAGCTTCAGCCACAGGGATCTTCAAGGCATTCAATGGATCAACCCGAACGAGATCGCCAGAGACTTCCTTGACAACGATTCTAATGGTTACAGGGACGACATCCATGGGTGGGATTTTGTCAACAACGATAACGATCCAACTGATGACCATGATCACGGCTCCCATGTCACGGGAATCATTGCCGCCAACCGCGACAATCGGGAAGGCGTAGCCGGGGTGCTTCGGGGCGTGAGGATTCTTGTATGTAAAATTCTCAATGAAAATGGCAGCGGGCTGACCTCCGATCTAATCGCTGCCACGGCGTATGCTCGGCGATTGGGAGTCCCCGTGATGAACCTTTCTCTCCAGAGTTATCCATACAGCAGCACCCTTTATGCGGAGTTTACCGCATGTGAAGCGGACGGAATCGTCCTTAGCATTTGCGCGGGCAATCAGGGGGGCAACAACGATATTACGCCGAACTATCCCAGTAGTTATCCTCATTCCAACATAATTGCTGTGGGGAACCATGACAGTACCGATAGGAGATGGGCAGGTTCTTTAAACCCGTCAAATTACGGGCTTAGGAGTGTGGATTTGTTTGCGCCCGGACGAGATATCTATGCGCCAATTTTGGGAAACTCTTATGGTAGGTGGACAGGCACTTCACATGCAACACCGTTTGTGTCCGCAGTTTGTGCCGCGATAAAATATGCCAACCCTGCATGGAAATCAGCTGATATCAAAAACCATGTGCTGAATTCTGTAACAACCAGAAGTAGTTACGGCGGGATTTCCGTTACTGGCGGTCGGCTCAATGCGTTCAAAGCATACTCTGAAGCTCTAAATTCTCTAGCAACCCGCATTCTTGGGCTGAGCGGAAGTCTTGGCTTTGGCAGCGTCAATGTGGGATCCACTGGACAAAAAAGCCTCACGATCCGCAACACTGGGAATGCCTCGCTGACCATCACCGGTATCACTTACCCGGCAGGGTTCAGTGGAAACTGGAGTGGAACGATCTCTCCGGGTGGCACCCAGAATATCAACATCACCTTCACTCCCACCGCAGGACAGACCTACAACGGCACGATCACCGTCGCTTCGAACAGCACATCCGGGGCGAATACCATTGCTTGTAGTGGCACTGGCATCTCGCCCGAAATTGCCTGTGAAGAGCCCGCTGGGGTCAATAGGATTACTGATTCCTTAATCCCGTTCGGCTCTCAGGCACGTGGCTTTGCTTCGACACCATTAAAGACAATAGTTGTCAAAAATGTGGGCAACGCACCTCTCATCATTACTGCAATCACACTCACAGGCGGAAATGCTGCCGATTTCAGCGTGGTAATGCCAAAACTTCCCCTGACTCTGGCCCCGGGGAGATCGACACAACTGACGGCAGGATTCAAACCGACCAGCGAGGGGATCAAATCGGCGTTATTGCAAATCGACAGCAATGACTTTGATGAACGCCAGTTTCGATTGCCGCTCTCGGGTTCGGGAACTGCACCCACATTTACTTTTGCCGCCAGTCAAGGCATTAGCGCACCATTGCCGTCTTCGATTACGTCGCTCGGACAAGTCGTCTCGATCTCGGGGCTGCCGGGTGGGGTCACATACGACGCCAGCACTGCCAGACTGACAGGACGCCCCACGGCCGCTGGAGCATTCACCGCCAGGGCCAGCGTGAGAGGCAGCGATGGAAGGACGACCACCGCACTCGTGACAGTCGTGGTCGAGAGCCTTCCCGCCTGGTCGCTTGGCACATTCACATCCCTCATCAACCCGCCGGCGACGAGCGATGCAACGCTCACTGGGCTTGGCGGATACCTCAACCTAACGGCAACCACAGCGGGCACCTATAGCGGTTCACTGAGACTCGGGGCAAAGACCTTCGCGTTCCGAGGACAGATCGAGGGCCGGACGGCGGCGACCCTTGCCAGCAACCCACTTCTTTCCAGCACGACAATCATCACAAACACCGGGGACCGCACGCAGGACATCACCCTGAATTTCGAATTCCGGCCCGAGAGCCACGCGACTCTTCCGGGGCTGACTGGCAGGCTCATCTTCCAAGGCAGAACTCTACCTATCAATCCCGGCTGGCAGCATGTTTGGAACGCAAAGACTAATCCAGCATTCGGAAACAAAGACCGGACGCTCAACGTGGCCATGGATAATACCAAGGGCACAGGCCCTCAGGGAGATGGTTTCGCCACCATCAAACTGACCAAGGCGGGCCTAGCGACATGGGCTGTGACGCTCTCCGACGGACGCAAAGTCACCGGGAGCTTCACCGCATCGCCCGATAGTGACGTGCCATTCTACGCACCGATCCCCTATCCCAACGGCGGAGCGCTCTACGCCCTGCTGGCGACCGGACCTTCCGGGGACTTTTACAAAGTCTCCGATTCACCCCAACTAAACGGACGATGGATCAAGCTGCCAACCACCAATCCAAGCACACTTGATCGGCTTTATCGAGTTGGATTCGACGTCACTCTCGCCATCTCGGGAGCCGAGCACAGGGCTCCGGCCCGGGGGGTCTTGCTGTTCGGCAATCCCACCCCGCTCAAAGCCATGTCATTCACCTTCAACGGGGCTGGCATTACGAGTTCGGACCAACTTCCGGGCAATGACCCGGTGAATCTGCAGGCCGAACTCCGCATCAACAACGTCATCGGCGTGCCACCGCAAACCGGGCTCCCAACGACGCTCCGTATTGCGCCGTCATTCAACGCCACCACCGGTCTTTTGAGCGGCAGCATCGCCCTTTCCGACATCGCCCCGCTCACGCGACTGGCAACTTCCCGAAACCTCTCCTACAGCGGCCTCTACATCCCCCATCTATCATCGCCTGCCACCAGCCGAATCCGAGGGTTCTTCACCCTCCCCGAACTTCCTGATATCCTGGGCGAAACAACCTCGAACACGCCAATCCAGTCGGGTGGTCTAAGCGTGTTTACAAGATAAGCTTGACCAAAATACTGCGCGTAGAAACAAAGGCACTGTTCGGAAAAGCTTATCGATTGGGTTTATGATCCTTGATATCTTGCCTCTGCAAGTATGATAAGGCGTCGATAACTGCTGGTTCAATGGAGTGCAAAAATCATCCCGTCAATTTCGCCTTGCGCTTCCTATGATGCAGTTCTTTTTTCGCCTGCGCGAATTCGTAGTTTGGATGCATTCGAAACCAAATCACATATGACGCGTCCGGCCGTTTATGTTTTCGTTATCGTGATGTGTGCTGCGGCCTTTTGGTTTTCTCAGCAAACCAAACCGCAGCCATCTCCGAGGGCTCCCGCTGTTGCAGAAAAAGTCGTGTCGCCGAGATTGAAAGAGGTCCCCTCGGGAGAAATTTCCCCACGGATCGAGAAAACACCATCCGAGCCTGATACAAGTGTGCATCTTCCCGATCCCGCTCTGGCTCACGACGGTTCCGAGCGAATTTTTGCAATTATTGCGAACCCGAATCTTGATTTCCCTTTGGCGGTTATCCGAATGCTTGAGATCCTCCCCCAACTCAATGAAACCGATCAAGCCGAGGCGGCGCAGCACATTGCCAATCTCTCCGAAGAAAAATCCGTGGAGCAATGGACGGCACTGCTCGTGTCGAACCGGTTGCCCCTTCCGGCTGCCGAAGTGCTTTTCAACGATCTTCTCAACCGGCCTCACGTTTCGACCATGCCCGCACTGGCCAGCATTGCCGATCAAACTACCCACCCAAAAAGCAAATCCAGCATCGAAATTCTTGACTCCCTATATGGGCAGCCGCCGCAAGGAATGTCATGGGCCGCATGGGTCAAAGCCAAAATGGCTGAACAACCAAGGTGAGAGCAGCGCCTGATTATCCTTTTCCGAAGCACTTGGCGTGCGATGGAAAATTGGTGAGACTGCTTCAAGAAAAAATGAAATGACAGAATGGGGTGTCGTTGAGCCGCCAGATTCAAGGGGTTGTGAGATGCAGCGAACTCCCGAAAGTCAGGGCGATGTCCGGAGTTGGGGCAGAGACCATGACGAGAGCATCGGGATTGTGGGCGATGTAAATGCCTGCGTCTTCGCGGCTGAAGAGGTGGGAGGAATTCCAGCCTCTGGGTATCGCAAGGCGAGAAACCCCGGCGTTTTTGACGCTTTCCGAGGTGACAAGCGCTTTGAGGAGGTTTTTCGTGAACTGGTCCGAGGTGGCAGGGGCGAGGGACAACAGACGGACGCTGATTTCCGAATCATCCTCTGCGAGATATCTGGCCACAAAGTAGCTCTGCACCCCATCCACGGCCTCTTCTTCTTTGACGCTTTCCAAAGAAAAACCCTGATGGGATTTCGGGAATCCTTCAGGGGGAACAAGGATCGCGCTTGTTTCATCGGGCGTGGGTTGTGGAGGCGGTATTGGGATCGACTCGGGGGGGGAAAATTGTTCGTGGGGCGGTGGAACTTGCTCGGGTGGTGGCGGAAGATGGCCACTTTGGCCTCCCCACCATGCCACGGCCGCTGCAAGAAGCAGACAAAGTGTGATCACCCACGGGATAATCTTCATTGGCAAAGCGCAGCGAGGCGGTCTGCGGTGGGCTCAAACGCCATTGAGGAAGCATTGTTCCGCGAGTCGGAAACAGCTTGCTGCCAGGCGCAGTCGTCGTTCAGAAGTGAATCGGCAATCTTGCGCAGGTGGCGGGGCGAACGTCCAAAGCCGCTGAGTTCAGGAAAGGCGAGGCGTTCGGTGCCGCCATTTCCACCCACGCACGGCATGCCACAAAGCAGGGCATCTCCTGCGACCTGGCCTGGGACCGCCCCGGAATCCAGCTGGAAAACAATTCGGTGGGAGGCCATAAGGCGCAGATATTGGTCATAGGGCAGTGGGGCATCAACAACCTGCAAATCAAAGGGAAGGCTCTCCAAATAACGTCTACCAACAATCGTTTTGGTTGTCATGACGGTGACGCGCTTATGGAGTCCATGAGCCTCGCAAATGGCGAGGAGGTGATTGCGGGCCGGGATGTCCAGTTCGCGGGTCCCGATAAAAACGCCCTCACGCTCAGAGAGAGGGATCTCAAAACTCCATTCAGGAAATTCCAACGGGTAAGGAGTGAGCAGGGAGAGACCGCCGGGGCATCCTGCAGCGTGATAGAGGGATTCAATATCTGGTACTGCTGATAGAAACCCGTTGGACGCCGAGGCAATTTTTTGGAATTCCAACCAACGTGATCTTTCGGAGAGAGCCGCTGCGATTTGAGCAGCTCCAGATTCTTTCCAGGAAATGAGAACATTGAGTCCGGCTTTCCGCAAATGACGAAGCACCTTCTCAGCCCTTGCAAGGTGCTTCGGCCGGAGGAGAAGCAGCACAGTTTTTGATGTGGTGGGAAGGTCGGCAAAAGAACGCGCAAAAACCCCACGCGTGCAAGCCGCGTAGGCGTGAAAATTAACCGGCGGGTGACCGGGATCGGTGGGAAGGCCGGGGCCGTCCAAAAACTCGCGCGAAGCATCGCTTCCTCCAGGGTTCATCACATGGAGCGAAACCATGCTGGATTCCTCAGGAGTCATTGCGCTCCGCTAGCTTGACCTTTTCCCATGCCGCTTCGAGCACGTCCTGCGGACACTCCTCAATGCGGCGGCCCTCCTCAGCAATGAGAGACTCCACCTGTCTGAAGCGATATGTAAACTTTGTGGTGGCAGCGGCAAGTGCCGTTTCGGAATCCACATTCAGGTGACGTGCAAGATTTACGGCTGTGAAAAGCACATCGCCAAACTCTTCCTCCACTCTGCGTAAGTCCCCGGCATCCTTCACCTCCCGCAACTCAGCAAACTCTTCTTCCAATTTTTTAAAAACGCCGGTGGAGTCTCCCCAATCGAATCCCACACGTGCAGCTTTTTTTTGGGCATTCTGAGCTCGCATGAGAGCAGGCAAAGAAGCTGGCAAGCCGTCCATGATGGATGCCCCCTCCCCTTTTTCGGCGCGCTTGATTTGCTCCCACTGACGAAGCACCTCTCCGGTGTCTGTCGCTTGGCCGGAGCCAAAAACGTGGGGGTGACGGCGAACCAATTTTTCGCAGACCCCATCCACCACTTCTCGGAAACCAAAGGCACCCCGCTCACCTGCCATTTGGGCATGCATCACGACGTGGAGCAGCAGATCACCGAGTTCTTCACTGAGGTTGGTGTCATCGGCGTTCATAATGGCCTCAACCACCTCGTAACATTCCTCGACCAGAGCCGCCCTGAGGCTCTCATGCGTTTGCTCCCGGTCCCAAGGACAACCATCCGGGGCTCGCAAACGCTCCACAATCTCAATCAACCGTGAGACATCACTCATTCCCGAGGGGTTCCTCCCTGATGATTCGAGCAACCCATTTTCTCATCACACCCTCCAAAGTGAGCTGTTGCTTGAACCAAATTCTCCAACCTCTTCGGAGCTTTTGCTTGCGGCATAGATGGTCAGCGACGTGGCTGCGATGATTGTTCCAAAAAAGATGATTGCTGAAACCCACGCCGGCAAGGAGTGAACGGCGAGGGCTTGGTAAAAGGCAGGGAATGATTCAACCGGCGTAGGAGAGTGGATTAAGACCTTGAGCGTCCATGCAATCATGATAATTGCGATGATAAAGATATAATTCCTTTTCAGCCTTCGTCCCACAGCTTCAAATTTTCCGATCTTAAATGATGGGAGAATCAGATCTTCGCAGACGAGTCTCCGCCACTGCCCATCAAGGAGTTTGTTGGACTGCGAAACCATGGGGACCAAAAAGTGGGCTTCCAACATCCGTACCCGTCCGCGGAAAGCATCGTAAAACCGATACCTTCTGGCCTCAATCCACAACATGACCCAAACGATTGCCAGATTGAACAAAAACACAATATGTGGGATGTCACGCACCGAAAAAGCCACAGTGATAATCGTTGAGGAACTCGTGATCGCCCATGTGGTGGTGACATCCAGCCGCTGCCGCCAAATCATGATCCGCCCAAGCTCGCCACGATAAAAATGAATCATCGCGTTGACGTAGCAGGGGTCGCTCAGCGAGGGCGGAGGAAAATCTTGGGGAGTTCCGATCTTGGGAATTTCTGAGGAATCAGGCTCAAGCATCGGGCTTCTCCTTCTCAATCAGAGCAGCGCGAGCGCGTTCCAGCCTGGTTTTTTCTTCCTTCGTCAGACTGCCAATTCCTTGGCTCGATATTTTTTCGAGGATGGGGTCAATCGATTCATGCAGGTCAGGTTCTTTGCGAATCTTTCTCGTGGCGCTGCGTTTGCGTGGTGGTTTGAGGGCAGGCCTGGAGCTTGGCGCTGGCAGGATCGAGAGGGCCGCACCTTCCCAACGCAAATAAACAAACGCTGCGGCACAAACCCACCAGAGCAGGGCCACGTCCACAATGTCCCGACTGGCTAAGCCCATCAGCGTGTAGATCCCAAGCAGAGCCATGGCAATCCACCGCGCCTGAATTCCAAAAAGAATCTCAGCTTTTGGATAGATGAGTACAAAGGCGATAAAGATACCGAAGTGAACCATCGAGCCACCCATGAGAGGCATGTTCACGCCCAAAAGCCCGAGAATGCACAAAAGCAATGGACCGGCCAGCATGAGGGTCACGTAGAGCCAAAGGAAGGGATGCCTGCCCAAAAATTTTTCCACTTCCGTGCCAAAAAGAACCAACATCGCGAGTTGGAGGATCATCCATAGCGACGGGGGATTCACAAAAAGGTAAGTGACAAATTGCCACAACTTCCCCTTTAGTGCGGCGGATTCCCATGTGAAAATCAATTCTGAAAGGATGCCTTGGGAGAGACTCAAAGGCCCGGTGGCCGCCATCACAAGAGAAGTGATGATCATGGCCAGAACATGGGCGCCGGCAAGGGCCGTCGCGAGGTAAACCGGAAAGGTGCCAATCCATGTGATCGGCGTCGCACTTCCGAAATCCTTTTCTGCAATCATTTAACCCAATGCTAACCACGGAATCATGCGCACTCAAGCGGGAACACAGGCCGACAAAAACTTCCCACATTCCGCTTTTCCAAATATCCGCGTCCAGGAGAGACTCTGACAATGGCAGAGCTCATGAAAAACAGTTATGGCGTGGATGTTGCGGTCCGCATCTCAAAAATGATTGCAAGGGTTCATCCCCGCTTTCCTGCAAGTGCCTTTTTGGCTGACGTGCGTCCGGGATTTTTGGATTTGGAGCTCATGGATCGTGGGCGGCGGATCGCAGATGCGCTGCACACCCATTTGCCATCATCCTTCTCGAAAGGGGCATCAATTCTCACCGCCTCCATGGGGCCAACCCAAGAGGAAGAACCGACCGTGGGACTTGCGTCCTTTCTCTACCTCCCTCATTCGTTCTTTGTTGCAAAATATGGACTCGAGGACTTTGAAGCAGCGATGGCCATTCAGTATGAACTGACCCAGCGGTTCACGGCAGAGTTTTGCATCCGCCCCTTTCTTGAGCGATACCCCGAGGCAACCCTGGCCCGACTACGCGAGTGGACCGAGGACCCTAGCGAACACGTCCGACGGCTTGTCTCTGAAGGAACCCGCCCAAGACTTCCATGGGCCTCACGACTTCCCGAATTCCAAAAAAATCCCCAGCCCGTTCTCGACCTCCTCGAGTTGCTTAAAGATGACCCCTCGCTGTATGTGCGTCGCTCGGTTGCCAATAACCTCAACGACATCGGCAAGGATCACCCCCAAATCCTGCTCGGAACATCCAGCCGCTGGCAGATAGATGCTTCCGAATCACGGCAGTGGATCATCCGCCGGGCACTACGATCACTCATTAAAGAGGGAAACCCGGCAGCCCTCGCTCTGATGGGTTGCCGCGCTTCGCCAACCCTCATTGTCGAAAACGCCAGCGTCTCTCCCTCTCGTGCCAACCGAGACGGCACGGTCAGCCTCAAGTTCCAAGTCTCCAACGCCGGCCCCCGCAGTGCCAAAGTGATCATCGACTTCCGGGTCCATTACGTCAAAGCCAACGGAAAAACCTCCCCCAAAGTCTTCAAGCTCTCCACCGTCCATCTCCCACCCAAAAACACAATATCCTTCCAAAAAAATCTCCCCCTCAAAGACCTCACCACCCGCCACCACCACCCCGGTCACCACCGCATCGAAGCCCTCATCAACGGAACCCCCCACCCCATCGGCAGCTTCAAACTCATGCCTTGATTTCCCGTTTACGCGGTACAGGTGTACCGTGTAAACGGGAATCACGGATCGCCGAACTCGTGGTTTTGACCGACCGTTTACGCGCTACAGCTGTAGCGCGTAAACGGTCATCACGCAGACTGTTTTACTTTTACCGGATGAGGGGTTAGAACCTTCGGATGACCGGTTCTTACATGGATTCTACTGTTTCCGCTGAAAGGCAGCGACTGGCTGAGCAGAAGAAGGAAAAGGAGACGAACAGTCTTTGGCGGGAGTGGGGGCCTTATTTGAGTGAGCGGCAATGGGGGACGGTGCGCGAGGACTATAGTCCTGATGGGAGTGCGTGGGATTATTTTCCGCATGATGACGCTCGGAGCCGGGCTTATCGCTGGGGGGAGGATGGGTTGGCAGGATTTAGTGATGACCATCAGCGGCTGTGCCTTTCGCTGGCGCTTTGGAATGGACGGGACCCGATCCTGAAGGAGCGGCTGTTTGGGCTCACGAATGCGGAGGGGAATCACGGCGAGGACTGCAAGGAGTTGTATTATTATTTAGATGCCACACCAACGCACTCATACCTCAAGATGCTCTACAAGTATCCGCAGGCCGCCTACCCATACGATGACCTGGTGGCAACCAATCGGAAGCGCACAAAGAAGGAACTGGAGTATGAGCTGTTGGACACCGGGGTCTTTGACGAGGACAAATATTTTGATGTGTTTGTGGAGTATGCCAAGGATGGTCCCACGGCGGTGAACATGTTGATCACTGTCGTGAATCGAGGCCCCGAAGCAGCCCGCATCCACCTCCTTCCTCAACTCTGGTTTCGGAACAGGTGGTCATGGAAGCCGGATCAGCCCAAGCCTGAAATAAAATTGCTCAATTCGGGTTCGGTGATTGCCGCCCATGCTTCGCTTGGCTCGATGCAATTATCGGTTGAGGATCCCGATCAGTGGCTCTTCACCGAAAATGAGACCAATGTCCGCAGAGACCTGGGCGTGGACCAGGAAGGGTATTTCAAGGATGCGTTTCATGAGGCGCTGATCGCCGACAAAGCTGCTGCATGTAACCCCGCGATGACGGGCACAAAAGTGGCTGCACATTTTTCAAGGTCTGTTCCAGCTGGTGGAACTTTTCAAGTTCGCGCTCGTCTGGGCGCAGAAGTTTTGGAGCGTCCTTTTGATGCCTTTGATGAGATCATGGATCGGCGTCGGGCGGAAGCGGACGAGTTTTATGAAGAATTGCAGCGCGACTTGGAAGATGAGGATGCCAAGCTTGTGCAAAGGCAGGCCTTGGCTGGGATGATTTGGAGCAAGCAGTATTATGGGTATGATGTCGAAGATTGGTTAAACGGAGACCCCGGCCAACCGGAGCCAGCTGCAGCGCGATTTCAAGGACGCAACAAGGACTGGCGACACCTGAACAATGCGGACATCATTTCCATGCCCGACAAATGGGAATATCCTTGGTATGCGGCATGGGATCTTGCGTTTCACACGGTGGCCCTTGCCTTGGTGGACAGCGAGTTTGCCAAGGCTCAACTCCTCTTAATGACGAGGGAATGGTACATGCACCCGAATGGGCAACTGCCAGCTTATGAGTGGGCGTTTGGAGATGTGAATCCCCCCGTGCATGCGTGGGCCACGTGGCGGGTTTTC
Source organism: Terrimicrobiaceae bacterium (assembly GCA_041744075.1). Lineage (GTDB taxonomy): Bacteria > Verrucomicrobiota > Verrucomicrobiia > Chthoniobacterales > Terrimicrobiaceae > JAJTZA01. Next base: position 30,755 of record JBGTLQ010000369.1, read on the forward strand.
CAAATGGATCGAGACCAGAATGGCGGTTCGGGGGACTTGGCGTTTCTTGAGAGGGTCTTCCACAAGTTGATGCTAAACTTCACCTGGTGGGTGAACCGCAAGGACACTGAGGGTCGCAATGTTTTTCAGGGTGGATTTTTGGGCCTTGATAATATCGGGGTTTTTGATCGCAGCCGCCCCCTGCCAACGGGAGGTCACATCAACCAAGCTGACGGCACAAGTTGGATGGCCATGTATTCACTGAATCTCATGCGGATTGCGCTCGAATTGAGCAAACACAATCCGGTTTACCAGGACATCGCGTCCAAGTTTTTTGAGCATTTTTTGCACATTGCCGAGGCGATGAATAATATCGGCGAGTGTGGAATTGGAATGTGGGATGAAGAAGACGAGTTCTACTACGATGTGCTAAATCTGCCGGATGGCCGCAAAATTCCCCTCAAAGTTCGGTCCTTGGTTGGCCTCATTCCGCTTTTTGCGGTGGAGGTGCTGGAAAAAGACCTTCTGGATGCCGTGCCCGAATTTCGACGTCGTGCCATCTGGTTTTTGAATGACCGGCCTGACTTGGCAAAACTCGTCTCTCATTGGGATAACCAGGGAAAGGATGAACGTCATTTACTTTCGTTACTGAGAGGGCACCGCATGAAATGCCTTCTCCGTCGCGCGCTGGATGAGACCGAGTTCCTTTCGGACTATGGGATTCGAGGCATTTCCAAACACCATCAGGAGCATCCTTATGTCTTTAATTGCACGGGAAGCAAACTAACCGTGACCTATCAGCCCGCAGAATCTGACTCCCGCCTTTTTGGAGGAAACTCGAACTGGCGGGGGCCGGTTTGGTTTCCGGTGAACTACTTGCTTGTGGAGTCCTTGCAACAATTCCACAGCTATTATGGAGACGATTTTCTCATCGAATGTCCGACAGGGTCGGGACAGAAAATGACGATTCGGGAAGCTGCCAACGAGCTGGCTCGCCGACTCACACGCGTATTTCTCAAAGACTCCGATGGCCGACGTCCGGTTTTTAATCACTCAGAAAAATTGCAGACGGATCCTCACTTTCAAGATCACCTTCTGTTTTATGAGTACTTTCATGGGGACACCGGGCGTGGAGTTGGTGCGTCCCACCAAACTGGCTGGACCGGTCTCATCGCAAATCTGCTCAAACCTGACCAGGGCGGATTAAGTCTCTGATTTTAGGTGAGGTCAGATGGTGTTATGCTAATCGGGGAAATTGAACCGCGAATGGACGCCAATCCACGCGAATTCTGAATGAATTACTGAATAATAATTGGCTTTGAAATCAGGAATGCCCAACGCTCGGGTCAACTTGTGAGAATAACTGGATCTATATGAAGGCGCCGGATTCAGGGCTCTGACTCAGTTTTTCCAGGATGCGTTTCACGTCCACGTGCTTCGAAATCAAGTCTTGGATGCGGAGGATTTTTTCGGAGTCGCCGGGCAGTGTTTTGACGGTCATGGAGTGAATGCGGCTGGCGATTGTGTAGCTGTCGAGCGGGCTGGCCATCACGGGGAGATTGGATTCGGAGATCATGTCCATGAGCCGCTGGCTCGGGCGGAGATCATCGGAGAGCATGATCGCACAAAACGGCTGATTGCTTTCTGACATGGCGCGTGAAACGCAGGCCAGGATCACGTCCTCCCGGTCCCCGGGCACAATAAGAAGCGTGCCTGGCACCACTTCAGCAAAGAGGTTCGAGGTGCTCATCGCTCCAATGAGGATATCGGCCACGCGGGTTCGGCTGGCTTCAGCATGGTGAAGAAATTCGGCATGGGCGGGGCGGCACACTTGTTCCAAGGACGGCTGCAACAAAATCTCATCCAATGGCACAACCCCCAGCAACTCGATGCCCAGACGTTCGAAACCCCGGCGGGCGATATCACTCACGGCTTCCATCTTGGAGGGTAGCAGCTTGTTCATCACAACCCCAATGACCTCCACGCCTTCCTTGTCAAAAAGCGCTTTGTTGACCGCAGCCTCATCGATGGGGCGACCGATTCCGCCTGGCACAATCAGGAGGACCTTGCTTTCGAGCAGCTTGGCCACCCTCGCATTGGAGAGATCAAAAACGCTGCCAACTCCGGCATGACCAGTTCCTTCAATAATGGAAAAATCTTTCTCCCAGCTTGTGCGATCGAAGGAATGTTTGATTCGGCGAACGAGCGCATCGTGGTTTGCGTGGTTGATGTAACGACGTGTGAATTCTGGTTCCACGGCGATGGGGCTCATATCTTCAATGGGCACCTGTGTGTCATAGGTCTGACGAATCAACACACTGTCCTCGTCAATACGTTTGCCCTCCACATCCACAAATCTCTGGCCAACGGGTTTGATAAAACCGATGCGCTGAAAGGATTCGCGAAGGGCTCCGTGAAGACCGAGGGAGATGGTGGTTTTGCCGGTATTCTGCTCGGTGGCAGCAATAAAAATTCGTGGTGTGGAGTGATTCATTACAAACCCTGGTTTGGGGGTTGTTCGTCCCGCCGCCCTGTGAGAATGCGTTCCGCGTATTTGGCAAGGATATCCGTTTCAAGGTTCACACGATCACCGGCTCGGAGTTTCCCTAGATTTGTTGCTGCTCGGGTGTGAGGGATAATCCACACCGTGAAGCGGCCCATGGCGATTTCGGCAACGGTCAGGCTCACCCCATTGATGGCGACAGAGCCTTTAAAGGCAACATAGGGAGCAGAAGTTGCAGGTAGAAAAATATCCAAACGAAGGTCCGGCCCGCTTTCAGAGACAGATAGAACGTCGGTGGGTTCGTCAATGTGTCCCTGCACAAAATGTCCCCCGAGGCGTCCATCGGCCGCGAGTGCCCGTTCAAGATTCACAGAATCCCCGGGACGGAGTCCGCCAAGGTTGGTCCTGTTGAGTGTTTCTTGCAGGAGATCAAAAACCAGGTTCTCCTTGCGATGGGAAGAAACAGTTAGGCAGCAGCCATTCACGCTGATGCTGTCTCCCGTTCGCACCGACTTTGTGATGCGGTCAGCATTCAGGCTGAGTTGGATGCTGCTGGTGGTGCGGCGCATCCACTGACAGGCACCCATTTCTTCGACAAGACCGGTGAACATAAATTATTAAGATTTGAGAGATTGCACGGGAGAAACAAAGAGGGCTCCCCCACATTGTTTGAGGAAATCCCGCAAGGGTTCCTTGGCGGATTCCAAAGTACTTTCTTCACAATAGGCCAGAACCAAGCTTGTGCCAAGGAGGTCGGCGAACCCCTCACTGTGAAGTTTGTTTTCAAACCCGCCGGTGGACACATTCTGAAGCACGATCACTTGCGAGATTCCCAATTCCTTCAATCGACTCTCCATGGCCTGTCGATGGGCAGAATCAATGAGGATTTCGATACGAGTGAGAGCAATCATGAAGTCCAGAGCATGGTGATAATTTTGTAAAAGACTGGGATACCAACAAGCACATTCAACGGAAACGTGAGACTGAGAGCCATGGGCACATACAAGCCGGGGTTGGCTTCGGGGACAGAGACACGCATCACGGCTGGGACCGCAATGTAGGACGCACTGGCCGCAAGCAAGGTGAGTAAGAACGTATCGCCCACAGGCAAATTTAAAACCCAGGCAAGGACCAGGGCCACACCACCCCCAATGGGAGGAAAAAGCAGAGCAAAGGCGATGGGGAATGCGCCGGCCTTGCGAATAGATCCTCCGCGCCTTGCCACGGCCATCCCCATATCGAGCAAAAACAAGCAAAGCACACCCGCGAAAAGATCTTGGGCAAAAGGAGAGACCTTTTTCCAGCCCGCATCTCCGGATACAAATCCGATGACCAAGCTGCCCAGCAGCAGAAAAATGGACCCATTCATGAGGCTCTCAAGGACCAGGTGTCCGAGAGTGATGGGTTTGCCAGTGGCTTCTTTGGCATCCGGGCGTTCCCGCTTAAGAAGGAGCATTCCAACAATGATAGCGGGAAATTCCATGAGAGCCAACGCGGCGATCATGTGGCCTCCAAACTCCACGTTGACCTGATCAAGGAAGTTGCAAGCTGCGAGGAACGTGACGGCGCTGACCGATCCATAGGCCGCAGCAATCGCTGCGGAATCAGGAGCGGAGAGCCGGGTTCGCAGAATAAAAAAGGAGGCCACGGGCAAGGCGGAAGCCAGGAGAAGAGCCGCACCAAGCGGTAGAGTCACATTCAGACCAAAACCACTTTTTGCGAGGGAAGCACCGCCATGCATGCCAATGGCAAACAGCAGATAAAGGGAAAGAACCTTGGGCAAAGGGGCTGGCAGTTCCAGATCGGATTTAAAAAGCACAGCCGCCATGCCGAGGACAAAAAACAGGATCGGCGGTTGAAGCAGGTTTTGTAAAAGCAGATCCATTGATATCCTGAAATCGGTGCACGATGCTTGCGCATTCTTGGACGAAATCAAGGGCAATTTTTTAGCGCGGAGCCGGATAGGGTGCAAGGTGCACCCCTGGGAGCGCTGGCCCCGCGCCTGCGGGGCCGACTTTTTAAACCAATCACTTTTATATCCAATGTTCGGGCATGCGCCCATAGGATT
>JBGTLQ010000370.1:0-6921 GCA_041744075.1 Terrimicrobiaceae bacterium
ATTGGCAAAAGCCTTACGGCGACCGTCGCCAGCAACTCGTTTTCATCGGCCAGAATCTTCCCGAGGAGGCCATGTTGGAAGGCTTGCGAAAATGCCTGCTCAACGACCGCGAGATGGCCTTCGGCCCCGAAGAATGGAAGAAATTCCGTGACCCCTTTCCCGAGTGGACGACGCAGCCCGTCGAGCATGAACACGCGCACGCTCACTGATGGCGTCTTATTTCACCAGCTACGACGAATGGCGTGAGGCCCTCACTGTCCGGTGCGGCATCGCGCTCACAGTTGCCTACGCGCAGGAGAGGGTGGCGGCGCTAAAAAACCCTGCGGACCGCGCCACCGGAGAGTTCACCCGATTCTACGGTGAGGCTTATTTGCGGCAGGTCATTGCTTGGTTTGAACGCGCCGCGCGGGAGGGCTGACCATGCCAACTTACGTCTATGAATCGCTCGATGGCCGGAGCAATTTGAACTCAAACAAAGCATGAAGGACGCTCCGCTCAAAGTTCATCCCGAAACCGGCGTCGCGGTGCGTCGCCTCATTTCCGGCGGTTACGGGTTGATGAAGGTGCGTTCGCGGGCCGCCGTGCCGAAAGCCGCTCCCGGCCCGGCCTCGAACTGCTGCCCCGGCTGCCATGATTGAAGTTCGACCCGGAGTTGTTTGCCCCTGCTGCGGGTTCACCGAAGAGGTGTTCGCCAAAGCATTCAAGATGGGATGCTCGCGGTGCTACGAAACCTTCGCGCCCCAAATCGAAACCATGCTCCCCAAGCTACATCCCGGTGTTCTGCACACGGGAAAGGTTCCGGCTCGAACACCTGACCCCTCCATCGCTTTGTGGCGCGAACTGGTAGAAATCGAAACGTTATTACGCACCAATGATGGTGATGCATCTCGCACGGATGAGCTGCTGGATCGTTGGAAAGAGGTTAGCCACGGCCTTTCGCACACAACAATGACCCCAAAATCGCCATGAACATACGAAGTGGCACGGCCGAAATTTCCGCGGAGGCACCAGCCCAGCTACGGACGATCCCAGACCGGGCGAGGGAAATAACGCGCATCGTTAAGCGGCTTCAAAGAATCATAGCCACCCATGTTGAGGGGGCCGTAAAAATCAGGTGCCCGCTGGGATTGCCCGATGTTCTCGCCGTCATCGCCGCACTCGAGGCAGAGGCAGACGGGCTCAGCCCCGCAAGCCATCTCTCCACGGGCGAGGAGGTCTCCACCTATCTCCGTGGCGGCATGTATGAGGAACTCGTTGCCGAACCGAGCAATATTTTTCACACCACACAGGTCTCTGACGAAGTCGTCCGATACGAAGCCTTACCCAAGGACTTTTGGAAGGAGTGTCTGACTCGCCTGCGGAATGGACTAAACATCCTTCAAAAACGATGACCGTCATATTTCAACCCCGCACGTCCATTCAGCAAGTCGAAGAAGGAAGTCAACTCGCTCCGAAGTTCGATGCTGGCGGTTATCTCCCCGTCGTCACAACCGACTTCGCCACCGGTGAAGTGCTCATGCATGCCTACATGAACGCGGAAGCCTTGCAAAAAACCATTGAAACAGGCGAAGCGCATTATTGGAGTCGCAGCCGGGGCGTCCTTTGGCACAAGGGAACGACCAGCGGCCTCGTCCAGCGCGTGCGCGAAATGCGCGTGGATGATGACCAGGATTGCATCTTGCTACGCGTGGAAGTCGCGGGCTCCGGCGCAAGCTGCCACGTCGGCTACCGCAGTTGCTTCTACCGCAGCGTGCCGCTGGGCGTGGATGCAGAGAATCCACTCAGTTTCGTCGAAACTGCCAAAACCTTTGATCCCTTCACCATCTATGGCGACACCCCGAATCCCACAAAATTATAAACTGGGAAACATTCACCCAGCAAAAAGCTCTGGCCTGCCCGCTCCCACCGTCCTCCTCGTTGGTTTTCTTGGGTCGGGGAAAACCACGTTTCTGCGTAATCTGCTCCCCCTTCTGGAAGCACGCGGCTTGGAGCCGTTTGTTGTCATCAACGACTACCAAAACGCGAAAATTGATGCCTCCTCCCTCAAGTCCCTCGTCAAGGAAGTCATTCCGCTCAACGGCAACTGCGTGTGTTGCGATTCCATCCATGAATTGATCAACACGCTTCTCGCCATGCCGGAAAAACCAAATCGAGTCGTGCTCATCGAAGCCAACGGCACAACCGATCCCTTTTCCCTCATCGAACATCTCGTGGCCCACGTCGAGTTGCGGGAAAGGTTTTTTCCACTCATTCAGGTTGGCGTCATTGACATAAAGCGCTGGCAAAAACGGGCGTGGCAAAATGACTTGGAACGGCTCCAGGCGGAAAGTGCCAGCCATCTCTTATTCACCCGTCTTGATACCGAGTCTGCGAAATCCGTTGCCCGTGTGCGTGCAGATCTCGAATGGTTGAATCCTCGTGCGGTCGAAACGACCCTTGATGAGTTAGCCGAAGAGCTGACTCGTCTTGCCACGACACCGCGAAGGCAGCCCGGCGAGATGACGTTCTCCGTCACTAAATCGAAAAATAAGTTTTCAATTAAATCCCAGCAACATCAGCACCAGCTTTCTCATGGATTCGTCGCTGTCCAAATTGATTTGCCAAAAAAAGTCGATGGTTCCGCGCTCATGGCTTGGTTGCGCCAACTTTCCGCATCCGTTCTGCGGGTGAAGGGCGTTTGTCAACTTCTGGAACTCCCCGGCATTCATTTTGTTTTTCAACGCACGGACGATACTCCGCCACAGCCTACGATGTTTCCTCTCTTGGCCGAGCCCACCATTCCTCCGTGCGCCGTTTTGATCGGAGTCCGGCTCGATGGGGAGGCACTGAGGCGGGATGCCGCCGCTTCTTTCGCCGCCGGAAAGGTGGCCATCGTGAAAGCAGGTCCTCTGGGCATCGGTATCCTCGAGCAATCATGAACCAAATCATTCAGCAAGCTCGCGAGGTAATCCATGGATGGATTGAAGCCCTAAACGACAGGCGGGCAGATGCCGCCTCAAACCTCTACACGGAAGATGCACTCCTGCTTCCGACCTTCTCCCCACGGGCTTTGAGTGCCCCAGCCGACCGTCTGGATTACTTCACGTCACTCACCGGGCGTCCCGAACTCCGCGTGGAGCTTCATGATTCCACCTTGAGATTCCTCCGACTGCCTGCCGACGTGGTGACTGTCAGTGGGATTTATCGGTTTTTGTTTGCGGTGGATGGTGAACCGCTCGCCTTCGAAGCCCGCTTTACCATGGTGCTGTGTCCCGCTGATCCGAACCCAATTCGTCATCATCATTCGTCCCAAGTGCCGCGAGGCCTCACTTGAATGAAAACTACGCTTCTCACTGGCTTTCTCGGCGCGGGAAAGACGACTGCCCTCAAACGACTTCTGCGGGAAAAGGCGTCATCGGAAAAAGTCGGCGTAATCGTCAGCGACCTCAGCGAACTGGAAGTCGATGGCGAACTCATCCGAAACGGCGACATCGTTTCAGAAAAGGACGGGACCCTGGCAAGTTTCACGGGCGGTTCGCTCGACGAACACCACCGTGACGCTTTTCTCGCCACACTGAACCAAATGCGCCGTCTCGGACTCGATCACATCCTGATCGAAGCCTCGGGCAGCGCCGATCCCGTCTCCATCATTGACCTGCTATCGACTTCCTCCGACACAAAGCAGGGCATCGTGGTCGCTTTGGTGGACGCCCGCGCGCTTCAACACGACTTCGATTACGGCACGACTCTCCTTGGCGGCACCCACTCCGAGTCGCCCGGCATCCTTCTTCTCCTGCGACAGCTGAAAGTCGCCGACGTAATCGCCCTGAGCAAATGCGACCTGGTGGAAACATCGGCATTGGAAAAGATTCTCCGCAACCTCGGCCGGATCAATCCCACCGCGACCCTCACTGCCTGCACCTACGGAAAGCTCGACTACCAGCTTCTCACGGGACGCTACCGCGCTTTTCACAGTTCGCCGGAAACCAGCGTGCCTCTCACCCCCGACACCTGCGACATCGGCAATACGGTCATTCGCGATCCGAGGCCATTCCACCCACAGCGATTCTACGACCTTTACCGGGATCATTTGGGAACCGGAATTTTCCGCACCAAGGGTTTTCTCTGGTTTGCGAGCCGTTCCAACGACGTGCTTCTGTGGAATCAGGCAGGGGGAGCCATGGGACTCGAATTCTTAGGCACTTGGCGTTCGGCAGTTCTCGCCGACACCCGGCTACTCTCCGAGGAGCGCCAGCAACTCGAAAAGCAAATCGCCAACACACACCCGGTTTTCGGCGACAGGGGCTGTGAACTCACCGTGATCGGAACTCGACGCGACCGGGAAATTTTCTGTACCGCATTACGTGAATGTTTCTGCACGGAAACCGAAGTTCTCTGGTGGAAAAAAGGCAAAGCGTTCGCTGATCCATGGCCTAGAACCGTGAAAACAATGACCTGACTTATATGAAGGAGCGCAAATCTGGCTGGGGGAGATCATTTAATTTTTGGAAACTCGAATGGCGAATTTCCATTTTCTGGAGATTTCAACTCGTTGGTTGGGCGGTCTTCATCATAGCGAGCTTTCCTCTCAAGCTCGACCTCATGGGCAGCTTTTCCGCTGCATTGTTCCTCTGCCTCGTCCGCGACGGCAGCAGTTTCTTGCTGACCGTGGGCCTACGCTCTATCTATCGCTCCTACTGGTCGGACAATTTCGTAGCAATGGCCGCACTGATCATTGCTGTCTGCACCTTGGGCGGTTTGTCGCAAAGTGCATTCTTTTCCATCATGCGTGATTTTGTTCCCGTAAATGGAGAAATCTTTCCGACTCGTTGGATGGAATTCAGTCTCTTCTACGAGAGGGCGGGGCTTCTCTACGCTTGGAGCTTTCTCTATTTCGGTATTCGTCATGCCATTGAGGGAATTCAGCGAAAGCTGAAACTCGCATTGCTCGAAATTCAAATGCTACGGGCGCAGATGAATCCGCACTTCTTGTTCAACGCGCTGAATACTGTTTTAGCCGAAATAGGCAAGCCACGGGAACACCTGAAGGCGCTCGTTCGAGCCCTCTCGGCATACCTCCAATACTCCCTTGAAACGCGGAATAGTGAACGTGTGCTGCTTGGGCAAGAATATGACGCGATTGTGAGCTATCTGGCTGTGGAAAAAGCCAGGTTTCAGGAAAAGCTGGTAATCGAGTGCCGCATTGACGCTGATGCGCGGAACGCGCTCGTTCCAGGCATCATGATACAGCCTTTGGTGGAAAACGCCATCAAGTATGGGAGACGAACATCACCTCGACCGCTGAAGGTTCGGGTAGTCGTTATGAATCTCGATTCCAATGGGGTGCAAATCGAGGTCTCCAACACCGGAAAATGGATCGAACCTGATCCAGCAGGAACAATTGGAGGAATCGGACTGGAAAACATGAGGCGGCGGCTAAAATTGTTATATCCCGAATTCCACAACTTCGACATCTCCTGCAACGATGGATGGGTCACAGTTCAAATTCAAATGTTCGCGACACCATGAACCTTCCCGAGCTACGCGCTGCGATCATCGATGACGAGACACCCGCGAGAGAGGTGCTCCGGGAGCTCCTGGAAGCGCACTCCAATGTTCGGGTTATTGGTGAGGCCGATTCTGTGGCGAACGCGGCTATACTCTGTCGCGACCTAAAGCCGAATCTCTTGTTTTTGGATGTTCAATTGGAGGACGGGGAGGGCTTTGATTTGCTACCAAAAATCGACTCGCTCCCCGCCATTATCTTTGTGACCGCTTTCGACCGCTTTGCCATGCGGGCATTCGAGGTCAATGCGGTGGACTACTTGCTAAAGCCTGTCGATCCGCAAAGATTGGCGCATACACTGCAACGGATCGTTCGTCAGCCTCAATCCGCCGCCGCGCAGATATTCGGCGAGGATGACAGAATTCACCTTCGGGGCGACGGAAGGCAGCGGTTTACTTTCCTGGCCGAGATCGCCGGAATCGAAGCCCTGGAAAACTATTCCATCGTTCGTTTTATTGAAGGCGATTCGCTGACCATGCGGCGAAGCATGACGGAATGGGAAGAAATCCTGCCCAAGAAAATGTTCTGTCGGCCACACCGTTCGTTCATCATCAATGTAGATGCAGTCCAATCCATTTCCAGGATCGGAAAGGACGAGGTGCGTGTGAAAATCAGGGGATTTTCCAAGCCCGTCCAGCTTGGCCGTCGTGCCGCCGCGAAATTTCAGAGCGCGCTCAGGCAGCCAAATCTGCTGTGACGAACGGCTCCAAATTGCCGTTTCGTCACTGACTCGGACACATTCACCACACTTCACCTGACAGCTTGGCTGTCTCGGTGGAGCGGTTTCTCAAAGCAACATGCCATGAGAAACCGAAATGTAATTGGACCTGAAATTCGGCGGCTTCGCAGCCGCCGGGAAATGTCGCAGAACGACCTTGCGATCAAACTCCAGATTCTGGGGATGGAGGAGGCCACGCGTGGGAAAGTTTCCAAAATCGAAGCCCGCCGCGTGTGCGTTTCTGATGATGATTTAATGTATATCTCGCGGGCTTTGGGCGTCGGACTGGAGGAGCTTTATCCCGATTTTATTCGCGGTGCGAAAAGGCTCTACGATGCCATCTGCATGGCGAAGACCTCCCGCTTTGGGCTCTATATTTTCGGCCTGTTAAGTTGCTCCCAAACGGGAGCAGGTGTCCGTGAATTTTTGTTCAGCATCGCGACCGTATGAACACACTCATCCTCGCTCAAGCATCACTGGACGGCGCTCTTTCCGAAGGTCTCGGGATCATCGCTCGATTCCTCTTCATCATCGCGGTCGTCGTAATCGCTCATGGCGGCTGGCAAGTCCGCAGCGGCAATGCCGACATGGGCAAAATGTCGATTGTCGGCGGATTGCTACTCGGTCTCGCCGTTCTCATCGCCGAAGCGCTTTTCAA
>JBGTLQ010000371.1:0-12696 GCA_041744075.1 Terrimicrobiaceae bacterium
CAAGATCGATGCGAAGATGGTTGGGCTGGTTGCACCAACGGATCTCCCTAGTCTCCAAAGCGGCGCGGACCGGTTTTTTAAAAACGGGTTTGCCGTCCGGATCAAAAAGCTGAAGTTCGGCACCGATGCCTTGGGGGATCGGGCCCGGCCCGCTGAGACCCACATGCACCGAGACATCCAATCTGGCGGTTTTTAAATCCTCGTCGAGCGTGGGTCGTGCGACAAAATCAGCAACAAACGTTTTGGGTGTAGAGATCAGAAAAACCTCGCGGTGCAGCCCGGCAAGCCACCATTGGTCTTGGTCCTCGATGAACGAGGCATCCGACCATTTGATCACAATGGCTGTGAGAACCTGCTTTTTGCCAGGCTTGATCAGGGGAGAGATATCAAACTCCGCTGGCAAACAGGAGTCCTTCGAGAGCCCGACGGCGGTACCATCCACATAGACCGCAAGGACACTCGTCGCCCCTCCAAAATGCAACACCGTGCGGCGGGACTTCCACTCTGCAGGGACTTTGAACGAGCGTTGGTAGATCCCGGTGGCATTCTCGCCCGGCACATGCGGCGGGAGATTGGGCCACGGCATTTGAACATTGGTGTATTGCGGCTTGTTGTGACCCTGCATTTCCCAGTTGCCAGGGACTTCAATGGGCTCCCACGTTGGGGATTTGTTAGTGAGGCTGCGGATCGCTTTCTCGGGGCTGGACTCCAGCCGGAACCGCCACGTCCCATCAAGACACAGAAAAAAGGGGGATCTTTCGCGCTGACGGGACAGTGCCTGCCTGGCTGTGGAGAATGGATAGAAGGTCGCTCGAGCTGGGAGCTTGTTCAGCGAAGTGACCTCGGGGTTTTCCCAAGCGCGGATCAGACCATTGTGGATCATGGTCGTGGGTTCAGGCCAAATCCATCACAAGGACCTTTTCCCAGCGATGCTTGCTGGCATCGATGAAGGCATGGTGATCGGCATCATCCTGATAGGCATCATGATCTTCCACCGAGTGGAATGTCATGGAGAGGGCATAGTCCCAGGAATTGTCGATGACCGGTCGTGGCAGCACGGCAGCGGGCACCGCCCACCGCCCGCCTTCGACAAGGGGGATTTCGAATAGTCCGGCAAGAGCCTTCTCAAAAATTGATCTCTCAGCGGGGGATTTGAATTCGGGTTTCAACCAGAAATAAACATGGTGTTCCATCATGCGGAGTTTGAAATGGGACTCCCCTCGCTGGCAAGCCTCCTTTATTTTTTGGGATTTCAGGATGGTCAGGCGGGGGTCTCTCCGCGTAATTTCCATCGGTGATCGAACGTTATTCCCGACCTGAAATGCGCGCTCTTTGGGAAGAGCAACGCAAACTTGAAATTTGGCTTGAGATCGAGATCCTTGCGTGTGAGGCCATGGCTGAACTGGGCTCCATCCCCAAAGAGGATGCCGTCACGATTCGCGAGAAGGCCGCTTTTGATATCGAGCGAGTCCGTGAAAATGAACGCCGGACCAATCATGACGTGATTGCCTTCCTTGAAGATGTGGCCACCTATGTTGGCCCGGCCTCGCGATGGATTCATCAGGGTCTCACGTCGTCCGATCTCTTGGACACAACCCTCGCCGTGCAAATGAACGAGGCCACGGCCATTTTGCTCGATGATCTGCATGCCCTTCGCAAGGCCATCGCAGCGCGGGCCATTGAGCACAAGTTCACGCCCATGATTGGACGCAGCCACGGGATCCACGCGGAACCCATCAGCTTTGGCCTCAAGCTGGCTCTCATGTTTGATGAATTTGGCCGGGCCATCGAGCGACTCGAACAAACTCGCGAGCGCGTCCGTGTGGGCAAGGTCAGCGGGGCGGTGGGCACTCATGCTCACTTGGACCCCGCCGTGGAGAAATCTGTTTGCGAAAGCCTGGGGCTCATTCCGGCGACCCTCTCGACACAAATCGTGCAGCGGGATCGTCATGCCGAATTTGTCACCACGTTGGCCCTCATTGCAGGGTCGATTGACCGCTGGGCCACGGAGTTCCGTCATCTCCAACGCACAGAAGTCCTCGAGGTTGAGGAATATTTTGCCGCCGGCCAAAAAGGCAGCTCTGCCATGCCACACAAGCGCAATCCCATCACCGGCGAACGCCTCAGCGGTCTCGCTCGTGTTATCCGAGGCAATGCCGTCGCAGCCATGGAAAACATTGCCCTCTGGCATGAGCGCGACATCAGCCATAGCTCGGTGGAGCGCATCATCCTCCCTGATTCCTGCACGCTCATGGACTACATGCTCGTAAAACTCCGCAACCTCGTCGAAGGCTTGCAGGTTTACCCGGAAAATATGAAGCGCAACATGGACATCACGGGCGGCCTTTGGGCCAGCCAGTCTGCCCTCCTGATGCTCACCGAACGGGGCCTCGAACGCCGCGAGGCCTATGAAGCCGTCCAACGTGCCGCTATGAAAACTTGGAAGGAAGGCGGAAAATTCTCAGAAAACCTTGCCACCGAACCCTCAGTCGCCGCGCACTTGGGCTCCGAAGAAATTGCCTCCGCCTGCGCCCCGGAACGGCACTTCCGCCATGTCGATGCGAAGTTCAAGGCGCTTGGGATTGAATAAAATCTGGGATCAGATGTGGTAAGTCACCACATTTTTCTCATCTATCCCTAGCTGGCCTGATTGCACGAGCTTCTCGATCAGAAGTAAAATCTCACCTTCCGTGCAGGATTTCCCAGCGAAGGCAAGGAGGTGGCTAGCCAGGGTCTTTTTGCGTTTGGGGCGGCTGGCCTTATTTTTGGCGAGATGTTCGACCACCCGCTTTTCAAGATCGTCTTGGGGCGGAGGTGTTGGTTTTGTTGATGCGGAAAAGGTCAGCTCAGTGAAATCGCAATGACGACGGATGTGAATATGTCGGCTCTTGAGATGCTTGATCAGGGGGTCAAACCCTGTGTCCTTTGAAACAATATGAAAATAAGCCGTGGGGTCAGCAAGCACGGCCTGCCCCAAATAATAGGCAAGCGCGAAGTCGAGCGCATTTTTGCCAGAAAACGTCAAACGGATCAGCTCGACAGAAGCCGCGTGTTTCATGAGCTTCTCAACAAGGTCGAGATTCAGTTTGGTCTGATTTGCTCCGAGCAACAATTTGATGCTTACGCCCTTGCTTCCAATCAGGTCAAGATCCACGGTCTGCACATTTTCAAAGTCCACAAAAACATGATTCATGGCAGGTGGGGCTTGGGTGCTCATGGCAGTGAATATTTGAGAGAGTCATATTTGGAAAAGTCGAAAGCAGAAACACAAATCTGAAACGCACGCTATTGTTGAGTATGACAAAAAGTGGGTGAGGTCGATCGAACCAAAGCGCGAGAGGACACGCGCACTCCAAAAGCTGGCGCACATTCCAAGGCCCACTATGTCGCGAAGCATCTTGGAATCGGAGGACCGGGAGGGCCGGAGATAGCCTGCCGAAGGCAGCCCGTAAGGGCGAAGGGTGCGGGAGCACCCGAGGCAATGCGGTTGTCCTCTACCGCTTTGGGTCTTCACCCATGCCCGTGGGCCACCTCGATAGACGAGTCACATTCACCCCGTTGACGGGATCTCTTGGACGGATCGCCAAAATTCCCCTCTCGCGCTTCAACGGGACCAATGCTAAATCTCACGAATGCCCGAAACCATTTCTTCAGCCGACCTCATCGGACACCCAGAGATTTTGAAAAATCTCACGCCCCCTGCGATTCTTGGTGTTTTTGGGGATCCTGTGGAGCATTCGCTTTCGCCGGGATTTCAGACAGCCGCTCTGACGGCGAGTGGCATCAATGGTCAGTATGTGCGTCTTCATGCTGACGCCGAGAAATTCCCGGAAGCTCTGCGGGCAATAGGCAAGGCGGGGTTTGTGGGGGCGAATGTGACAATTCCTCACAAAGCGGCGGCGTTGGCTGCTGTGGATGAGGCCGATGAGGTGGCAACGCGCTGCGGAGGCGTGAATACTATTGTTGTCGATGGGGACAAATTGCTTGGTTTCAGCACGGATGGTCCAGGGTTGGTGAGAGCCGTGAGGGAGGAATTCCTGGTGGATTTGCGCGACCTGCGAGTGTTATTGCTGGGAGCGGGCGGAGGGGCCGGGCGGGCTGCTGCCGTGCAATGCGCCGTGGAGGGTTGCGAAAGGCTGGTTCTGGCCAATCGCAGCCCAGAGAAGGGTGTCGCCCTCGCTGAAGAACTTGCCCCGTATTTTCGAAGTGACCGGCTGGTTGGTCCTGCTGAGCGGTTGCTGGCAATTCCTTTCACAACCGAGGCCTTACGCGAGCACATCCCACAAGTGGATATCATCATCAACGCCACTCCGGTCGGCATGAAACGAACCGACCCCTCGCCGGTCCCCGCCTCGCTGCTCACTCCCAATCTTTTGGTGATGGATATGGTGTATGCCGGAGGAAAATCCCGGCTGGTAGTGAATGCTGAAGCGGCGGGAGCCCGCGCTGCCAATGGCCTGACGATGCTGCTCCATCAAGGGGCCTTGTCTTTTGAAATCTGGTTCAACCGCCCCGCTCCCTTGGAGGTCATGCGAGCTAAATTGCGATCAGACGCCGCTCAGAAAACCGTCTCCTGATTTTCTGAAAACCAAGGTGGATCGGGCCATCCTTGGTACGATGAGAAATCCATTCGCGACAAAATCGGTTTTGTTAAAGTGCCGCTTTGCGGAGCCCTTGCCATCGTGCCCGGAGGTCACGATCCACCATCGTGATACCTGCTCACTCCACCCGCCGACTACTCAGCGAAGTCTTTGACCACCAAAGTGGCGTTATGGCCCCCGAAACCGAAGGAGTTGCTCATGGCAACGCGGATTTTTTTCTCGCGGGCCACGTTGGGCACATTGTCGAGGTCACACTCGGGATCGGGGTTATCGAGATTGATCGTTGGGGGAATGATGCTGTGTTTGATAGCGAGAGCCGTGGCTGCCAATTCGACACCGCCAGCAGCACCGAGTAAATGACCGGTCATTGATTTGGTGGAGCTGACCATCGTTTTGTAGGCCTGCTCACCGAGGGCGAGTTTGATGGCCTTGGTTTCGCAGATATCCCCGAGCGGCGTGGAAGTGGCGTGGGCGTTGATGTAATCAATCTGCTCGGGATTGACCCCCGCATGGCGCATGGCAATTTGCATCGCCCGTGCCGCACCTTCCCCTTCAGGTTGGGGTTGCGTCATGTGAAACGCATCCGCCGTGCATCCATAACCAGCCAATTCACAATAAATCCGGGCTCCACGAGCTTTGGCGTGTTCGAGTTCCTCAAGAAGAACAATGCCAGCGCCTTCTCCCATAATGAAGCCATCACGGTCTCTGTCAAACGGGCGGGAGGCCTTGTCAGGTTCATCGTTACGGAGGCTCATGGCCTTCATCGCCGCGAATCCTGCCATGCCGAGGGGTGTGATGGTTGCTTCGCAGCCTCCAGCCAGAAAAATGTCGGCATCGCCAAACTTGAGAGTTCTCCAAGCTTCGCCAATCGAATTGTTGGCCGTGGCGCAAGCGGTCACGATGCACATGTTGGGTCCACCGAGACCATGCTCCATGGAGATGATCCCGCTGGCCATGTTGCTTATCATCATGGCGATTGTGAAAGGCGATGTGCGGGTCGGGCCGCGTTCAAAGAGTCGTTTGCACTCGTCCTCCATGCTGCGGAGTCCGCCAATGCCGCTGCCAATCATCACTCCAAATCGATTTCTGTCTGTGGTGGCAGGGTCCAATCCTCCATCCTCCAAGGCAAACTTGGCAGCAGCCACGGCAAACTGCGTGAAGCGGTCGGTGCGGCGCGCGGTTTTGGGGCTATTGTAGTAAGGCGTGGGATCAAAATCCTTCACCTCGCCGGCAATTTTGCAGTCATGGACCACAGAATCGAAGCATGTGTAGTGGGAGATTCCACCCCGGCCTTCGGTGAGGTGGCTCCAAAATGTTTTTATATCGTTGCCAACAGGCGATACAACGCCCAGGCCGGTGACTACTACTCTGCGTTCGCTCATGGATTGGATTTCAGAATTTGGAAGATTGGGTAGTCACGGAAATGGCGAAGCACTTGGCAATGAAAAAATTCATCATGTTGCCGTGGCAGGGATTTGGAGAATGTGAGAAGTGAGGTTTGAAGGAGGTCAGAAGATGTTGATTTTGAGGTGTTCGTTGCGTGCTCCGCAGCGTGGGCAGCCCGAGGGCGCGTTGGAATCTGGATAGCGATAAATGAGCCCGCAGGCCCGGCACTGAGTTTTGTCTTTCAGTGCTTGGGTCTCACGGAATCGTCTGGCCATCTCGAAAGATATCCAGACAGCAAAAATCACCGCAAGAAAAACAAACAGATAGAAAAAGAACAGCCAAGGTAATTCGACGCGTATCATTGCGTAGGAATCCGCTGAATATCGGCCCCCCAGAGAAAAGTGGCCTGCCCCCAGAGGAGTTCCTTGGAGGAAGCTGCGGGAATTTTGACATGTCCCCCCATCAACCCTCTTAGCGCCGCACGATCAATTTGTTCATCTCCAGAGGAGACCAAAGGGAAGGCATGAAGGAGGCGTCCATCGGGTCCACTCGCAATGAGGAACTCCAAAGGAAACAGGTTTTTGCGTTCAGGTGCGGCGAAGGAAATGCCCGGAGCCATCTCAAACTCCATACCGGCGTGATCCCCCTCCAAAACGATTTTTGTGGGAAGAGGTGCCTTTTGCTCAAGATACTTTTTGGTCCCACGATCTCCTGCCCTCACGGCATCGAAGGAAAGAAGAGAAGGTGGATCGGCATGTGGTTCTGCCGGCAGCGAAGCAAATTCCGGACGGAGCCCATCGAAAGATGGGGAGTAATCCGAACTGGGCAGCAGCCAAATGTCGCGATCTTCAGAGGTAGCAGCTGAAAAGAGTGCGGGATCGGCCGAAGCGATCATAGGCAGGATTTTGCCGGTGTCCGCAGCTGTCGGTGATAGAAAAAACACGGAGGCGGATCGGCGGGTGGAGACCGGCTCAGCAGGAGGTTTGAGCTGAAAAACCATCAAACCCACCCCATGCAGAAGCACAGAAACAATCATCATCGCCGGAAGGACAACATGCACGGCATGACGCGAGGGCCAATCGAAGACCATCGACAACCGCTCCCCGGCGTTCACGGCAACCCGGCCTCCTCATTGGTTGCCAAAACAACCGGAAACCCCAACTCTAATGCGGTGTTCATCACAGCGACAACGCGATCATAAATCACCCGTCGGTCCGCCCGAATCACAATGGTTTGAGAACGACCCCGAAGGGGCTGCAAGGCCTCCCGCAAACCTTCCAGGTCGGTCTGACGATTATCAAAAAAAATGGCAGATGATGGCGGCGGCGCCACAGTGACGACTTGGGGGGATTTCTGAGGCGAGAGCACAAATGGAGAGTCAGGAAGGGACACCGAGACCCCGGGCTGCAACAAATAGGAGGCTCCAAGCAGAATAAAAAAGATCAGCAAAAGAGGTAGCTGGATGGCTGGAATCGCAAAAAGCAGCACCGGACTCACACCCGCACTGCGTTTGAGTTTCATGACTGCCCCTCCTTGCAGCGGATCTCATCCAAGACGGCAAGAAGTTCAATCGCGGTGCGTTCCATGTTCCTCAGAAAATCATTCACTCGGGCCGAGAGAAAGCTGTGTGCCACAAAGGCGGGGATCGCCACCGTGAGCGAAGCCGCAGAAGTCAGGAGACTCCAATACACGCCTTCCGCAATGTCGGTGGCTGTCGCATTACCCCCCTGGGCTGTGATGATTTGAAATGTTTGCAACAGCCCAAGGATAGTTCCCAGAAGTCCCAGCAGGGGCGTGGCGTAGGCAATCGTGGCTAGCAAGGGCAGGTTTCTCTCCAATCGCGGCACTTCCAATTGCCCTGCCTCAGCAGCCACATCCCTCAACTCGGCGCGGGGAAGTTCGTGACGCAGAATAAGCGCATGCGCCACTCTCGCGACCGGTCCGGGGGTCGCAGCGCATTCATGCAAGGCCTCACCAAAATTGCCTTTTCTCAACAGATTGGTGAGCCCGCGCAGCAGGTCAGACACATGGATCGAAGCCCGATGAAAAAAAATCAGCCTCTCAAAAAAAATCCCAAGTGCGATGATACTGCAAAGCAGAACAATCCACATGATTGGGCCACCTTTTTGGATAAGATCAAGCATGGTCGTAAATACTCTGGGAACAGACGCCCATCACTTATCTGATGAACCCTCCAACGGAAGGGGAAGATTGGACTGACCGAGGGCCACCACCACGTCATGAAGTTTTTCTCGTACCCCGGGAATAAACCCGCGATCCGCATGAATGATCAACATGGCCAGGTCATCAGAATGGAAGAAGCTGACAGGACCCTTCTCGGAATGCACGGTCACGGCAGGGATCGCTCCCAGACCCATACGCATCGAGGAAGCCCTCATTGCATCCAGCATGGCAGAGGCATTGCCTGTGAGGGATACCAGATCGATGCCATCCGGGACATTGTATGTCGAGAGCACCGAGGAGCCTTTGGTAAGGATGCAGGAGCGGATGCCCGGCAAACCTCCGCAGAGCTTGAGGACCTGTTCGAGGGTGAGGTGTTCCTCGGTCATAAAAATTTCCTGCAACCGATCCTGTGAGGAAAGCCCTTCATCCGGCGCGGACTCCAACTCAGGGGATGACCCGTGCGCGCGTTTCAGCGCTGTGGGGGGAAGGTGCTCAGTGTGGAGAGCCGTGGAGACCAGAGGTTCCGGCTCGGGAGCCTTTGCCTCTATCGGTGGCTCCGCTGGCTCAGGAGTTGGGGCTTCTTCCTGCAGAGAGGACTCTGGAATGTCAGTTTCCACAGATGGAGCGGCCTCCTGCTGGAACGCCTCCTCAACTGCTGGCTCCGAGGCTTCTGGCACAACCGCCTCCGGTGTTTTTAAGCTGGTGTCATCTGCCGCCACTGGCGCTTCCGGTGTGGGTTCAGGTTCCACAGGCTCAGGAGCAGGCGGAGCAACCGGTTTGGGAATGGTGCTCTGACGTCGGAGTGCAGGCAGGATGTTAAAAATGGTTCGTTTGTCTGGAATTCGTGCCGTCGGGCGAGGCCGGGGGATAGCCTTGGAGTCTGCTGGAGCCGCCTCTGTCATACCAGAACGGGGTGGGGGGGCAGGAGTTGGAGGCAAAGAAATAAGTTGAGCCGGGCGTTCTGCGACTGGAGCTGCCGAAACCGCTGGTTCCTCAGGTGGGGGATCTGCGACAGCGGGTGGCGGCGGAATGTCAGGCGGAGCCGGTGCGACATCGCTGCCCAAGTTTATGGGAGGCTCTTCGATTTTTTGTTGGAAGGACGTGGCAGACGTAACCTCCCCCGGGGTGTCGGTCATTGGGGCAACCTCCGCGTCGTCTGGAATCGGGCTCGGCAGGGGGGAGCCTTCTTGCGAGATTTCTTGAAGTGGTTCCTGAACAGGAATCTCCTCGGTTGGTGCAGCAACCGACTCAACCACAGGCGCTTCAATTTGCTCTATGCTCTGAAGAAACTGGAACCGCAACGCGAGCAGAGCAGCATTGATTGGGATCGTCCCTGCGTGAAGGAAATCGGGGGCAATATCCTCAGGCGCAATCTCTGCCAAATGCGCGACATCAATGCTTGGCTGAGGAGTGGCAAACACCTCGGCACACCGAAGGGAAATGGCCCTTTCCGGGTCAAATTTCGAGGACTTGAGCCGCTCAGGAAGCTTTAACTCCCCGAGCCGTACGGTGATTTCCTCAGGGGGTGATGAAACATATCGAATGCTCGGGCCAGGCACAGCCGGTTTTGCGGTAAGGGAGTAATTCACGACGTTTGAACCGAAACTATGCCGTTTTTTTTTGCCCGGCGCAATCTCAACTCCCGAATTCCTAAAATTGTGTCATTCCCAGGGCACTCTTCCTTGCCAATCCCTTGTCTTTCTGCGTGAATCCACACGAAAGAAGGGTGCTTTATGAAACCATATTGGAAAATCACTCTTTTGTATCTTCTGTTTGGAGTGTTGTGGATCCTAATCACCGACAGTGCGCTGCTGATTCTCTCCCCGGACTCCGCCTACCTGACCATCCTCCAATCTATCAAAGGTTGCCTCTACGTTCTCGTTTCAGCCCTGTTCATTAGACATATTACCAAAAGGGCGTTTCAGAAACAGGAGGCTCAGGAAAAAGAACGTCACCGGGTTTTTATGGAAACGGTCAAAGCGTCAAACCACATCCTTCGAAATTATTTGAATCAAATGCAGTTGGTGACTGAGGAAGCCGAGAATTGCCACGCCTTCGATAAAAATACTGTAAAACTTGCCCACGCCATCTCCAAAGATGCAGAGACCCAACTCGCCAAGCTGAGCAAAATTTCAGAAATCTCCCCTGAAGAAATCCGCTTGGCGGCATCCCATAGCTAAATCGCACTCACGACAAAACTCTGGGACCGCTGGCCCCGCGCCTGCGGGGCCAGCTCTTCAAAATCAACCACTTCCTCGGCAAGGGCA
This sequence comes from Terrimicrobiaceae bacterium, assembly GCA_041744075.1. Taxonomy (GTDB): domain Bacteria; phylum Verrucomicrobiota; class Verrucomicrobiia; order Chthoniobacterales; family Terrimicrobiaceae; genus JAJTZA01. The sequence continues at coordinate 10,439 of JBGTLQ010000371.1, forward strand.
TCTGCCCCGCATGCCTCAACGTTAAGTTTCCCTTGATCTTCTCAGGTGCCTGGGCCATGTTGAATTCTTAATGGGGGCGTACTGGCTTCGACGTGAAGTTCGATGCCGGGCCTGCATGCCGGGGATGATTCGTTGGCCTCGTTAAAAATCGAATCAAAAAAATAACTGCAGATTCCGAAAATCTCGCTCTCGCGGCCTAATTGAGCCGTGACGAGGAAGTGGCGACGCCTGCTAGCCACCGACTCGACGCCAGCAGGCTGGCTGAACACCGGTGCGACCGCGGTGGTCAGTGAATTCGATTTCGTGGACGCTTAGGAGGGGGTGGCGCGGCGATTCGCAGCTACCCTCCGAATCTAATAATCGCATAAGCATGTAGACGGTTTGGCTGAAATCTTCAGGGACAGGGGTTCGACTCCCCTCGCCTCCAGACTTCGCTCGCAGCGCAGCGTAGAGCGAAGTCTGTCCCGCCGGAGTCGCCGAATGGCGCGTAGGCGGACCAACCGCTGAACTGCGAGACTCCGTCTTGGCAAAGTCGAGCACCTCGCCATCGGGGATTTTCTGGTTGGCACGGCCTGCCTCAGAAGAGGTAAGCACGTCATGTCCCAACCCCCGAAGGATCAGAACGGCACGGAGAGGAAAATTCTCGTTCGAATAGAGCCTCGCCATCACGCAGCAAAATTGGCCTGAATCGCGCTTTCAATTTCCTCAGGATGCGCCTCGACGTAGGCCCATGCGGCGGCAAGGTCGGCCCCACACAGAGCGGGATAATCTTCGAGTAGCTCCTCATCTACCGCACCCTGGCGACGGGCTTCCTCAAGCATCCAGACTGCAATGCGGGTTTTCCCAATGCAGGCTTCCCCACCGCAAACGCCAGGAGTCCGCTGAATGACCCCATTGGAATACTTGGCTTTTATGAACAAAATGAAGTCGAGCACCTCGGCCTGGACAGGCTCCGGGGCGGACTCAATTTCTGTCAGTAGCCGCTGTGTGAGGACGCTCATTTAACCCGCTAACCGTAACCCAAGAGAACTCCTCCGTAAAGGAACATGAATTTTTCGGGCGACCCGGTATTTCGGTTCAGTCGTCAGGGATCTTGGAGATTGGCATATTTCGCGAGTGTTCGCCGAATCACCAGACACCGAAGAACTCCGTCGTCTCCACAAAATGGTTTGCGAACTGTGGGACCGACGGTTCGGACGCATTGAGCAAGAATTGGCATCACAAAGAATCGACCCCTCGAATGTGAAAAGCGAACTATCCGCTTTCATTGATTGGCTCGGCATCGAGGGCCTTCCTTTCGATTGGCGGCATGATCGAATTCTCCGCGCCATTAAACACCTTGAGAAAGCGCCTGGAGCCGGATTCACCATCAAGACTCTGGAGGAAATCTCCTCAAATCCGGTGCGGCTGCAAGCATCATTGCAAATCTTAAATGCCCTGTTATCGAAGGACTCCCAAGAGCTTCGCTGGACATATCAAACCAAGTATCTCAAACCAATTTTGTTAAGGGGCAGTAATTCGGATAATAGCGAAACCAAGAAGCTTGCGGAAGGAGCTCAGGAAACCCTCCTGCGGCAAGGGCAATTCGAATACCTCGATCTCACCCCAGAAGCGGATGCACAGAAAAGACAAAACGCCACCACCGCCGCACCCATTAAAGGAAAATGATGGGTTTAACCGGCGTTGAAAAGCCGTGTTTCAGTGAAATACACGCTCCGATGACCGGACTCGAGAGCCGACATTTCTGCAGATATTAAGCGAATAAATCCTTGGACTTCGCAGGGGCAAGTCGGCAGGCGAAGTGCGAGCATGCTTTTCAGGTCGCCGAGGCTTGGAGGGAGAATGCCAATTGTGCAGCAGCCCGCTGCACAATTGGTAAAGTCGCAAAAACCTGTCTCCCAATAGTGCACCAGCCGGGTGCACAATTATTTTTTGTTCAAAATCTCCAACGCCAGGCACGTTAACCCAGAAAAAGCTGAAGCCGCCTTGGAAGGCGGCTTCGGAACTCCTTCCACAACATGGTGGACGAGATGCTCAAAGGATAGAGCTGCTGCTTATTGATTCAAGCAATCAGCTGCTGAAGGCAGGCGTTACGCTCCTTGTGATGTGCGGCGAAACCCCCTGAGCCGGAAATATGGATTTTCCAAAAGCACTTTGAGTCATGCCTGCGAGGGCATTGGGATTCAATACAAGCACCTTCCCCAACTGGGCATCGCTTCCAGATCGCTCGCAGCCCCGTACGCACCGGCCTCATACCT
>JBGTLQ010000372.1:0-2947 GCA_041744075.1 Terrimicrobiaceae bacterium
TGGCAATATCCCCGCCAGCACGGGGAATGAGGAACGCGAGAAGTTGCGAGTAGGAATCCCGTGCAGCGGAGAGAGCCGCTTGATAGGATGAAGGTTCATCCTTCATGCTGACCTCCGTGCACGGGATACCATCATGACGACTCAGTTATTGGGTTCGAGGACCGGCCGAATTTCTGTGGATCCGTAGCTGGAGGACGGAGCCTTGGCCGCCCACTCCAAGGCCACATCCAGGTCCGGCACATCGATCACAAAGAAACCACCCAACATTTCTTTGGATTCCGCATAAGGTCCGTCGTGGACCTGACGCTTGCCATCTTGAATCCGCAATGTGGTGGCGGTCTCCGGTGGCTGAAGGCCGGCCCCGCTGACCATGATTCCTGACTTGGCCACAGTCTCGGAATAAGCAGACCACGCGGCCCAGTAGGCCGGGGCTTTTTCGGGGTCATTGCGCGTTGCGAAGTCTTTGGAAGATTCGGTGAATAGAAGTGCGTATTGCATAGGTGTTTTTTATTTAAGTTTTGGTTTTGTGGCGAAGGGAATCTCCGTCACATAAAAATGTCGTTTCAGGATGCCGTAGTTCGACAAAACCCAAAACAATTTTGTCACCACCGAGCCACACCCTTTCGTCTTGGCGGGGGTTGTTAAAAGTGGGTGAGGTGGATCGGGCGCTCCACCGCACGATGACAAATCCTACGCGGCTCCGCCGCCACTTTCTCCAATCGCGCTCGGAGATCGCGATCCACCTAGGGCGAACTCATAAACATCACCCACTATTAATCACACCCCGTTTTTACACTTATTCCTTCCATCGCAAAGTCATAGACCGATTGTTATTTGCCGGGTTTGCGTCATTGACACCAATGGTTTGCACCTTCGACTGGATGACAGCCCCACTTTGCGAGCGCACGACAGAGGCAGGAACAGCAATCGTTTGGCTCTGCACGCTGCCGGCTGGCATGGAATTAAAGTAAGTGCGTTGAGTTTGACCATTCTTGACCACATCCAAGGAGACGCTGGAAAGGGTCGAAGTTCCACGGTTTTGAACAGTGACTTGAACCGGAACCGTCCCTTGTGAGGTGCTCAAATCTTGCGGGTTATAGTAATAATCAGCGATGGCAATGTCGTGGAGACCTGGCTGATTGCGGGTGAGGATGCGATTCATATTCAGAATCCCTGCCCCATAAAATGGATCGTTGCCAGCGGCTCCGGCATCGTCAGAATAGGCAACCAGAATTTGAGCGGCTTGGGACGTGGTGAGATTCCGGTTTTCCGAAAGCAGCATCGTCATGGCCCCTGACACAAAGGGAACCGCAGCTGAGGTCCCACTAAACGAAAAGGCCTGTTGATTCACCCATGGTGTCTTAACCCCCACCCCCGGAGCGGCAATGGTCACCCCCGAGCCATAATTGGAAAAGCTACCGCGCTGACCATTGGCATCTACGGCAGTCACGGCAACAACTCCGGGATAGTTGGCGGGGTAATAGACCGAGCCAATACCGTCATTTCCAACAGCAGCCACAACCGCCACATTATTGGAAAACGCGTAATTGATAGCGTCACGCAGCACGGCATTGTCAGAGGCTGTGCCAATGCTCATGCTGATCACTCGAACGCCCGCGTCCACTGCAGCAACAATGGCCTGGGCTGTGGTGAAACTGTTTCCCGTGCCAGAATCGTCAAGGACACGATAACTGAGCAGTTCCGCCCCGGGCACCATGCCGCGCGCGTTCTCTGACGACCCACCAAGAATGGAGGCAACCGCGGTGCCATGGAGCAGACCGTCTGGATTGCCTGGGGGTGATCCCACAAGGTCCACCTGCTGGATCCCTTGCGAGGACAGACCTAGAACGTCGGTAATACCTGTATCCAAAATTGCCACCTTGATTCCGGCGCCCCACTGGGAATTATCAGCAGGCACTCCCAACCACGTGAGGGCTTCCGATCCAAAGCCAAGATAGGGACCACCCGGATCGCTTGAAGGATTCGGTGCGTCAGGAACAGTGACCAGAAAGTTATAGTCAGCAGCTGCCGTGGACGGCACAAGGTCGCGAATGGCCCTCCCTTGCTCAACCGAATCAAACGCAATACGAGCAATACCCAATCGGGGGATCACGCCCAACACCCGGCCTCCAAGCTTCATGACCTGCGCCAAAAAGGCTTCCAGTTCCTCGGCTGATGGGAATTTCACCACCCACTCATTTGGCATGGCCGGGGCTTCGCAGGCCGCCGACTCCAAGCCTGGCAAAGCTTTCGGGGTTTTAGCTTCGGGGAAAGCGACCCGAGACATATTGCCAGTGTCCGAGGATGCCTGCTCCACTGAATGCGGTAAGACAGCATCGGGGGCTTCCTGCTTCAGCCCAAAAAACACCAAAAAGCCCAAAACTCCTATCACCAGGGGAAGGACCCACAGCCATTTGTGGTTTTTGAACGCGCCGTGCATGCTGCAATACTACCACGCTTGTGAAAGACGAGCAGCCGAATTATTACTCATGAAAATCCCCAGCGCCCTCACTACTTGAACGACTCTGAGGAAGAATTCAATCTGATGAATTCTCATCAAGATAAACTTTACGCGTGAAGAACCAAGAGTTTCTTTTCACGGTCAGCGGCAAAAGGTGTGATTAAAAGTGGGTGCGGTTGATTGTCGGGGGTAAGCGGAAGCTCGCATTTGGAAAGCAAAAAGTGGGCGGGCAAGGGACTGCCCGACCCTACCCAAGAAAGAACGAGCTAGCGCGAGCGCGAAGCGCCCCTTTGATGGATAGAGGTAGGAACGGGGCATTGGTTTGCCCCGCTCCCCCCTCCGAACCAGATCTCCCGCACACGGCTCTCCAGTCAGTGGTTTGCTCCGTATCGGAGATTGGTGATTTCCGTGACCTTGGCTTCCAGCAGGCAGTAGAGACCAAGTTTGGTGAAGTAGCGGTTGGGCCAGCGATGGTGATCGTCTCCC
>JBGTLQ010000373.1:0-66917 GCA_041744075.1 Terrimicrobiaceae bacterium
CTCCGGTTCCCCTTTCAATCCTTGCAGCCTGGTGGGTTGGAGCGTGAGAGTTTGGTGCGATGGTTTCTTCACAGAGATTTGGCGGCGCTCCCTGAGGTCCTTCAAAGCGAGACGCTTCGTGCCGGCCAGTGGATCGATGAATGCCAGAGCCGCGCAGACTCCTAACGAACGCAGTTTGAGGCTGTGGAAGTCCCGGGAGGCAATCACCCCTTCCTGCCCGGTCAGGGCCACATCGATGTCCCCGGCTTTCGGCGCATCGATCTGTTCCTTGGGAGACATGTCATTCAACTTGAGCGTCAGCTCCAGATGCGTTTGGCGCAGACCTTCCATCGCACCCTTGGCTGAGGGACTGTGGTTTGGAAGCTTGAATTTCCAGCACATGAACAGGCAGTATCAAGCCCATGCGTCTTATTCTTATTGGAGCAACCGGCACCATCGGCCAGGCAATCGCACGAAACCTCTCGGAACGGCATGAGGTTCTTGGGGTGGGCTGCGGCTTTAGGAATGCCAAAGGCAATCCGTGTGAATGCGGTGTCCCCACCGTGGGTCTCTGAGACACTGGAGGCGCTGGGACGTGATCCCTCGACCGGCCTCTCGGCGTCAGCCGTGGCACGGGCGTACGCGGCAAGTGTGGAGGGCACGATGACAGGTGAAGTTCTCGACGCACGCGATTATAAATAACGTCAGAACACCCGCATAGGTTGGTATTGGCCCAACACCATTGAGATCAACTCCCAAGGAGATGTGTGATGAAAAGATGAGGCAACGAAGAGTTGACGGCCCCGCAGGCGCGGGGCCAGCGTTCCCCCAAAAGAAGCCCCCCACTTTTAAGCCTACCCCCCATGGAGATATTAAAATTTCCGCCCCGAGCCCCCGATATTTGCCAAACAATAATTGGTGAGGCGCTCCCAAATATCAAAGCAATGATATTTTTCGTTGAACAGGCATCTATCTCATGAGAAGATCAAAAATTCTTCTATGTTAACCCCCGAAGCCCGCCCCTTTCCCTCATCGATTCCGCAAGCACCTGTTCCTACCGGTTACGCGTTGCGGGATGTGCAGTTGGAATTAAGTCTCAAGCCATTTTGGGATAATAGTGATGAAACTCGCGATGGCGTTTGCCGGGAGTTGTTCACGCAGTGGCTGCCGCTTTTGCGATATGCGGATTCCATTTCTGTGATGCTCTTGCTGGGGGATGGGAGCGAGATCCTCGAATACACGGGGAATTTGGCCCAAGAAATGGAATGGGCGCGTTATATCGGAACCGCGAACCCTCATCACTGGCCTCAGGGTCAGCGCTCTTCGAATCCTGATCCCGACCATGAAGGCATTGGCAGAAATGTCGCTGCCTTGGACCCCGAGCGAAAAGACACCCATCAGCGTGGGTATCTCTATCGTCCCAACCCTGCTCAGTTTTCCTATGCTTGGTTGGCAGGTCTTGTTGCCGCTCTAAAAAGCATTGGCGCAGAAGTGACCGGCAAACGGATTCTTGTGGGGGATATCTTCGATATCGGGCCGGAGTTTGCGAAATCAAAGTTTAAGTACGAATGGCATCGCGAAATTCTTGGCAAAGGCGCACTCTTTGGCGGTCAATTTATATCCTGTGAAGCGGTCTTGGAAGCTGACTCAAGGACCTATGCCGGGTACCCGCAGGGGATACCCGCTGGCACACCATTCGGCGCGTTTTTGGGGCGGCAAACCCGTCGGTTTTTTGAGGATTGTGGACTGGATTTCTTGTGGCTCTCAAATGGTTTTGGTTTTGGTCTGGAACCATGGTCGCTTGTTGGCCAAGTCTTTGACGGCTTGCAGTTCGATCAAAGCAACGCTGCGGGGGTCTCAGCCAGGATTCTGAAATTCTGGGAACATCTGCGCAGTGAACTCCCCACAAAATACCGAATTCGAACGCGAGGAACCAACTTTGGTGTCGGTACGGATCTCTCCTCGGACGCTTCTCCTTTGCGAGCTATTTATGCCGGGGATTTTGCTGTTGATGCGCCCGTCAACTCGCCATGGGCCTCCATCGACCAAGACATTGGTGTCGAACTCAGCGGTTGGATGGCCCGGATTGCGCAAAGGCCGGGAGAGGGATATCGGTTTCGATTCTACATCCATGACCCATGGTGGATGAATAGTCCTTGGTTGGATCGCTTCGAACGCTCTGCCCATGAACTTGTGCTTCCGGGTGCCGTTTCCCGCTTGAAAGCTGATGGCACGACGGAACCACCCTGCGATGTGGCTTTTCTTTCGGTGGATGATTCTTTCGGTCGCCTTCCCCCGCAGGTCCCCAACGAGGTCATCCCACAACTGCTGCGCGTGCGTGAGTTCGTTCCTGATGGCGCAGGCCCTCTCGTGTGGGTTTATCCCTTTGATGATTTCCATGACTACGTCCTGGGTGACGGCCCCTCACGTCCCGAGTTGCCCATCTTTGGAGACTGGTTTGCGCGAAGTCTGATTAATGAAGGTGTTCCTCTCAATCAGGTGGCCGATGCCGGAGAGTTTGCGGAGGCCGTCCAAGCTGGGCGTTTGCCATTAGGCGTTATTCCCGTGTCGCCTGTACCACGTCCCAACTCTGCGCACGAAAAAGCTCTGCTGGCACATGTGAAATCCGGGGGCGATGTTTTGCTCTATGGCCCTTTAGAGGCGGATTCAGAACTGACAGCCGCGCTCGGCATGAAGCTTGCCGAACCTCTGGAAGGAGACTTCCAATTGCTGGGAAAGGATTCCCGTGTGATCCGTCATACAGGCACTTTCTCCGGCGGACCCTGGAGAGAAGCAACCACATCCGTAACAAACAATCTCTGGTCAGTTTCAGCGCAGTGTGATGGCAAAGAACGCTTGGCCGGTTTTGTGCACAAGACGGTGTCCGGGGGACGTTGGGCTTGGCTTCGAGGCTCACTCACCACCGCCGAATTTCATCCTGCCAACCCCAAACCAATTCTTGGCCCTTTGCTGAAACCTCTGCCGCGGGCAAAATTTTTTCCCAGCGAACGTTTCGCGATTCAGGCTCTCCGTGCACTGGGTTGGTCAATTCAAATCAACCGAAAAAATGAGGACGCAAGAGCTCCATTCACTGTGCTTCACAGACACCGCAATGCGTTGATCGCCGGCAATTTTTTTCCAGCTCCCCATGTCGATCTCTCCCTGACCACACCGCTTGGGGCACCGCTTTTTGTTCCCGGCAACAACACGATCGTTGAGGGGCACACAGTGATTCCTCATGGGCCAGCCGGGCAACGGGAATGCCGATGGTTTGTTGAAGGACAGACCTCAGGCACCATCCGCGCCCGATTGCTCCACCCAGGCATGCCAGAAGTCCGGCGGCGTTACCTCCTCAGCGGCTTGGAAAATGCCACGGTTCGGTTTCTCCCCGAACCCGAAACCGAGGACGCGCTCCGCGTTGTCCTCAACCCTATCTTTCCCTACTTCTTGGACCAGACTCACCCCACCAAAATCGAGGACTCCCCATGGGGTCCTTTGGTCATGCTGCCCCATGTGACGGGTGAACTGCTTTTCGAATGGTGAAATCACCTGATCATAGTTCCAAAGTCCTAACATATTCTAATCCCATCACATCCCCTGACATGCATTTATATCACCCCACTCGTTTAGCCTTCTCGAAGTGCCTGGCCACACTCTTCCTCAGCATTGGCCTCACATATCCCCTCATTGCTGCCACTTATCACATTGATTTTGCCGGAGGAAATAACCAAGCCGATGGGCTTTCGCCTCAAACGGCTTGGAAGCATAGCCCTGGTGATAAAAATGCGACGGACAATCCCAAAGCGGTCACCCTCGTTGGGGGAGATACGGTTCTTTTTAAAGGCGGTGTGACCTACTTCGGAGAAATCGAACTGCTGGTGTCTGGCACAAAGGATAATCCAATCATATTGGACGGAAATTCTGCCGGGACGTTTGGTGAAGGCCGCGCCATTCTCGATGGAGCGCAGACAATCAGCGATTGGAAGCAAGCAGAGTCCGCAGATGCGGTGCTGGGCAACCCCCGTTGGAAAGAGATCATGTTTGCAGATCTCGATGTGGATCTATCCAGCAATTTCAACCATGAGGGCTTTGTGCTTCATCGTGACAACAACGTGACCCGTCAAGCTCCGTGGCAACGCGTCTTCCTGATTGATGGTGAGCGGAAGGTCTTGCCAATTGCACAGCAGCCGAAACCCAAGGACGATTTTTACCCTGACATTCCTGATGATTTTTATGTAGCGCCCCACCAACTCGCCGATAGCTACCCGCACAAAATTTATTATGAAGAAGGCACCGTTGGAAATCGGACCGCACCGTTAATCTCGATCACCTTTGGAGGAAAAAATTCCCCAGTGATCCAGCCAATGAATGGAGGAAAGGTGTCTGTTGATCTGGCCAAACCTGACACCATCGCCGAGATCGGGTTCACCCTGTTTCGCCCGGCAACCACGCCAGCCCCGGAACACATTGTGTTTTTTGCTGATGACAAAGAAGTCCTTAAAGCCACGGTTAATGCGAGTGACAACCAAATGCAGCGGTTTGCCCTTCCAAGTCCCATTGAGGCGAAAAAGCTCACATTCCAATTGCTGACCTCTGACCCCAAGGCTCCCGTCTGGACAAAGTTGCAGCAACTCGCGGCGTTCACGCCGGACGGAACCAACATCATCCAACACGAAGTTTTTAGTGTCATTCAGGACGAGGAGCGAATCACCCAAGAAGATCCGAAGTGGTATGACAGCATGTTTGTCGGCGTTCATGGCGGCAACAACCACGTGTATTTCTCGAGGGTGACAAACTACAAACCAGGCACGAATCGGCTTCAAACCCCTCATTTTGCCTGCACAACATATCCCACCACCAAGTATGCTTTGTACAACTCTCCCAAATTCCTCGAAACGCCTGGCGAGTGGTGCCTGCAGTCCTTGGAGAATGGAAAAACACGCATCTTTTTGCTACCCGAAAACCTCAAAAATGGACAGCCGGTGAACATCGGATACCCGGTGCTAAAAAACGGCATTGTGTTTGATGAGGGGGCCTCCCATATCGAGGTCAGAGGCTTTCTGCTCCAGCGCTACGCTGCTGGAACTGGAGCGGTGGCGTCCGTGGGACGAGGGGATTCAAAGTCCGCCCATCTGCTGATAGCAGATTGCGAGGTTCGATTTGTCAGCGCCAACGCAGGCATCAGCTTAAACTACGCCGAGGAGGTGGCCGTGGAAGATTGTTTCATCCATCATTGCCCCGGCTGGACGGTGGGAATCTACGTAAACCGGGTGAGCAATTTCCGTCTGAGCCGCAACCGGCTGGATACAAACTCAGGTTCGGGCATTCGCCACTACGAATCCAAAAATGGGGCGCTCGAAGACAATGTGATTCTCAACCACTTTGGCATGCATTCCTCCTCAGTGAATCTATACGAGGGCTGCCGCGATATCCGCCTCGAGGGCAACTATATTCAGAACACAGTCGCCATCAATCGCAGCGCGGAAAATTTGGTGTTTCGCAACAACGTCATCGACGGGCTCGGCAAATCCACTGTGGCGGTGGCCATGTGGACCAGCGGGAAGGTCGGTGGACGCACACTCAAAAACATCGAATTTGTGAACAATACCTTCGTCAACACCGATAAAAACGCAACGTGGTCAGCCGCCATTTTTGGACAACAAAAAGGCACGCCGAGTTCGCCAGAGGGATTGGTCATTCGAAACAATATCCTCGATGGCCTCGGCCAAGATCTACCTGGAATCATTGAAAACAACATTTTTACCCGCAAGGTTGAGGATCGCTTTATGGGCAAAGACTGCGTGGTGGACACCGATCTGAACGCCCTGTTTATCAACCCGGCCGAAGGCGATTTCCAACGCAAACCAGGCGGTCCAAAAATGGACGTCGGTGCGAATGTGCCCCCGCCTTCAGTGGTGCGAGCACCTGCCCCCTGACGTAACAGTTTAGCCCAATAGGTTAACCTTCGGACCTCGGTTCGGGGTCAGTCCATTTTTTTGCTTTTTTTCAGTCATCGGTCGAAAAAATGACAAGAAAAAAGGACTGGTACCAAAAACCGCCGTCAGCGAAGAAAACTCACTTGCAGAGCGTCGAATCCAACACTCCGGGTATAATCCACCTCTTTCTCGAGGTGTTCCTTACATCCATGGAATTCGATGCCGGTAAGATCGTTGGCCAGCACCTTGATCAGCGCTCGCATGACCGCCCTCGCATGGTGCGCACCAAGGCAGACATGTGGACCAAATCCAAACGCGATGTGAGGGTTCGGTTTTCGATCCAGTCGGACGTCATCGGGTGATTCAAAAAATTCCTCGTCCCGGTTCGCTGAAGCCCAGCACAGTGACACGCGTCCACCCGCCTCCACCGAATGCCCATGCACCTCGGCATGTCGGGGGCAGACCCTTCCGATATGTGTGAGCGGTGTGACAACGCGGAAAAATTCCTCTGCTGCTGTGGGAATTGCTTCTGGGTGCTCGCGCATGCAGAGCAGGGCCTCTGGGTGAATCGAAAAATAATGCACGATACCCGCAACAGTTTGGATGATCGTGTCTCTTCCGCCCGCAAACATGATATTTGCGTAGCCCAACATTTCTTCACGTGTCAGGGGCCGTCCATCGATGGAGGCGGTCCCAACTATGCTAAAAAAATCTTCACCTGGATTTGCGATGGCTGCGTCGAACATCGCGTTACAGTAAGCCTCCATGTGGGGGCCTTTTGACGTTCCATCCCCCACCTTGAAAACGTGGACCCCCCAGCTAATCCATGTCTTCGCCTCGGATTCGTTGACATTCATCAAATACGCCAAAGCGTAGGATTGGAGGGGGACTGCAAAATCGTGAATGATTTCTACAGGGGTGCCACGGTCTGCGCAGGCCTTCACGAGCCGAGAGGCCAAGCGCTCAAGCCGGTCCCGAAACTCTGGCGTTCGGGGTTGGAGAAAAAACGGCTCGACCAGCTTCCGATAACCCGCATGCACCGGAGGGTCAACCTCCAACGGGTATTGTCGAACAGTCCTCACTTCTTCCTCGGAGGGAATTGGAACGCGACGCGGTGCGTCCGAACTCAGCGTCTGCCAATCTTTTGTCGCCTCGCGCAACTCGCGCATGCGAAGAATCATGGGGATTTTCTCACCCTGAAATTCAGCCACCAAGACGGGGGCTTCCTTGCGAGCTTCTCGAAATGGGTCACGGGGGTCGGATGTCATAGTGGAGGAATGATTAAAATACTACTCAACAATATAACGCGTCTCCCCATGGAATCTTGCATGACGTTGTCAGATACTGATACTATTTTGATTAAAATAGCAGAATTTCCGATGAAAGTGTGTTTTGAGACTATCAGTGCTGAAACATGCCATAGGCTTGTTTGCAGGCGATTTACAACTGCGGGGTTTCGTCATCCCTTTCACTACCATCCAGAAATCGAAATCACCTATATTGAAAAAGGCAGGGGCACGCGCGTAATAGGCGGGCATCTTGGCCGTTTCGAGCCGGGTGATCTCGTCTTAATAGGGGCAAACGTTCCCCATGTTTATCGCCGTGATGCAGACTTTCTTGGATCTGCCATCTCGGAGGTGATGCACATTCATCCAATTTTACTAAGTGCTTTGGCGGAATCGATTCCCGATTTGCGGCGCCTCGTGGGGGTCGGATGTGGAGTGAGTTTCGATCGAAAAACAGCCACACAAGCGGAAAGGATACTACGACGTGCTCGTGAGACGCAGGCTGAGTTGGAACGATGGCAGTGGTTTTTCGAGTTGGCGCACATCCTCACAACATCCTGCGACCATCTCACTCTTGGGGGAGCGACGGACTATCGGCCCGTGCGGGCTGCGAGGTCCCATCGGATGGACCGTGTGTGTCAGTTTGTTGTCGAGCACTTTGCGGAAGACCTGCGCCAGCGGGACCTTGCCACGCGTGCACACATGAGTCCCGAACATTTCAGCCGCGAGTTTCTCCGTGCAACGCGCCGGACATTCACCGAGTTCCTGCGGGATCTGCGTATGGGACATGCCCGCCGACTGCTGCTTGAAACCGATCGAACGATTGTTGACCTCGCGCTTGAGTGCGGGTTCACCAACCTCTCTAATTTCAATCGCCAGTTCCTGAGAAAGGAGGGATGCACGCCAAGGGAATTCCGCCGACGCGGCAACGCGCTTTAATCCGAACCCGCCGCACAGGCACAGAGACGCAGATGAGAAGAGTGGAAAGCAGATAAACCAAGTACCGCGAATGGACAGGCATTTAATCACTCTTCCACTGACCCACCATTTATGGCGGGCATTTTTGGTCCAGCCGTAGGACAATTAGAGCTATGGCCAATGATTTTCTTGAGAATGAGGTTTTATTCGGAGCGGATCCTTTTGAGGGCATCCTCTGTGTCGAAAAAGCCGGGGATGGAGAGGTGGCGGTTTATTTTCGTCAGGATGGTGAGACCGTGGTTGAGAGGCATGATTTGGCACCTGTTCTCTGGATTTCAGGCGGAGGGCCTGGCAGCACCGCCCTGAACGGAGATCTGGAGCTAGACCATCTGGTCCGAACCAAAGGATGGAGCGAATTCTTGAATATTCAGAAAGCGCTTAAGGCCTCCCGACGAGACTATTTCACCTGGAATGATCCTGCCACCCAATACCTGGTGACCACGGGACGCACGCTTTTTAAGGGGTTGGAATTTGCGGACCTTCGGCGCCTCCAAATTGATATTGAGACCAATACCACCGAGGGGTTTGATTTTCCCAATCCATCTCGGGATCCCATCGCGGCTGTGGCACTGAGCGATTCCTCGGGCTGGGAGGATTTACTTTTGGTTGCCGCCAATGATCCCGCATCAGAAAAAGCGATTCTTGAGGAAGTTGGACGTTTGATCATTGAGCGCGACCCCGATGTCATTGAGGGGCACAACATTTTTAAGTTCGATCTCCCTTACCTCGCCGCCCGTGCGAAGATTCATAAACTGAAGCTCGGCTGGGGCCGGGGTGGTGTGCCTCTCTCATCCCGTGCCTCCCGCGTCCAGATCGCAGAGCGCACCATCCAATACGATCGATTCACGGCCTATGGACGACATATTGTGGACACGTTTATTCTTGCTCAGCACTATGACGTGGCTACGCGGGAACTGGATGGGTTTGGGCTCAAAGGTGTGGCCGCTCACCTTGGGGTGGCCGAGCCTAATCGTGTGATTCTTGATGGCGACGCTATTGCCAAAGCTTATCGAGCGGGGGATCAGGATTTTCGAACGTATGCCTTGCAGGATGTCAGGGAAACGCGGTCGGTGGCGGCGGCGTTGAGTCAGAGTTATTTTATCCAAGCGGGAATTTTTCCGCTGAATTATCAGGACGTGATCCTTCGCGGAAATGCGACAAAAATTGACTCGCTCTTCCTAAGGCAATACCTGTGGCAGGGGCACTCGATCCCCCTTCCACCTTCTGTCGAAAGCTTTGAAGGGGGACTGACCGATATTTTTGAGACCGGGGTGATGACTGACGTCTGGCACTGTGATGCCTCGTCCCTCTATCCATCCATCCTGCTCGCGTATGGAATCACCCCATCACGGGATGTCCTCGGCATTTTTTCCGGACTCCTCGCGGATCTGCGGGCCTTTCGCCTTCGCACCAAGGCTCAAGTCCGTGAGGCGGTTGATGCCTCCACCAAATCCCGGCTCGATGCCCTCCAAAACACATTCAAAATCCTCATCAATTCTTTCTACGGTTACCTTGGGTTTGCGCAGGGACACTTTGCCGATTTTGATGCCGCCCGCGATGTGGCGGCACGCGGGCGTCAGGTGCTGGGTGAAATGGTTGATTGGCTTCGTGAGGCTGGAGCCAAAGTCATCGAAATCGACACCGATGGCGTTTATTTTCAGCCTCCTCCCGGAACCACACCTGAATTGCTCGATCAAGGAATGGCCAAGGTTTTGCCCGAGGGGATCGATGTCGAGTTCGGACGAAAGTTTCAAGCGATGTTCAGTTACAAGGCCAAAAACTATGCGTTGCTCGAGGAAGATGGTCGTTTGGTCATCAAAGGGGCTGCTTTGAAATCTCGTGGCATGGAACCGTTTCTTCGGGATTACCTCCGCGAGATGCTTCGGGCGCTTCTGGAAGGACGGCCAGATGGTGCTGCGGCCCTTGAAGAAACATTTCGTAAACGCCTCGAATCGCGACAAATCCCAATCTCCCAATTGGCCCGCACGGAAACGCTTCAGGATTCCCCAGCCGCTTATCTCAAAAAAATCTCTGCGTCCTCCAGAAATCGTTCCGCCGCCTTCGAGATCGCGCTCAAAAGTGGTCGCGATTATTCCGCCGGAGACCAAATCCGGTATTACATCACCGGTGATCGAAAAAAGGTCACAGCCTACGAGGCCGCCAAACCCCTCCACGAACATGATCCCTCACAGCCGGATGAGAATCTTGCGTATTATTCTGCGAAACTCGCCGAACTCGCGGCGAAGTTTGCGGCGTTTTTTCCCAATAAGGATGAACTATTTTGAGGGATGCTTCGAGACCATGATTGCATGTCGGCTGGTTATGGGACATACAAGCCGCATGAGGGACCTGATCAAGGAAAAATTATAGAACATGGGAGAGCGCCGGCGTTATGACAAACACCGATGCCCCAAAGGGGCAGAATACAACAGCCCAGGGCAACACCCTGGGAATGAGTTGTTTATGAAACGAAGCCCTAAAAAGGGCGGCATCAAAGCAGACTCCAAAGCCCACCTTATCTTAACGCCATTCGTGACTGCCCCCTTTGGGTGCTGCGGAGCTTTTCAAAAGCAGACTGGTTCACCGCATTGATTTTATAGGCCCGAGCCCGTTGGCTGTTCGAGATTTCTGGCCAAGGCGATGTTGCTGTTCTAAGAATGTCCCTCGATGCTGAGGTTCTCCGCTCTTTTCACGGTGCGCTGCACATGGGCTGTTCTGTCCGGCCTGGCGTTCGCGATGGCTTTTCCTCCGGTGGGGTGGCGATGGCTTGTACTTCCGGCATTGGTAGGGCTGCTTATGGCGATCCACTGCCAGCACGGCACGCGGGCACGTCTCCTCGGGTTTCTTTTCGGCTATACGGCATTTGCAGTGGGGCTTTCGTGGATTTGGAATATTTTCGGGCAGACATCGATCGTGCTTTGGGCGGTGATGGCTCTCTTTCCAGCGGCCTTTGCCCATTTCCAGGGACGCGCGATGCTGCATGGGTGGAGCGGGTGGAAGCTGGCCGGCTACACTGCGATCAATTGGGGGGCCTGGGAGCTGATCCGGGCGGAGGTTTTTCCACTTAAGTTCCCATGGATGACAGTGGGTCTTGCTGTTGGGCCGAACGGTCTGTTGTCGTGGGTTGGGGTCTATGTCACGGGCTGCATCGTGGTTTTCGCGGCTGCCGCGATTGCTGGCCGTATGTGGAAGCATGCCGGAGTCGCGATCGCGGTGCTTGCGGCGGCCTTGATTTTTTCCCGGCCGCACACGGCCCTTTCGCCTGAGGATGAGAGCGTGGTGCGGGTCGCCGGCGTGCAGTTGGAGAATGTGACCATCGATATTCTAATCAGGGAAACCCGGGGCCTGGCTGAGGGCGTAGAGCATGTGGTCTGGCCTGAGTATGCGGTGCCGTACGACATCCGGCGGAACGTGCGCGACTGGAATCTCTTGCTAGATCTTTGCCGGGAAAGGGATATCACGCTGACCTTTGGCACCCAAGTGCGGCCCGATGGTGGGGACGAATGGTTCAATATCGCGCTGACGATGGATGCCGAAGGACCCTTGGGTGAGCACACGAAGGTCCGCACGGTGCATTTGTTCGACGACGGGACGCCGGGCACTACTGCAGGCACGGTGACGACGCCACATGGTGAGATTGGCACCCCGATCTGTTTTGATGGCGATTTCGAAGGTGTGATCCGGCGGATGACATCAGCGGGGGCGGAATTTATCGTTATCCCGACCATGGATGCGGAGTCTTGGTCAGCCCGCCAGCACGAACAGCATGCGGGGCTGGCGAGGATCCGTGCAGCAGAAAATGGAAGGTGGGTTTTCGTGACCGCTTCTTCGGGCATCTCGCAGATCGTCGATCCAGCCGGACACCTTCATGAACACCTAGCGGCGATGAAGCGCGGTGTGATTGAGGGTTTCGTCAAGCGCGAGACAGTGCTGACATTTTATACCCAATTCGGTTGGGTGCTGCCATGGGGCCTGCTCGTCCTGACCGCCGTTTTGTGGATTTTGCTGGCGGGGCCTCCGCGGACTCGTAAACAGCCAAAAGGGTCCCATAAGTTATAATCAACGGAACAGCCGAAGGGGTCGCGAACAGCCGAAGGCTATCGGGGTCAGGGCTATCGGGGTCAGTGTTCAAAAATCAAATAGGTGGAGAAACGAGTCTGTGGAAATTGAGCTGTGCGTTGATAAAGAAGGGCTTCATTTCTTCATCGTTTGATACGACCGCTACAAGCGACGGATTAAATCTGCGCGAGCAGCTTTTTTGCGCCGGGAGGCATTCTCGACTATGAATGGCCCGCAGCAATGACCCTGCGCAATACCTCGACCGGAGGGGTTGAAATAACCTGAAACATTCCACGATGAACGGCCGTTTCCAGCGACTTCACCGCCGGACCAAATTTACAGGTGGAAAATGCGACCGTAGAATCGGGAGAAGCCAATAAGGTCAGGCCTCGAATTTAGATTGCGCCGTTTTTATCAAATTGTTGAATTTAACCACTCTCCCAACGCCACCAGATCTGAGGCCGGAGGACTGCTCGTAGAGATTGAAAATACAGGCACAGCCCCATCGACTGTTCCCGAAGGGACAAAGATTTGGTGCATCGGCTCGTCGAGTTATTTGGCTTTGAGGATCCGGTCATACTCCGCATGGGTTCCAATCCAGAACCAATAATATGTGCCATCCTTCAAAAGCGCCAGACTTCGATAGTCGTCAGTTACACGCACGGACCAAAATGGACCGACCTTCTTGAATTGTAAGGAAGGGTGCCGCGTATCGGCCAACCAGAGCTGATAGCGTTTGCGGGAAACTAGCTGAATCGGTGCCGGAAGATCGGCGTAGGCCTTCCAGAATCTACTGGTGGCTGATGACTTCATCAAGCGGCTTCACTCGGCCAGCAGCTATATCTGACTCCACATCTGAGAGAAGTCCATCCAAACGTCCAGACTTGTAATCGTCCTCGATCTGGCTATCCCAGTCCTCCCACAGGCGGCCCTGTAGACGTTGGAGCAGCCCCCACCGCTCATCAGTGGGAAGCTCCTCAATTGCGGATTCAATTTCTTGAACAGAGCTCATTAAATGAAAATACAAAATACCGCAGCAAACTCAAGGGCTTTTCTGAACAGCCAAAGGCGTCCACTCGAGAGGCGGTCGAGAAGATACAGCAACTTCATGAGCTTCATGATATTCATCTGCCCGCCGCCATGCTCCAGAAAACAACATGCGGTCTCTGTCGCTTTGCCGAGGTTGAATCGAGCCTCTGCTCTGTGGCCCCAGTGGCTCAGTGAGAGAACAGTCCTCGAAAAGAGTGCAGTCACCTAAAAAAATTGCGCACCAGGACGGTCAAGTCAGGATTTGACTTGAAGCGCTGGCCGTATAACTTTTTTCACCATGCAATCCACGCGACGCGTTTTTCTTCGATCTGTGGCGGGAGCCGTTGGTGCGGCCCCATTTCTTGGAATGGAGGCTGTCAGGGCCGCCGAGCTTTCGGTGACACAACGAAAATTTGGACGACATGATGAGATGGTTAGCGTGGTCGGACTCGGAGGGCAAACGCTTGGCCAAGCTGAAAGCATCGATGAGGCGCGCCGAATTGCCCGTCATGCCATCGATGTGGGCATTACCTTTTTTGACAACGCTTGGGATTATCATGGCGGCAAAGCTGAGGAGTGGATGGGGTATGCCATCGCCGATGGGTGGAGAGACAAGGTTTTCCTCATGACAAAGGTTTGCACGCACGGGAAACCTGTTCCCGATGGCGGCAAGGAAGGGGCCATGCGCATGCTCGAACAATCTCTCAAACGGCTTGGCACCGATCACCTCGATCTCTGGATGATCCATCAAATTGAAAATGAAGCTGAAGTGGATAAGGCCTATGGGCCGGGCGGCGTCATCGAGGCTCTTGAACTCGCCAAGAAACAAGGAAAAATACGCTACACGGGGTTCACTGGTCACACCGATCCCGAGGCTCATCTGAAGATTTTGCGTGGGGGCTACGAATTTGACGCGACCCTGATGCCTGTTTCAGCACTCGGTGCCCTCAGTTCGCGGAAATTTGAAGAAATTGTCATGCCCGAACTCGTCAAACGCAATGTGGCGGTTCTTGGAATGAAAGGTTTTGGTGGCAGTCGGCGGGCTCATCTCCATGGGCTTGTGAATCCAGAGACCGTCCTTCGTTACAGCCTTAGTTATCCCCAAGTCTGCACTCATCTTATCGGGATGGACAAATATGATTTTATCGATCAAGCCGCCATTGCCTCTTCCAAAACACCAATGACGGTGCCCGAGCGCGAGGCCTTCAAAGTGGCCATCTCCGAACGTGGCGGTGCCGAGTATGCCGTTTACCTTCAAGAAGGATACCGTGACGGGTGTTGCGGCGGAGCCTCCGTTGCCTGAGTTTGTCCTCGCATAACAACTTGGAAGGATCCTTGGCTGCTCATTTTGGGCACCTAGCATTTCGTCCAGGTCAGCGGGAGGTAATCGCATCGCTCATGGACGGCCGCTCAGCGCTGGCAGTGCTACCCACGGGCGGAGGAAAGTCGATATGTTATCAACTCCCTGCCGTTCTGTTGGAGGGGCTCACTTTGGTGATTTCGCCACTCATTGCTCTGATGAAAGACCAGGTGGACGTGCTGAAAGCCCGGGGGGTTGAAGCGGCGAGATTGGACAGCACCTTGGGAACGGAGGAGGTTCTCGAAATTTATGACGGAATGAAATCCGGGCGTTTGAAGATCCTTTACGTCGCACCGGAGCGGTTGGTGAATGAAAACTTTGTTCTCAAGCTCGCACGCACAAAGATTTCGCTCCTCGCCATCGATGAAGCCCACTGTATTTCCGAATGGGGCCACAACTTTCGCCCGGAATACTTGCGCCTCTCGAAGGTGGCCAAGAAACTTGGGATCACAAGGGTCTTGGCCCTCACTGCCACAGCAACGCCAGAGGTTTGTCAGGACATCTGCAAGGAATTCGCGATCACAGCATCGGATTTTGTCAGAACATCTTTTCATCGCCCCAACCTATCACTGAACGTCTCTCCTGTGGCGTGGGACGAGCGCGATGCCCGCTTGATCGAGGTCCTCCAACGGACTGACCGAAAGCCCGCCATCGTTTATGTGACACTTCAAAGAACCGCCGAGCAGGTGGCCGCGTTTCTTGTCCGCCATGGTTTTTCAGCAAAACCCTATCACGCTGGCTTGGCTGATGAGGTGCGATCCTTGGCCCAGGAGGAATTTATGACCGGAAAAGTGGACGTCATTGTGGCGACCATTGCTTTTGGCATGGGCATCGACAAATCGGACATCCGGGCTGTCATCCATTACAACCTGCCGAAAACGCTGGAAAACTATCAGCAGGAAATCGGGCGGGCGGGCCGGGATGGTCTCCCTTCACACTGTGAAATGCTGGCTTGTGGAGATGACCTGACAGTGCTCCAAAATTTTATCCATGGCGATCGCCCGGAAGAAGCCGGTCTGAGGATGGTGGTGGACCACCTTCTGCGACAGGGGCAGGAATTTGATATCAGCCGCTACGAACTCTCGCGTGCTTCGGATGTTCGGCCCCTTGTGCTGGAAACGGTGATCACCTACCTCGAACACGAAAACATCCTCGAACCTCTCGGTGCCATTTACACCACCTTCCAAATTGGGTTTCAACACTCGGAGGAGCGGATTGTGGCGGGCTATTCGGGGGAGAGGCAGCAATTTTTAAAGAACCTCTTCGCCTCAGGCCGCAAAGGACGCCGGTGGCTGACCCTGGATATTGCAGAAGCCTCAGAAACCCTGGGGCAGCCCCGTGATCGTCTTATGAAAGCGCTCAGCCACTTGGAGGAGGGGGGTGACATCGAACTCAAGCCTTCGGGGGTTCGTCATCGCTTCCGACTCCTTGAAGGGGCTGCCAAACGAAGTCCCGTGGAAGTGGCCAAATGGTTGGCCGGGCTTTTTGCAAAACGGGAAACCAAAGATCTTGAGCGATTGGAGCAGGTCGTGGAATTGGCGTCCTACCCCGAATGCACCACGGCACGACTCATCAGCTATTTTGGTGAGCCAATGGAAAAGCCATGCGGCCATTGTGGCAATTGCCAAGATCCTTCAGCCACTCCAAGCACACTGCCATCCGCGTCCCCACGCACTCTGTCCTTGGAAGACTGCAAGGTGATTCAAGACCTCGCCAAGGAGCGACTGCCATCCCTTCTTTCACCAAGACAACAAGCCCGCTTTTTGTGCGGCATCACCAGCCCGGCCACATCAAGAGACCGTCTCTCAAAACATCCGGCTTTTGCTCGTTTCGAAGACGTGCCATTTGACCTTGTGCTGGAGGCCTGCACCAAATAGGCTGGCAATCCTGCTTAACGTATTGCACCGCTTATCAGAGCCCGGTGGTGATGAGCTTGAAGATTTCGGTGTTATCGGAAAATCCCTTCAGCTTTTCAGATCCGGGCCCCACAGCAACTGCCAGCGCATCCTCGGCCACGGCCAATGCCACAGGCGATGCCACGGCAGCTGGTTCGGTTGGGCTTTCGCTTTCTCCAGCTCCCGACCCCGGACCACTGGACCACGTCAGCGATGGAAGCCCCTGCGCATTCACCCCCACCACGGCAACCCCCTTGTCATTACGAAAAGGATAACCGTTCATCCGGAGTCCGCCGATACTAGAACGTCCGGCCACAACAATCAGGGAGTTTTTTCCCGCATACGCCAAAGCGGTGGCCACGGCGTTGTCGAGTTGAAGAAATTCCCGCAACATCCTCTCCCCTTCATTCTGGGCGCCGGCTTTGCCGATCAACCCGGCATCCACGATCAGCAGGTATCCTTTGCGATTGAATTGAAGCAGTTGAATGGCCTGCCCCACCATCTCGGCAAGGGAAGGCTGCACTGCTGATCTGGAAATCTCGTCAGCAAATGCCAGGTTTCCTTCAGCAAAAAGTCCGATCAATTTGGGTGCTCTCCACTGCGGGGTGTTCAGCAACTCGGCCTTGGTGCGAACAATATCAAAGCCGGATTGCCTCAACTCGAGTGTCAAATCCCGTCCGTCAGAGCGGCCTCCTCCCTTGTGCTCAGGAATAAAATCCGAGGATCCCCCACCGAGCAAAAGATCAAAGGCCGGGGAGTTGATCAGTTGCAAGGCAATGCCCGCAGACTCGTGAGGGTCGCTGGTCTTCGCATAGTACGCCGCCGCCCCGGCATCGGTTACCGAGGCATTGGTCACCACCCCCACCGCTCGGCCCCGCTCCCGCGCCACATCAGCCAAGTTCACAAGGGCCGCCCCCGAGGAATCCTGCCCCAAATTGCGATTGTTGACCTTCCTCCCACTGGCGATCGCCGTCGCAGAGGCCGCCGGATCACTCACGGCAAAATCCCCGGCGTGGGTTGTCAGCAGAGAAAGCACAGGAAACCGCTCAATCGATAGCCGACTGTCCGCCCCACCCCCATACATGCGGGCCGCTGTCAGAGTGGAAACGTTGACATTATCCGCGACAAAAAGAATCACCGCGAAAGGTTTCTGAACGACCCAGTTCACATAAAACAAGAGCCCGCCTCCGACAAATACCAAAAGGCACAATAAGGCGAGGAACTGGTTTCTGGCTCGCTTGCTCACAAGATGAAGGATTTTTCCACTCCTTGTATCCACCACATCGCTCCTCTCACTGCAATCCCTCATCAGAATATTATTTGGTGCCCTCTGGCGAAATTTTCCAAAATCTGGATTGACTCAGATCGAGATCCCCCTAGGATCTTCCTCCCGTCCCGCGACGGATTCGTCTTATGGCAAACACACAAATTCTTCTCACTGAAAGCGTACCCAACTTGGGAGCTGAGGCCGACATCGTCAAAGTCCGCCCCGGTTATGCGCGCAACTTTTTGATCCCCCGTGGCAAGGGGCTGGAACTCAATGCTTCCTCACTGCGCCGCGTGAACAGCCTCAAAGCCAAACGTGCTGAACGTGAAGCCCGCGAAACCACCGCCGCCGAAGAAGTCGCCGCCCGCATTGGCAAGCTCCGGCTTTCCTTCCTGCTCGAAACCGGCGAATCCGGCAAAGCCTTCGGTTCCATCACCGCAAAAGACATTCACGATCGCCTCGCCGCCGAACTCCCTGAACTCGATCTTCCCAAACATGCGGTCGAACTCGAAAAAGCCATCAAAGAAACAGGCCCACAAATCGTTCCCGTTCGCGTGCACCCGGATGTCACCGCCAAATTGTCCATCAAAGTGGTCGCCCCCAAGGCTGAGGAAGATGAATCCTCCGACGAGGCCGCTGATGATGATGGATCCAAAAAGCCAGTCCGTAAAAAGAAAGTGGCTTGAGCTGGTGCCTCGGCTCCATCCAATAACCCCGTTAACGACTCCCTGACCCATTATGCCTCCTGATTCTCCGGCTGCTGCCGACGAGAATCCCGTCATTGGAAACGGGGCTTCCAAATCCAAAGGCACGTCAAAAAAGCGGCCTTCTTCACAAAAATCTGGGAGTTATTTACCGGATATTCACAGGTCGCTTCCCAGCAGCCTTGATGCGGAAAAAGGCCTCCTCGGTTCCATTTTGCTGGCCCCCGATCGGGTTGTTGACGAGTGCATCCAGCAAAAGATCACCGGTGAGTATTTTCATCTCCCCTCCCACGCGCTGATCTTTACCACCGCGCTCACCATGCGCGACACTTCGAAGCCCATCGACTTCATTTCTGTCACTCAGTACCTTGAGGACAGGAAACAGCTCGAAGAGGCTGGGGGAGCCGGGGCCATCGCGGACTTATTCACATTTGTTCCAACTCCCGCAAATGCAGCCTATTACATGACCCTGCTGCGGGAAAAATACCTCCTGCGCAAAATTATTCTCATTTGTAGCGAATACACATCTCGCGCTTACGAAGAGCAGGGGGATATCCAAATTCTTCTCGATGAGGTGGAGGAGAAGGTTCTTGAAATTGGGGATGACCGCTTCGGCTCAAAAATCCCTGACATGAAGCAGCTGGCCATGCAGGCGCTGGAAGAGATCGAGCACCTTGTTAACAATCGCGGTGGGATCACCGGCCTGCCATCAGGGTTTGCTGGCATCGACTCGCTCACCAACGGCCTCCATGCGGGAGAAATGATTGTCATTGCCGCGCGCCCATCCATGGGAAAAACCGCGCTGGCTATGAATATTGCCGAGCATGCCGCGATGGATGCTGGCAAGTCGGTGATCGTTTACAGTCTGGAAATGAGCACCCAACAACTCATGCAAAGGCTCCTCTGCTCACGAGCCAGAGTCGATCTCAACAAATTGCGGCAGCAATTTATCGGCAAGCATGACATGAGCAATCTCATCACGGCCACAACCAAGCTCTCCGAGTGCAAAATGTTTATTGATGATACCCCCGGGCTCAGCATCTTGGAGTTGCGCGCCCGTGCCCGCCGCCTGCACAGCCGCCACGGCGTTGATCTCATTGTCATCGACTACCTCCAACTCCTGAGATCTCCCACCAAGCGCGCTCAAGAAAACCGTCAGATCGAAGTGGCGGAAATTTCATCAGGGATCAAAGCCCTCGCCAAAGAACTCAAGGTGCCCATCGTGGTCCTTGCCCAGCTCAATCGTAATCCCGAATCACGCACAGGCGGCAGCAAGGGCAAACCCCGCCTGAGCGATCTGCGCGAATCGGGCTCCATCGAACAAGACGCCGATGTTGTCGGTCTCCTCTGGCGGGAGGAATACTACGCTGACGATGATGACTCCCGCAAAGAAAGCGAAGGCCGCTCGGAGTTGATCATCGCCAAGCAGCGAAACGGCCCCGTCGGCGACATCCCCCTCACATTCCTCAAGCACTTCACCCGCTTCGAAGACCGCGCTCCTGACAAACCCGAAGCTCACTAGCCCCGTAAAAGCACCGGAGGAGGGCTTGTGATTTTTGGGATGGGCAGGCCTCTTTTTAGACATCCCTGCTTCCAATAGCCTCCCATCTGATCATCGAATTCCTGACTCAGGCGAAACATGCTCCCGAAATAGGCTGCTCCTGGAGTTGGTGATAACTCGCCGTAGTAGACGTCTTCACCCGTCGTGTAGAGATCAATGCCGCAGAATGGGGTATCCAAAAGCAACGAGATTTTTTTTGCGGTTTCAGTCAGCGCTTCGGCATTTGCGGGAATAACCGGGATTCCTGGAGCCCACGTTTTTCCAAGCGTGACAAACCCATCGGGCAGGGGGTGGAATCCGGGGCCGAACCATGCAATCTGAACCGGATTCGTGTTGCGGTTGACCTGAAAAATAATCCCCACTGTTTCTTCAAATATCCAAAACTTATAGTCGAAGGGGATCTGGTTCCTTCCGTTTTCCCCCACAACCAGTTCTTCCGCAAGAATGCGAGTGTCTGGATTTTTCTGCTTTTGGAAAACCAATCGGATGTCCTCAATGACCTGTTCAGCGGAGAATGATTTTTGCCGCATTAGCTCATCAAATTGCTCGCCCTGGCGCACCAACAGATGCACCCCGTCGGAGGACCACAGGTTCACGGGTTTCAGAACAAACCGGGATGGTAGCCGCGAGAAATCGACGGAGTCAGGGTCCGGAAAGACTTCGTAAGTGGCTGGAACCCTGACCCCAAAGCTCATGACCAAGTCTTTGCGTGGGATCTTGCCCATCACAACCCCTCTTGGTGTGGTGTCCGTGAACCTGGCATGGAGATACTCCGTGAATCGTTGGACCTCATACTCCAGGTTGTCATCATCAGACAAGGTTTCCATGTTGTGGTTTCGTATCGGCGGTGCTCCGGGAGGTCAAGCCTTGGCCGCTAAAGAAATTATGCACCCACAACACAAGTTGTCCGGCATATCCGCCATCGGGGCTTTTTTTCCGACTTTGGCGCGAACCTTGTCCCGCAAGGCATCGTTAAACTTTTTCCAAAGGCCGAGTTTCTGCCACTTGCTGAAATGCTGCGGGGCTTGATTCGTATTTTTGAAATCAGCCATCCTTGGGAGAATTATTGGAGTGAAGTGTCATGCTGGAGATGGGATGTTCTGTGGAGGATCGCGGCCCATCTTCCAGAGTGCCAAAAGCCGCACGACCGAGACCATCTCCTTTTTGCAGCACGGACAAAGGGGCGCGGATTTGGGTGAAGTCGGATCGTCGGCACCGAGGACAAGTGGGATGCCGGTGTGGAAGGCGATTCTTTTTCTCCACAAACGCGATTGATGATGCCAGTTTCTGGGGCTGTGATCCCACCATTCGAAAAGTGCTGTTATGGAAAAAGCTGACGTTTCTGGTTCCCAATCTGCTGTCCTTGGCATGCTCATCAGGTTCGTCGGGTTTTTGGGAATTTGGATTGTTTTGAATGGTGGGGATCTGTTGGGGCTCCTTATTGGAGGGGTGGTAGCTGCGGGGGGCACGTGGTTGAGTGTCCAGTTGTTGCCCCTTTCTCACTCCGGCATCAACCTTGGGGCTCTTGTTATTCAGACGGTGCTTTTTTTATGGAGTTCCGTGGTGGCCGGGGTGGATGTGGCCATGCGGGCGTTTTATCCGAAGGTGCATGTAAATCCCGGCTTTGTGGTTTGTCCCTGCCGGGTGCCTGAGGGCACCTCACGCGATGTGTTTCTTGCGATCTCGAGTCTTGTTCCCGGGTCGCTTCCAGCGGGAATCGAACACGGTCGGGTAATCATTCATTGTCTGGATATCAACCAGCCTGTCGCGGCTCAGTTGGCAGAAAACGAAAAGCAATTTTTGAAGGTTTTGGGAAAGGACATGAGCGATGACTGAATTTCTTTTTGTTGCGGCGATTTTGGTTCTCATCACCCTGACCCTGAGCTTGGCGAGAGTCCTGCGTGGGCCTGCCAAGGTGGATCGAATGATGGCTGCGCAATTGTTAGGAACTGGTGGCATAGCAATTTTGTTGTTGGCGGCAGGGAGCGGGTTGAAGGCTGCAGCGGATGTGGCTCTGACCCTTGCGCTGCTCTCGGCCTTGGCAGCAGTTGCCTTTGTGAAAAGTGGGGAGCGGTTGGCGACTCGCACCAAAAACGATAAACAACCATGAGCACTGTCCTCGACCTCCTGACCATTGTTTTTGTTTCGGTGGGGGTGTTCTTTTTTGTGGCTGGCACGGTGGGGCTGTTGAGATTTCCTGACACACTCACGCGTTTGCATGCGCTGACCAAGGCGGACAATTTGGGTCTTGGTTTGATTGTGATTGGCCTGCTCCCGCGGGTGGATTCTCCGCAGGACGCGCTGAAGCTCATTCTTGTGTGGGCGCTTGTGTTAGTGGCCTCCTCAAATTCGTCCCAACTCATCGCGCGCAAAGTCCGCCGGGAAGAATCATGAACACCGATCTGATTTTTTGCATGGGATTGGCTCTGCTGATTCTGGGAGTGGCCGTGTTTGTGGTCGGATCCCGTGAGCCTTTTCCCGCCGTGGTGGGCTTTGTGATTTTTGGGTTGCTGGTTTCGATTGCGTGGATGTGTCTCTCTGCTCCCGATGTGGCGCTCACGGAGGCGGCGATTGGGGGCGGCGTGACTGGAGCGCTTTTGTTAGTGGCCACGGCCAGGCTTGGAGACTCCTCGAAGAAAGGTCAAAAAACGAAGACGCCCATGGGTTTCCATGGTCTTGTGATTTTGCTTTGTGTTGCTGTTTCAGCCGGGCTGATCGCCGTGGTCCTCACATTTCCAGAGCCTGCTCCCACGTTGGCCTTGGTCGCATTGGAGCCATTGGAGAGCACGGGTGTTAAGAATCCAGTGACAGCTGTTCTTCTGGCCTATCGGGCGCTGGATACGCTTCTGGAAACTGTGGTCGTTTTGCTGGCCATGGCCGGGGTTTGGTCATTGGCCAAAGATTCGGACTGGTCGAAAACACCACTCTTCGGTTATTCCCCGGAGCCCGGTGGGCCCTTGGTTTTGCTGGCAAAGGTTTTGATTCCGGTGGGTGTGATTTTTGGCATTTATATGGTGTGGACTGGTTCGGATCATCCCGGCGGAAAATTTCAAGGAGCTGCGATCCTCGCTGCGATGGGGATTCTGGGATTGGTGGCTGGTGTCACGTCCGTTCCCGCCGTGACAAATGCCAAGCTGCGTTGGCTTCTTGTTTTGGGGCCTGCGGTTTTTCTTGTGGTGGGGCTGATGGGATTCCTCAGCGTGGGCTATTTTTTGGCATGGCCGCCGGGGCTCTCCAAAGCGGTCATTGTTCTTATTGAGGTCGCGCTCACGCCCTCCCTTGCGCTGATGCTTGGGCTTCTTGTCGCCGGCCCACCTCGACAACTTCCCACTTCGAATTCCTAGACCGATGACGATTCCCACCATTTTTGGTATCTGCGCTTCGCTGCTTATTGGGCTTGGGCTTTATGGAATCATTATTCAGACCCGCGTACTTCGCAAATTGCTGGCCTTTAATCTTGTTGGCACCGGGGTCTTTTTATTGTTTGGGGTCATTGGACGCAGGGGAGCAGGCGGAGGGCTTGAGGGAGACCCTGTGGTTTTTGGGCTGGTCATCACCGGCATTGTTGTAGCATTTTCTGCGACGGCGCTCGCCGTGGCCATTCTCATCCGGCTGCATGAGGAAACCGGGGATGATTCCTTAGTGGATGAGCCCCCTGATGAGGAGGGGAGGTGATGTTTGCTTCGCTGACAGATAGCGGGGTGCTTCTGGTCTTTGCCCTTGTTCTTCCTGTGTCAGGGATGCTGCTAGCTTTGCTGACCGGGGGACGGCATGCGCGGACTGTGACGTTGCTGATCTTATTAGCCAACGTCGTGGTTGTGGGGGGCATCGTTGGAGGAATTTGGCAGACCGGGCAGGCGGTGAATTATCATCTTGGGGGGTGGTCTCCTCCGCTGGGTATTGAACTTCGCGCGGATGGGTTGTCAGGGGCAATGATGGCTGTGACCGCTCTGGTGAGTCTTGCTGCCGGGTTGTATGCGCCACCAAGTTTTCGCTTCCCAAAATCGCAAGAAAACCGGGAATCCCGAATGTCCTTCGTCTTTTGGTATCTCTTGTCAGCGACCGTCGCGGCGATGAACTTGGTTTTTTTGGCTCAGGATCTTTTCACCCTGTACGTGGCTCTGGAGTTGGTGGCTTTTGCGGGTGTGCCAATGGTAGCGCTTTCTGGGAGTGCGAACACGTTGCTGGCGGCGCTGCGTTACCTGATTTTTGCACTCATTGGTTCCATCTTTTATCTGTTGGGAGCGGTGCTGCTTTACGGCCTGCATGGGACCCTGGATATTTCTTTATTGGCTGGGCTCGTTGAACCCGGACCGTCTCTGTGGTTGATTTTGGCGTTTATGACGGTTGGACTGGCGGCCAAAACCGCACTTTTCCCTCTTCACATCTGGCTCCCTCCGGCCCATGCGGGTGCGCCGCCAGCGGCCAGCGCCCTTCTATCCGCGCTTGTGGTGAAGGCCTCCTTCTTTTTGGTGATAAGGCTTTGGTTTGATTTGGTTCCTGGTTTGCCAGCGCCTTCTGCTTCGCAAGTGCTGGGGGCCATGGGAGCCGGTGCCATCCTCTTTGGTGGTGTGCTCGCGTTGCGGCAGGCCCGGCTGAAACTCCTCATTGCGTATTCCACCATCGCTCAACTCGGCTATCTCTTTCTTGCGTTTCCTTTGGCCTTTGGCATGGGTGTCGAAACGGATGGGGCTCTCACTGGCGGCATGTTTCAAGCTATGGCCCATGCCTTTGCCAAAGCCTCGATGTTTATGGCGGCCGGTCTGATTGCTGAGGCCATTGGTCATGATCGCATCGCGGATCTGGGCGGTCTTGGGAGGGTGCTGCCTGTGACATGTCTGGCCTTTGGAATCGCAGCCCTCTCGCTTATCGGCGTCCCTCCCACCGGAGGGTTTGTGGCTAAGTGGCTCCTTCTGGAAGCGGCGGCGATCTCGGGTCAGTGGTGGTGGGCCGTGCTTCTGATTTTGGGAGGCTTCCTTGCAGGGGGTTACATGTTCCGGGTGATTATGCCCGCGCTTGCGCGAGACGTGACTCCTCCCACACTGATTGCCCCTGTTTCCAGATTTCGTGAGGCGGTGGTTTTGGCCTTGGCGCTTGCGGCTTTGGCTTTGGGCTTGTTTCCTGAAGCCCCGACCGAATTGCTCGCGCTGGGGCGTCCACAATCTTTAGAAATTTTGTCCCCATGACGCTTGAAGTTCTCCAATGGATGCCGCTCATCGCGCTGGTTTTACCGGTCAGCGCCCTGCTTGCAAGTTGCTCGGTCCGGGTGAGACGTGTGCTGCCACATGTGCTCTGGCTCCTTCCTTGGCCGGCTGTGGTGGCAGCTATTGCTGGGCTGAATGCCGGTCCCTTGGTGATTTCTTGGCTGCCAAATCAGCCGATGTTTTCCATTGATCCGCAGGGGGCGCTTTTGCTTGGGACCAGCGCCCTTCTCTGGAGCTTGGCCGGTTTTTCGCTGCCGGCCTTCTTCCCAACTCAACCACTTGGCTCAAGGTTTTGTGTCTTCTGGGTGCTGACCATGATCGGCAGTCTGGGAGTGTTTCTGGCTGCTGATATCTTCAGTTTCCTCATCTGCTATGTGTTGGTCAGCCTGCCAGCTTACGTGTTGATCGTTCAGGAAAATTCCCAAGCGACCAAAAAGGTAGGCACGATTTATTTGGGGTTTGCGTTGGTGGGCGAGGGGATCTTGATCATGGCTTTTGTGCTGTTGACCACGCAGGCTCCAGAGGCTGGTCTGCGAATCAGTGAGCTTGTGGCTGCGATGAGCCAAAACCCGGGAAACCAACTCACCATCGCATTGCTGGTTCTTGGTTTTGGCATGAAAATGGCGCTTGTTCCCCTCCACGTGTGGATGCCGCTAACCTACACGGCTGCTCCAATCCCTGTTGCCGCTGTGCTGAGTGGGGCGGCTGTCAAAGCTGGCTTGATCGGTCTCCTGCGATTCCTGCCGTGGGAGGGGGGGATGGAGGATTGGGGAAGCCTGCTTGTGGGTGTCGGATTTGTGGGAGCATTTTTTGGAGTGATTGTTGGGGTGACCCAATCCAATCCGAAAACAATCTTGGCGTATTCCAGTGTCAGCCAAATGGGATTCCTTGCCGCATTGATTGGCATGGGTCTCATCAACTCGATGATGGGTGTTGCGGTGATGGCGGCCTTTTACGCGGCTCATCATGTGCTTCTCAAAGGTGGGCTTTTCTTTGCTGTTGGACTTGCTGGCATCACGAAGAAATATCGGATGACTTTAGTTCTACTGCCTGCCGGGTTATTGGGGCTGGGGCTCGCGGGGCTCCCGCTCACGGGTGGATTTATTGCGAAACTTGCAGTGAAAGCACCCTTTGGGGATGGCTGGCCAGCCGTATTGGCGACACTCTCCTCAGCTGGCACGGCGTTGTTGATGACTCATTTCCTCATCCGGTTAGCAAAAGCCGAGGTTTCTCCCAACACATCACCCAAAGCCAGTCGCCTCCAGATTTCGTGGATCCTGTTGGTGCTGGCCTGTGTATTCGCACCGTGGATCCTTCTTGTTCAACTTGGGCTGGGCTCCTTGGGCGAGGCTTTTGATGTTGCAACGATTTGGAAAAGCTTGTGGCCTGTGGTGGTTGGCGGAGCCATCGCGCTTGGACTTGCTCGGCGGGGGAGGCTTCTCGATACCATTCCTTGCGGCGACATCCTTGGTTTGTTCAACCCTTTGACCAAGCTCGCTTCCGTTCTTGGTCGGGGCTCCGAGCGAACGGACTGGTTTCTTCGTCAGTGGCCAATGGCCTGCCTGTCATTCCTCCTGCTTGTGGTAATTCTGACGATAGCGGCTTGTTGGTAAGGCAAATGCTTCCTTCCCCGTGAGTACCACGTGGTAGTCCTCCATTCCCAAAAGAACGTCAGGCATAATTCTTGAAGAGCTGAAGAGTGATATCCCTTGCATCCGAGTGGTCAACGATGGGAAGGGGGTACGAGGGATGGAGTTTCGTGCCGGGCGGAGGAGGTTCGCTCAGTTTTTTGACCGGAATGTCGCGCAATTCGGGAATCCATTTTTTGATGTAAGTGCCCTCGGGATCGTAACGAAGGGTCTGCGTCCATGGGTTTTGAATTCGGAAATAGGGGGCTGCGTCAGCGCCCGTGCCAGCGCTCCACTGCCAACCGCCATTGTTGCTGGCGATCTCACCATCCAACAGCTTTTGCATGAAATAGGATTCTCCAAGCCTCCAGTCGAGGTGAAGGTCTTTTGTCAAAAACATGGCCGTGATCATGCGGGTGCGGTTGTGCATAAAACCGGTAGCATTGAGTTGACGCATGGCGGCATCCACGATGGGAAATCCGGTTTCACCCTGACACCAACGTTTAAAGTCAGAGATTTTTCCAGGCCATGACATCCCACGATATTTGGGGTTGAACTCATGTTCCAGCACCTCGGGGAAGTGCCACAGGATGTTCATATAAAACTCGCGCCAAATGAGTTCGCTGAGAAATTTTTCGGCGCTGGACCGTCCTGCATGAGGCAAGGATGCTGCTTTCTCAGAGCTCTTGGCAAAAACTTCGCGAATCGACAACAACCCAAACCGGAGGTCTTTGGAGATGCCCGAGGTGGCCTCCATGGCAGGAAAGTTCCGGCGATCTCCATAATGAGCCAAGCCGTTCTGCAAAAAATGCTTGAGCCTTTCGCGCGCTGCCTTTTCGCCGGGAGTTGCGATTTGGCCTTCGGAACTAAAGTTCCAATGCGTCAGAGTCGGGAGCTCCTCGCTCTTTACGTTGGGAGATACTAGCGACTTTAGCTTTGGCCTGGGGGTGGGTTTCGAAAGTTTGTACCAGGCTTTTGAGTAAGGCGTGAAGACGCGGAAGGGCGTTTGCGTTGCTGTCAGAACTTCATCGCGCTCGTGGATGCAGACGTCTTTGAATGCCCGGACTTCAATACGTCCCGACTTCGCGGCGAGTAGATCCTCAATTTTGCGACCATGGGGATCTGGGTCCCGATTAAAGTAGATCGCGGAGGCCCCAGTCTCCTCGGCAAGGGATAACAAGGTCGTGACAGGATCCCCATTCCGAATCACCAAACGCCCCCCGAAGGCTCGCAAGTTTGCATCCAAAGATGCCAAGCACCCGCAGAGAAATTCTTGGCGCATGGGCCCCGTCCATCGGTGACTGGATTTCCATTCGCTTAAAATGTAAACGCAAACGACTTCAGAGGTTGCGGTTGCAGCCTCCGAGAGCGCCACGTTATCCGTGACACGCAAATCTCGCCGAAACCAATGAATGGCCGTTTTCACCAAGGGCTCCGCAATACCTTCCACGGAGCAGCTTCAGTGATCACACCGGAGATTCTGCTTTGCGCCGTTCCTTCTTGCCCAGAGCCTTGCGGAGCTTGTTGAGGGCAATGTTTTGAAGTTGGCGGATCCGTTCGCGAGTGACTCCAAATTTTTCACCAACCTCTTCCAAGGTGAGCGGCTTTTGACCGTCCAGTCCGAAGCGTTGGTTAATGATTCGACGTTCTCGATCATCCAGAACATCCATCAGTTCGCCGACCTCCTCACGAAGATCTTTGTCTCGCAGGGTTTCGAAAGGATCGTCAGCGGCTTCATCACCCACGATCTCCCCGAATTCGGTGGAGTCATCGTCGCCAATGGGTTGGTCGAGTGAAGTGGGTCGGATGGCGGCACTCTTCAGAGCGGTGATTTTGGTGGCCAGCATCCCGATCTCCTCTGCCAACTCATCATCGGTTGGCTCGCGTCCGAGTTCTTCGGTCATTTGCGTGGAAACACGGCGGACCTTGGCAATTTTATCAACAAGATGGACGGGCAACCGGATGGTTTTTCCTTGGTTGGCAAGGGCGCGTTTGATGGATTGTTTGATCCACCAAGAAGCGTAAGTGCTTAACTTGCCTCCTTTTTTAGGGTCAAAACGGTCAACGGCTTTCATCAAGCCGATGTTGCCTTCCGAGATCAGGTCAAGGAGAGGCAGTCCGAGATTGGCGTAATCGCGAGCGATTTTGACCACCAAACGGAGGTTCGCACGGATCATTTCAGCTTTGGCCTTTTTGTCTCCGCGTTTGATGCGAGCAGCCAATTTGATCTCCTGCGCCGGAGTGATCAGCGAATACTGGGCAATCTGGCGGAGGTATAGTTGGAATCCGGAATCTGAGTCTTCGAGGGCCATAATGTTAGGTGTCTATAGTAATAACGGTTGAAATGAGAAATCGGTGCTGTATTTTTAATGTTTTCCGTAAAAAAAATGGTTAATGAGGTTAATCATTAAGACAGCGCTGCCTGCGGGGCGTTCAAAATATTTTTGAACGACTCTTCGATTTTTTTAAGAACTCAGGGGTGAAACCCTTAATTTCGAGTCAGCAGGCTGCCGCCATGGAGGAAGAGGGCTATGAGGGATGCCGCTTGGAGGAGGAGGGACGCCAAGACCACAAAATGTGTGGTGAGGTAGAGGCGGTTTGAGATTTTGCCTGCCAGAGGACGGAGATAGGAGGATGTCACAACCAAGAGGAAAACTATTGGTATCCAAAGACTTCCCATAAATCGATCTCCACGCCCAATGGGCCAATACCAGCCGTAGAGTTTTGCGTATCCGAAGAAGCAGGCGAGGAGAAATGCGGCAATAGCCACGTGGGTTGCCGTGAGAGGGGGTAAGGATTTTCTGGTGAGCAGGGCCAGAGCAACACAGAGCAGACCGAGGATTATCAAATAAATACCACGGTGAACAAGGGGCTGCTCCCACGGCTTTTTTGGGGTGCTGTCTCGCCAGAAAAAAGCCGAGGTGGGCCTTTTGGTTTCTGGAAAAAAGAATTTTGTGAGGACTTGGGTGGTACCGTCAGAGAGGCGGCTGACAGCTTCAGCGGGGGTATTTCGTTGAAAATACCAAGTGAATGAGGGCAACTCCTCGGGAGGGATCGCCTCAAGTTGGGCGCGGCCGGGGTATTTGTCCTGCCATGGCCAGGCCTCCGTTTTGAAATCATCCATCCACATCCAGTATTGGGGATAGTTAAAAAACGGTTTTCCAAAGTATTTCTGACTGTGGAGGCCAAGCGGAGTAATGATGGCAGCAAAGGCGAGAATCCCAAGGAGTGCCCCCGTAATCTGCGAGGTGTCAGGGAGGATATCTGCAAGGCCAGAGCGTTGGGGAGTGATGGCTGGCTTTTCCGGCACCCGACGATGATTTTTAGCGGGAACGGCTCCGTCACGGATGGGTGGTTTTTTCAGAATGAGGGTGGCAAGAAATTTGACTCCAATCGCAAAACCAAAGGCCGCAAGAAATGGCAGGAGTGATGGTTTGGCGAGAAAGGCGAAGCCGCAAGTGATGCCGAAAAGTGGGTAGATTTTCCATGTGGCTCCGGTGAGGATTTCCCATGCCATGACGGTGCAGCAGAAAAACAGGATGTAGAAGAGAGGTTCGGGTTGAAAATATGTGCCCCGTATAAGGAGAATACCCAAGCTGCAAAGCAGGAGCAGGTTGGTGGTGGCCAAGGGGCCCAGCCAGCGTCTCACCGTGATGCCGAGCACACACAGAAACGCAATCACCAAGGTGGTATTAAACCACTTTCCGCGTTGAAAAAAAACCGACTCGTCCTCGCTGAAGGTCTTTTGGGCAAGCCATGAGAAGAGCGGATGTCGAACTCCATCCGTGGATTTGGGAAAGGCATCCTCACGTGCGATTTTGGCGAGCCACATCTCAGCGCCCTGATCTGATGCGACCGGATCTTGGTTTGATCGGCTGATTAAGAAGGTGGCAGCGACCAAGTGAATCCCGCAGACCAAGGCCAGCACGGGAACCAACCAGAAACGAGACATCAATTTGGATGAGGAGGAAGACACTTCAACAAGGCAGGTGAATCATAGAAAGATCATTCCGACGGCTAAAGTGGCCAGCCCGGCGTAGAGACCGGCGATGAGGTCATCCCAAACAATCTTACCGGGAATGGGCAGATTCTCAACCCATGAGACTCCCCACTTAAAAATATCGAAGATCCGGAAAAACAAAAATGCGACAATCAGCATCCACCACGGGGAACCTGCGGGCAAAAACGCCCATGTGAGCGCCATGCCTGCAACCTCATCCAGCACAAACTCCCGCGGATCCTCGGCTAAAAATCTCGAGCCCGCCCATTTTTCAAGGGCCACGCTCGCCAGCGTGGCAAGGATTGTCACAGCCACCGCCAACAGAAAAAATTGATGAGCATCCAACAGCCACCAAGCCGCCATGGCCGGAGGCAGCATGACGGCAGACGCCAGGGTTGCAGGCATGATGGGAAATAGACCCGTGCCAAAAAATGTGACGGCGAGTTCTTTGACTCCGCCACGCTGTTCAAGGCTGACTGAGAGTGGGGAGCTCAGGTAAATGCATTCGAAGTTTCCAGGAAGGGCCGTGGAGCAAGTCCTTGCACCGACGGCATCTGAGGCTAGCAGCGGCGCAAGCAGCTTACCCAATGGCCACCCGGCCACCCATTCCCGCAACGTGGTTGTGGTTTTGGCAGGATGTCGAGCGGCTTTATGCGGCAAAGGATTTGATGACAAATCCGGAGAAACCACCGTCACCGCTTTGACGGAATCTGACGGCAGCACAACTTGCGTGCGCGGCTGATCCGGTGCCCACACAACCCAGAGTTCCGGAGTTTTATCGTCATAACTCATCCCCTCTGCCTCCGCGGCAGCGTGCAGCATATTCGTGCCGATCCCCCCAACCCGGGTCAACCCTGGGCAGACAAATTGCGAGCGTCTGAGCAGCCCGCGCAGGGATCGGATTTCAATTTCCACCGAGGACTTTGAAGAAGTGGAATGGTGAGGTGAGATCGTATTTGGTGAAGGCCAGAAGACTGGCGATCACTACCACCGCGATGGTGGAAACGATGACCATGGGGCTCTTGAGCAGATGCTCGGGCTCAAGCTTGGCCTCCTCCTCGCTCATCGCGCGGTTCAGGTAAACACCAATGGCAATCACCACAAGTGGGAAAACAAAAACCAAATTGGGGCGATAAGTCGTGATTGCGATGCCCATGCAGAAGCAGAAGAAGTTGGCATGCGTGACCATCGAGAGAACAAGCGATTTTTCAGTATAAACTTGGAACGACTTCCGATA
The DNA here is from genome assembly GCA_041744075.1 of Terrimicrobiaceae bacterium. GTDB lineage: Bacteria > Verrucomicrobiota > Verrucomicrobiia > Chthoniobacterales > Terrimicrobiaceae > JAJTZA01. The sequence goes on from JBGTLQ010000373.1 coordinate 32,124, forward strand.
CTGGCCGCTGCGTTCGGAGTCCCCGATAAACCGGAATTCCGCGTAACGTTTACCGGCCATGAGAAGAGCCCCGAAAAACCACCAGGCCAGAACGATGGACAGCGGCGGAAACGTCGTCGCTGGTGCCAGCGCATACCATCCAAGCCACAGCCGGATCGGGTTATTGAACGATTCTGCAATCACATCAAGGAAAGCCCGGTCTTTCAACCGGATCGGTTGCACATTGTAAACAAATCCGCTGAGCAGGAGCAGCGCCAGAGCAATCGTATAGCCGATGTTGAACAGCGCAAAGGACATGCCAAATCCCAGCACGCACAAAACTCCCATCAGCACCCACAATATCGAGACCTTCACTTTTCCCGCCGGCACCGGACGGTCTTTCTTGGTGGGATGGATGCGGTCAAATGGCGCATCCAAAATTTCATTGATGATGTAATTGGCCGATGCAATGAAGCAGGCAGGGATCAATGACAGCACAATCAGAAGCAGCGTCCCCGCATTGACTGTGATCTCCGGCTGGCCGGTGATGGGGTAGGCCAACAGGGCAATCGCCACCATGTGACCAAACACAATAAAGATATTTTTCAGCCAGTGATCTGGCCGCATGACTTTTAAATATTCAAGCATCCGGCACAGTCTCGATTTTCAGCGCCGGGAATCAAGATCACATTTCAATTGCACGGCAGGAATTATTGGGGAATACTACTTACTTAATCCATGAAGGCCATTATCCCTCTCATTGGACTCCTTGCCCTTGCGACCCAAGCAAGCGGAACGGAAGCCAAACCCGTGTTTGCAAGGAGTGCAGAATTTATCGCGCAGGCCATGAAGATGCGTGAGGACACCCTGAGCAAATCGCAGCCCCAGGTGGTTGTTGGTGGCGGGAACCGCTCGGGTTTTAATCGATATCCATGGCGGAACAACATCGTCACCACGGTCTTTTGGGTGGGAGAACAGCCCACCAAGAATAATCCCACACCAAATTGCAAAAGTTCTTGGGATCCGAATTGGCACGCAAACTTCGGGGGCTACGACAATCCCGATCCAGCCACCCGGGCCAATTATTTGCCCAAGAAATTTGTCCCCCGTCAAAACCCATTTTACATCGCCCTCCCTTACAACGACACAACCCGCGGCACCACCAAGCCCGAGGCCCGCAAAGCTATTCCTTGGTTTAAGCAAGCCTTTGTGAGACCCGGCAAATCCGTGGTCAAAGGACGATGGGTCGCTATCCGGCACAAAGGAAAAATCGCCTATGCCCAGTGGGAGGATTGCGGTCCTTTCCGAACTGATCACTACCAATACGTTTTTGGCAATGAGCGTCCCAAGCCGAATCTGAATCAAGGAGCTGGACTGGATGTGTCTCCTGCGGTGCGCGATTACCTAGGGCTCAAAGGCAAAGACGTCTGCGACTGGAAGTTTGTGGAAGCACGGGATGTCCCCAATGGTCCTTGGACAAAACACGGAGACAACAACACGTTTGTTCTCCAAAAACGGGGTCAGAACCTTTTTGTTGCAGATCGCAACAACGCCTACGGCGCAAAAAAGTAAGTGTGTGCACGGTTTGCACTCGCCCTGGCGATTGCCGTTATTGCCTTCAGCCCGGTCTGGTCGCAGGAATATGAAGGCAAAACGCTGGTCAAGGCACAACTCCTAGCGGACACATCCGCCATTGTCCCTGGCAAAGCCTTTGAAGTTGGCTTGCTGATTGATATGGCCGAAGGGTGGCACACCTATTGGGAAAACCCCGGGGATGCCGGGCTCCCCACACGCATTGAGTGGACTCTCCCTGAGGGGTTTGTCGCAGGTCCCATCCAGTGGCCGGCGCCCAAACGCATTATCGAACCCGGGGATATTCACGCTTTCGGTTACAAAGGCCAGATCCTGCTCCTGACCTCGATCACTCCGCCCGCAACCATTTCCGAGTCGGAGGTTCGTCTCGCGGCCACAGCCTCATGGTTGGTGTGTGAGGAGATTTGCATCCCTGGCTCGGCAGAGGTGGAATTAACTCTGAGCGTCAATGCCGATGCAATTCCCGCCAATTCGGAACTCTTCGAAAAATATCTTCAGCTCCTACCCCTCGCGTCGGCCCCGCCTTATTCCCTGACCTGGCAGGAAGCCGCAGATTCCGTTTCCCTGACCGTGGGTGGGGTTCCCTCCACCGCGACGCTGGAACTGTTTGTCACCTCGGGTGGTGGCATTCATCCGAAAGTCTCGCGCAGCGGGGAAGAGGCGGTGTTCACCCTCGACTCCAAACCGCCCGTCCGCGCGCTTTTGGTTTCGGAGGAGGACGGCAACATAAGATCTTGGGTTATCGAATCGGCTCCCCAGGCACCGCAATCAGCTGCTGATGCCTCAGTTCCAACTGCCACAAAACCCGAACAGCCCGGTCTTCTGCTTGCTCTGCTTTATGGTTTTATCGGCGGGCTGATTTTGAATCTTATGCCCTGTGTGTTGCCCGTGATATCCCTCAAGATCTTTGGGTTTATCCGACAAGCTGGGGATGCCCCCGCAAAGATCTTTCGTCATGGTTTGGCCTTCACCGCCGGAATCTTCGCATGGTTCCTTGGATTGGGGTTGGTGGTTCTTGCCATCAAAGCGGCAGGCGGTCAGGCAACCTGGGCCTTCCAGTTTCAGAACCCCTGGTTCAATTTGGTGATCTCCGTGGTGGTTTTTGTTTTTGCATTAAACTTATTTGGAGTGTTTGAGGTGGTTCTGCCAGGCCGTGCGGCTCAGGCCATTGATGACACGGGCGGCGGAGAAGGATACCTGCCTTCATTTTTTCAGGGCGTGTTTGCGACCCTGCTTGCAACCCCCTGCACCGCTCCCTTCCTTGGCACGGCTCTCGGATTTGCTTTCAGTCAGCCTCCGGCCATCATTCTCGTGATGTTTGCTTCGGTTGCAGCTGGCATGGCGGCGCCGTATTTGATTCTCTCAGCGCAACCGGCCTGGCTCAAAGTGCTTCCAAAACCAGGGGCGTGGATGGAGCGACTCAAGCAGTTTATGGGGTTCCCGCTGTTGGCCACCCTGATTTGGTTGCTGTTCATTCTCGGCAATCAGAAAGGCCTCGAAGCTGTGATCTGGATCGCGGCCTTTCTGCTCTGCTTGGCGCTCGCGCTCTGGCTTTATGGATCGTTCTGTGGCCCCGTATCGAAGCCCAGAACCCGCTATATTTCTTTGATCCTTGCTCTCCTTATTGCTGGTCTGGGGACATGGCATTTTGGAATTAAAAAATTTGGGGCCTCGGCTCGGAGCGCTGACAGTGCTCAGGTTCAAGACAAGGATGGTATCCCGTGGGTTCCTTTTACTCAAAAGGCTCTTGATGAATTGCTGGCTGACAACAAAGCCGTGTTCTTGGACTTCACGGCAGATTGGTGCATCTCCTGCAAATTCAATGAACGAACAGCCATTGATCGACCTGCGGTCCGGGCGGCGTTGACCGAAGCGGAAATCACCCCTATGAAAGCGGATTGGACAAATTCCAACCCGGAGATCACCGCGGCTTTAGCGGAGTTTGGTCGGGTGGGGGTTCCTTTTTATATTTTGTATCCCGCGGGTCGCGCCAATGAGCCCATCATCCTTCCAGAAATTCTGACCGAGCAAATTGTGCTTGATGCCATCGCCAAGGCCACTCAGTAAACCGACTCTCAATAAACCGAAAATGTAATGCTCGTGGTTTGTTCTCCGCTTTTGGCGGTGAGGGTGTGCTCACCACGGGAGAGGGGAATGGCAGGGCCGGTGAGAGGGACATGGTTCAGATGCCACTCGCAGTCTGCCTCAGAGCTTGTGGGCACAATTTGCTGACGTGATGCCGCCAAGGCGGGATTCCATTCGAACGTGGCTCCGTTTTTAGGAAAAGTGATGGTCAACGTTTCGGTTTTACGAATCACAGCTCCTAAGTGGTTGTGCGGGCTGGCGCACCATGCTGCGTATTCGGTGGGGAGCGTCAATCGACCATTTTGATACCATGATGAGGCTGTTTCCGTAGGCTGGGTGCCAGGCAAAAACCACTCATCGAGTGTGGGTTCTCCCGTTCGTGGCAGCAGCCCGGTTTCTGCCGCAATCTGGATCTTTTTCAGGCTCTCTGACTCGATCGGTGAGGGGAGGGGTTGATCGCCAGAGGCATAGAGATAATGCATGATAGCCGCCCACAATGGAGCTGCTGAGCGCACAGCCAGCAACTCGCCCATTGGTCGAGAATCAAGATTCCCTGCCCAAACGGCGACCGTGTGATTGCGATTAAAACCCACACACCACCCATCGCGAAATCCCGAACTGGTTCCTGTTTTCACGGCTGTGCGCTGTGGAAGATTGAGAGGAGACGCGTTGCCAAAACTTTTCGTGCGCGCCGCGTTGTCCGAAAGAATATCAATAAGAATTTCGCAGGCTTCTTGAGTTGCCACCTTTCGGATTTCGACTGGCTCAGCGGCGGAAAACCGTGGAGGAAAGCCAACGCCCCGCCTTGCGATCCCTGCGTAAGCACCTGCCAACTCAAGCGCACTCACAGGTGCATTCCCAAGAATAAACCCGGCGCCATACGCATCAAATCCCCCAGGCAGTAAAAACCCCCAGTCGGTCAATGTCGCAAAGAAGTCGCGTGCGCCAAGTCGGGAGAGCGTTAGCACGGCCGGAATATTCATGGAATTTCCAAGCGCCTCGCGAACTCTCACTGGTCCAAAATGACGGCCACTGTAGTTTTTGGGGTCATAGTCCCCATACTCCTTTGAGATGGCATCCGGGGTGTCTGGCAAGAGCGAGGCCGCTGTCATCACCCGCCGATGCAAAGCCGATAAATAGAGAAACGGCTTAAGGGTAGAACCACTGCTCCGAAGCACAGAGGCGGTGTCCCATGAATTCCCTCCGCCCGAGACCGCATAGGCCCGCACCAAACCGGTGGCATTTTCAACCACAACCACCGCAGAATCACCAATGCCAAGAGGATTCACGGAAGCCAGGTGCAGCGACATCAATCGCTCCACCGAATCCTGCTTTCGCAGATTTAAGGAGGTATTTGTGAAGGGACCAATGGGGATTTTTCGAGATCGAAAGGCCGAAACAAAATGCGGAGCACGAGAGGGGGGATCATACCGTGAAGGGGTTGGTGGAAACTGCTGGAGCGTCTTGATAGGTAGAGGAAGTTTGCTGAGACGTTGAAGATGATTCAGGTTTCGTCGATAACGTGCTGATGTCGGCGTGATATCCCTCCAAGGATTCAGCCGCGTGGGGGACTGGGGGAGTCCGGCCAGAAAGATTGCTTCGGATGAGCTAAGATCTTTTGCACTTTTGCCGAAGTAAGCCATTGCTGCGGCCTCGGGGCCAATCCTGCGATTCCCATAGTCCAGTTGATTGAGGTATTCCTGCAGAATTTTTTCCTTGCTCCACATCCGCTCCAGCCTCATCGCCGCAAACGCTTCCCGGACCTTGGATTGAAAAGTTCGTGGTGTTTGGCTGGAGGTGATTTTGATGAGTTGCTGAGTGATTGTGGAGGCCCCCGAAACCACCTTCCCCTTCCGCAGATTGCGAATTGCCGCACCCAAAAGCGCTTTGTGATCAACCCCCCGGTGCTGATGAAATCGATGATCCTCGATAGCAACCGTCATTTCCGGCAACCATGACCCCATCTCCCGCAAAGTCAGCGGGTGGCTGGTTCTTGCTGTCTGACTTGGTAAAACCGCTATTGCCTGTCCTCGTTGATCGAGCAAGGTTGGTGTTGAATCTGCCCCCTCAAAAAGTGCCTCGGGGAGTTCCGCCCGCCGGATACCAACCTCGATTGACAAAGCAGCCACCAAAAAAGCTAGAAAGCCGCAGATCGACACGGTTTTCCAAGGATTCTTTTTGATCACAGTCCGCAACTTAACCATGGGATGTTAGAATTCTACTTGGGTGCGGATCAGACAAACAAACCTTGAGTTTCACGGCTCTCAGGACATCAGCAGAGGGTATGAAAAGCAGCCGCTTTTGATGCCGCGCCTCGTGGGGACCTTGGACGGACCGTGAAAGCCATATGCCTTGATCCTGAAGCCCGCGATCACAGCAATCCCGGTCGGGCCAAATTCTGGCTGGACAGGTTTATCACGAAAATTTATCGGGGCGGCCATTTGCCTGATTCTCGAAGAAGTTGCCCGATCTGCAAATAAATTTGTTTCGATCTTGATGAGGCAAATGGGTAGTTTTATGAGACCTTTCCTTTAGATCTCCCCATGTCTGCGACAACCACTCCAGCACCCTCCGAGGTAATGCCCCACAAACCTGAGTTGGACGAATCCCTTGCCATCCAAGTTCTAAAAAAAACTTGGCAACCCGTGCTGGTCGGCTCTGAACTGGCTCCCGGAGATGTCACCGGTGTGACCCTGTTTGCAGAGCGTTTGGTAATCGCACGTTTCCCGGATGGCGAATTGATGGCAGCGCCCAAGGCCTGCCCACACAAGGGATATGATCTTAGCAAAAGCTCCATATGTGAGGGGCGGTTGCAGTGTGCCTATCACGGTTGGCGATTCAATCAGCACGGGGAGTGCCTTGACATCCCTTCACTCGTCGATCCCCCCGCCAACAAACTTCAGATCTCTCATCTTCAGAACTTTGCCGTCTGTGAGCGTTATGGGATGATCTGGGTGCGAATGGATGACACCGAGGCGGCCGCACTTCCCGAAGTGCCGGAATTCGAAAATCCGGAGTGGACCTACATTGTTGCGTCGCCCATGCATTTTGCTTCAGGTTTCCGTCGCGAGGTCGAAAACTATCTTGATATGACGCATTTTGCCTTTGCTCATAGCACCACATTGGGAGTTGCTGTGAAGCCGGTTGTCCCAGCGATGCAGATCGAAGAATTTGATGATGGATTTCTGATGGATGCCCCCTTTCCAGCACTCGAATCCCCGCATGAACAACCCGGGAAGCTCCAGCAACCGCACCGACGAAGGCAGCGATGCTTTTTGCCAAATTTCACAACCATCCGCCAAACCTTTGATGATGGTGATGAACGGGTGCTCGTGCATATCCCAAGCCCAATGGGTCCTGAGGACTGTTTGGTTTTCTGGGGATTGGCGATTTCGCCAGGGTTTCAGGGCCCCAAACCCTCCTCACAGATTGAGTTTGCGACCCGCGTGTTGGAAGAGGATCGCGCGATGTGCGAAAATCAAAGTCCGAGGGAAGTCCCCATCAACCCCGTTCGAGGAGGATGGGGGGTCCTTGTCACCCCCGGCGACACGCTTGCGAATACCTACCAAAAAATTCTTCGTCGCTGGATATTCCTTCACCTTTCTGCTCCTTGACTTATGAAGATCTCCTCCAACAAATCTCCAATGATCCTGAAACTTTCCTGCTCCGACCGACGGGGTCTCGTTGCTGAGATCACCGGACTTTTGGCGAATGAAGGAGCCAATATTTTGGAGTTGTCGCAGTTCACGGATCCCTTCACCAATTGGTTTTTTATGCGGGCTGAATTTGAGACGACTGCCGGGGAGACCAATGTGTCCGAGCTCAAGGCCAGATTTAGCGCCATTGGTAACAGGCTGGCCGCCGATTGGACGCTTTCGGGCCAAGCAGGAGATGAGTTTCCGCCGCAAACCAGCGGGCGTGGTTCGCGGCCAATCACAGAAGGAGTTCTTGATTTGTTTAAGACTGCTCTCGGTCGGCGTCGGTCGCGGGAGGTGATTTCAAGTTTACCCTCACGAGTCCGTACATGCTCGCACGCACGCTGCTGGATCTCACTACGGCGATTTTGAGCAACTCACTGAGCAACTCACGATGGCCATTGCCGATGTCCTTGCTGAACAAGTGGCAGAGCTTCGCTGCGCATGCATCCAAATCGAATCGACAAAGCTGCCAAGAAGGCCGGCAAAGGTCGTATTGGCTGGGTGCATCCAGACTGCGGATTTTGGATGCTCAAGCGCTCCATGGCACATCGGAAAATCGAAGCCCTTGTGGCTGGACGGAACAAATATCTTGGAATCAATTAAATTCCTGCAGGCAGGCTCAGCGTGATCGGGAGTTGCGTTTCAGGGGGTCTTTTCCTCGATCTCTTCGTCAACCTCCTCCAAATTTTTCCCTGTTGATCGTTGTTCATCCTCTTTGAGGCGGTGCAATTCCTTTTGCTTCTCAGGGAGGTCCTCGAAAGTTTCCACATGCTTATCCAATTTTTTCCCGGGGTCGTTTGGTTCGTCGTTCATGGCAGTTCGTGCGATTATTTGAGGTTTTGGCTATCAAAGCCCACTTGGCAAGTTCACTCCCCATAGCCCACAAAATCGTGCCACACAAGGGGAAACGAAATCAGTTTTCGCCCGACACGCAGTGGTGCTCCGGGCTTGCAGCCGATGGGAACTCGCGTATGGTGGAGGTATGCAATTATTGACTGACCGGGAGGTGCGATTAATCGCAGCCGTTCTTGCCGCTGTTGTGCTTGGATTTGGGATCAAAACGTGGAGATCAAACGCCGCCATCGAGCCAGCTCTTGCCGTAGCCCCCGCCCGCTAATCCATGCAAAGTCTTGGATTTCACGAAGCCGTTGATTCGATATTCTCGCGCGAACCGCGTTATGCCAAAGAAGCTTATGCCTTTTTGAGAGACTCGCTGGAGTTCACCCTCAAACGACGCAAAAAAACCCGCAAAGAAACTGGCAGTCATGTTTCGGCTGCCGAACTTTTGGATGGATTTCGTCTGCATGCTTTGCAGGAATTCGGACCGATGACACTCACCGTTCTCGACTACTGGGGCGTGCGATCTTCTGAGGATATTGGCCATTTGGTTTTTCATTTGGTTGAGGCCGGCGTGTTTGGAAAAACCGAAGAGGACTCCTTGGAAGGCTTCCGTGCGGGGTTTGACTTTGAGGACGCGTTTTCCCGACCGTTCCGTCCGGAAGTTCCAATTTTGAACGATTCCGTCGATCGGAATGTCCGACAATTTTAATGAATCGATATCTCCTGCTCTCCTGTATGCTTGTTTCCACCATTCTTCACGCCCCGGCGAAATCTCCGGCTGACCAAACTCCCGGTCTGAACACAACCACCGCCCGTAAACACACTCTTCCCAACGGCGTCACGGTCATCATTGAGGAAGACCGAAGTGCCCCCGTCGCCAGCCTTCAAGCCTGGTGCGGGACCGGAAGTATCCATGAAGGCAAATGGCTCGGCGCCGGACTTTCTCATATTTTGGAGCACATGCTTTTTAAGGGCACGGAGAAACGTCCGGCTGGGGAAATTGCCCGTCAGATCCAAGACCAAGGTGGCGGGATCAATGCCTACACAAGTTTTGACCGCACGGTGTACTGGATCGATGTGCCTACCACGGGTGCCCCCCAAGCCTTGGATATCCTTGCGGATGCCGTGTTAAATTCCACACTCCCCGTGGAAGAATACACCAAAGAACAAGAGGTGATCCGCAGAGAATTTGCGATGGGTTTTGATGACGTGAACCGGCAGAGCTCCCAACTCATGCTCCGCACGGTTTTCGGCGAGAGTCCGTTCCGTCATCCTGTGATCGGTTATCTGGATGTTTACAACCAACTCACCCGTGAGGATGTGATGGAATATTATCGTGCCCGTTATGTGCCGAATAATTTGACCTTCGTGATCAGCGGGGATGTGGATGGCGATGCCATGCTGAAGCAACTGCAGGAAGTCTTCAAAGACCTGCCCCGCGGAGCCCTCGAACCCGTCTTTGTGGCCTCGGAACCCGAGCAACTTGGGCGGCGGGATGTGCATGAAGAATTCGCGGCCACCGAACTGAGTCGTGTGAATCTTGCATGGAGAATTCCCGGCTTGGATAATCCCGACACCCCCGCTCTGGAAGTTCTGGGCGAAGTGCTTGGTTCCGGACGAAGCAGCCCGCTGAATCAAGATCTCCGCGAGAAGCAGCGATTGGTCCATCAAGTCGCATCCGGCATGTTCAGTCTCCAAACGGATGGGGTGTTTGTGATTCAAGCCGTCACCGACCCCGACAAGCGGGAACTCACAACTGAGGCCGCATTGGCTGTTGTGGACAATCTCAAAAAAAAGGGACCCACCGAGGCCGAATTGGAGCGTGCCAAGCGGTCCCTGTTGGCGTCCCAAATCTCAGGCCTTCAAACGGCCCGTGGCCGGGCTTCGGACCTTGGGTCCAGCTGGCTCCTCACCAAGAACCTGAACTTCAGCCGAGATTACCTCAACGCCGTTTCCCAAGTCACCGACGAGGATCTGGTTCGTGTGGCAAAAAAATATCTCCAACCTGAATGCCTGAATGTCACCTCGTTAAACCCGGTTGGTTCTCTTCAAGCGGCAGCCGCCTCCGCCGCAGCCATCGAAAAATCGGGAGTTCAAAAATTCACTCTTTCCAATGGATTTCGCCTTTTGGTGCGCGAAGACCACCGGTTGCCAATGGTGACGGTGACCGCCACCTTCCAAGGAGGGGTGCTTGCAGAAACCGCCGATAACAATGGGATCACAAAGCTTTTTGCGAGGACGCTTCTCAAAGGAACCAAAAACCGCAGCGCTTTGCAAATCTCCGAGCAGATTGAAGGCGTTGGTGGCCGGATCGGCAGTGATTCTGGAAACAACAGCTGGAGTATCTCTTCCGAAGTCATGTCCCCGGATCTTGCCATTGCCATGGAGGTGGTTGCTGACGTGATTGCCAATCCCGTGTTTGAGGCATCCGAGTTTGATCTGGAAAAGCAGGCCCTTCTTGCATCCATCAAGGCCGAGGATGAGCAGATCACCGCCGTCGCGCGCAATGCCACCCGCGAAGCGTTTTTTGGGGAACATCCTTATGCGCTTCGATCCGGTGGAAACGCTGCCAGCGTCTCCAAGCTCACGACAGATGACCTCAAAGCCCTCCACGCCAAGTTGGCTGTTGCTAAGAATGGCGTCCTCGCCGTCTTCGGCGACGTGAAAGCGGATGAAGTCAGAAAGTTGGCCGAAACTTACTTTGGTAACCTCAAACCCGGAGAACCAGCCTTCGCAAATCTGAAGTCCCCAACCCCGCCCTCGGAGCCCGTTGTCATCGACAAGGATATGAACAAAAAACAGGCGGTTTTGATGTTTGCCTTCCCTGCTCCAGACCTCCTGGCCGAGGATCGCCCAGCCATGGAATTGATCAATGAAGCCTCAAATGATTTGGGTTCCCGGTTCTTTGACCGTATCCGCGAAAAAATGGGGCTGGCCTACTTCGTAGGCGCAGGGAACCTCACCGGCCCGGTTCCAGGATGTCAGATCTTCTACCTTGGCACCGATCCGGCAAAGCTGGAGACCGTCACCACTGCATTTCACGACGAGATCGCACTTCTGGCCAAAGATGGTCTCACTGAAGAAGAACTCGTCCGCGCGAAAAAGAAAATTCTCGGCGGCGAAGCCATCCAGAATCAGAGCAATGCCGCCTTTGCGGCCAGCGTGAGTCTTGATGAATTGTTGGGATTGGGATATGACGATCATTTGAAACGTGCCGAGGTCATCAATGCGGTGACTTTGGAGGACACCAAAAAAGCGGCTGCCAAATACCTCGGAGCCCCCGGTTATGTGCGAACATCCGTGGGCCCCGTTGAACAAGCCCCAACCAACTGACCCAATTATGCCAGAAATTCAACAGGCCCCTCAGAGCGGGGAACTCACCCAACGGTTCATCGCGTTTGTGATGATGCATGCCCAGCAGGCTTCTCTCTTTCTTGGGCAAATCCCGCATCCCCAAACCGGCAAGGCCGAAACGAATCTTGAGGCGGCAAAAATGTTCATCGATCAGTTGGAAATGGTCCGCGAAAAAACGCGGGGTAATCTTTCCCAAGAAGAAATGGGGATTATCACCCATGTCCTCTCCGACCTCCAGCTGGCCTATGTCAAAGTCTCCTCCGGAGCACCGACAACCGCAGATCCCGAACCCACGCCAGCTCCGGTTGAGGATGCCGCTGCTTCCACCTCCGAAGGCTCTATTCTCCCAGAAGAAGAAGTTACAGAAAACCGCAAGCGATTCACCAAAAGCTACGGCAGCTGATGGCCTCTGATCATTCGAAGGGGCAAACGCCCAGCCTTCCAGCCCGCATCAAAAAAGTCGCTGGATCCATGGATCTTGTTGCCCAAGTGAGGGCCGCACTGGGCATCCTCGCCGTGCTTTTCCTTGCCTACCTCCTTTTCTCCGACAAGCCATGGTCGGTTGATGTTCCAGAGGGCAAGAAACTGAAGATTGCCCAATTCGTCACAATCTATGGGTGGGCGGCAGCTGCCATCAATTTTGTGCTGACCCTGATTCTTGCGGCCACCGCTCCCCTCTGGATCAATCCCAAACCCACGGCTCCCCGCACAACACGCGTGGTCGCACCGCGTTGGTTTTGGCCACTTATCTGGATCGCCATGGCGATTGGCGCATGGTCCGGCTATCCGCGATTGGAACAGGGCCTTTGGCATGATGAAGGATATCCCGTCCGACGGATCATCCTTGGCGAGTACCGTTCCACGCCCGAGGGTGCCTTAAAGCTCAAAGAGCTGAAGTGGCTCGACACCTTTTTCTTCTACACAAAGCCAAATCATGTGCCGCACAATGTGATTGGTAAGGTGTTTAATGACACATGGCGGTTTTTTGCCAAGCCGGAGGGGCTGCAATTTAATGAGACCGCAATTCGACTGCCCACCTACTTGGCGGGAATCGCAGCGATCGGAGCGATGGCGTTATTGCTGGGGCGGATGGGATTTTTTGTGGGTGGTGTCACGGCCGCCTTCCTCGCTGTCTTGCACCCATGGATGCTGCGATACGGCACTGAAGCGAGGGCGTACGCCTTTGTTTTGCTGCTTGTTCCCCTGCTTCTCTACTTCGTACTGCGAATATTGAATCATGGCACATGGAAGTGGTGGGGAGCTTATGCCGTCGGACAATTTCTGCTGCTCTATTTCTACCCCACCACCGTGTTTATGCTGGTGGTTCTGAACCTCTGCGTGCCTTTGTTGTTGTGGTGGCAGTGGCGTGGCACCAAGCAATTTTTTTCGCAGACCGGGCGCTGGGTGGCAGCAAATATTTTTGCAGCGATGGCTTATCTGCAATTCATGCTTCCCTGCATTCCGCAGTTTCTCAATTACATGGACGAAACCTACACCCGTGGGGATGTGGGCTTTCGGTGGACGCAAAACTCGCTGGCCCACATGCTTTCCGGCACGTCATGGAATTACTCTCTGATTTTTGATTCTCCCTATCTGGAACTCATGCCTTGGGCGGTCGAACATCCAGGACTCTTTGTGCTATCCGTGTTCTTGGCAATCGCAGCCCTTCTCTTCGGAATCGTTGCCCTGGCAAAGCGTAGCAAAGTTTACGGATTGCTGACCCTGCCAATGCTCCTGCCAGCCGTCCTCTGTTACATGGAAGCCCGCGCGCGGGATGGCCATATGTTTGAGTGGTATATCATTTTTGTGCTTCCCGGACTGATTATGTTAGTGGCCGTGGGACTTGCCATCCCCGTGGATGCGGCCCGTGGTCGTTTCACAAAATTGGCAGCATTGTCATGGGTCCTGATTGTGCTCGTGTCGTACGGGGTCTGGACCTCTCCCAAGCGGCAAGTCCTCCGCGCCGCAGGCATGCAGCCCAACCGTGAATCCGTGCTGCTCACCCGGCCAACTCTCAACCCTCACGACCCACGCCAAGAAGAAATTATCACAGCCACATTTTTTGGGAGACCGGACCCCTATGATCCCCACATTAAGTTTATCGTAGGAATCAAGGGGCTTGAGGACGTCGTGCGTGAAGCGGATTCAACTGGCAAATCCCTCTTTATCAATCTGGGATATCTGCCAACCGTGGAGGGTGAACATACCCACAAATATAAGTTTCTGAAAAAATCCGGATACTTTGAAGATCTTGGCCTCATGGTTGGCAATGAACCAATCCAAAGCCGTCATGTGTTCCGCTACCTTCCTGGCTCAGCCAAGGATTTCGATTTTTCCACCATCCCTACAGACAAGGGTAGCCCAAACCACTCCGAAGAATGAAAGCGCTCCAGGCTTTTCTGGTCGCCGGGCTCCTTGCGCTTTCCGGCTGTGCTAATAAACCCAATGTGGCCGGCGAAGCCACACCGAGCACAGAAGCTGCTCCATCGGCTGAACCAGAAGCCGAGCCGAAAAAGCCATGGACGGAGGCTCTTTTTGGCTGGACCAAAAACCTGTTCCCAAAAAAAGAAAAGCCACCAACCGCCATTCCACCGCAGTTGCTGGGACAAATTCGTCAGGTGAACCCTGAAAGCGGCTTTGTGCTCATTGACGCCACAGTTTCCTCTGCTGCCAATCCCGGGGACGCCTTAGTCTGTATTTCCAATCAACAAGAGACCGCCGATCTGAAGCTCACCTCGCTTCGCAGCGCTTCTTTTGTGATTGCCGACATCACCTCAGGTGAACCCTCCGTGGGCGATCGTGTTTACAAACGCTGAATCTGATCAGCACGATCCTTCGCTGACGTAGCGGAAAACGGAACGTTTTTCGTTTTTCAGAAGTATTCTAATTCAGAAGCTGATACCACGTGCTTCGACGATGGGGTTCATAACCCGCTTCACGAATCAGCCGTTCAATATCCTTTGATCCCAGCTTGAAGGTTGTGCCTGCGCTGGAGACCACGTTTTCCTCCATCATCACACTCCCAAAATCATTGGCACCATACCGTAAGGCCACTTGACCGATCCGAGGACCTTGGGTCACCCACGAACTCTGCACGTTTTCAAAATTATCCAAGTAGATCCGTGAGATGGCCTGCATGCGTAGGTATTCGGCGGAGGTGACGGTTTCGGCTTTAAGACGGGTGTTTTCAGGCTGAAAGGTCCAGCAGATGAACGCCGTAAAGCCGCCAGTCTCGTCTTGGGTCTTGCGCAGCCGGTCAAGGTGTTCGATCCGGTCGTCCAAGGTCTCAACATGACCAAACATCATTGTCGCACTGGAGCGCATTCCGAGATCATGGGCAATCCGCATGACCTCCAACCATTGGTCGGATTTACATTTAAGCGGCGCAATACGATCTCTCACCGCATCCACCAAAATTTCTCCCCCACCACCAGGGATCGAGCCAAGGCCCGCTTCCTGAAATTTTTCGATAACCTCCCGGAGTGGCATTCCAAAAACTTCAGAGAAATGATTAAACTCAGGGGGGCTGAAGCCGTGGATATTGATCTGTGGATATTTCTGCCGGATGTGGGAAAGCATCGTGAGGTAAAAATCAATGCCCAGCTTCGGGTGGTGACCTCCCTGAAGCAGAACCTGCACGCCACCTTCCGCAGCGAGTTCATCAAGTTTTTGGTCAATCTCATCCAAGCTCAGCACATAGTGGTCATCGTCCTTCTCCGTTCGATAAAACGCACAGAACTTGCAGTAAACATTGCAGACATTCGTGTAGTTGATGTTGCGATCCACAATGTAGGTGACGACATCATTGCCCTTCCCGTCATAGGCATCGGCTTTGACAATTTCTCGTCTGCGATCTGCCAGGGCGCCCAATTCCTCAAGAGGCAGTTTATGAAGGCTTCGTGCATCATCTTGCGAGATGCGCGCCCCATCAAGGATTCGATCAACGAGAGTGTCGGAAGTGGCAGATATCACACCGATATCATAATTCCATGTTGGCCTGCGGTCAACGGGTCTGCGCGGCGAAGTGATTGCCCCTGGGACCGCTGGCATCTTGCCGGCTTCCTCATTTGCATCCCTCACTCATCACTTTCTGAATGGCCGCAGCCAATTCATCAATGACGGAAGCAGAATGAGTTGCCGAAAATGTCACGCGCAACCTGGCCTGCCCCCTCGCGACAGTCGGAAAGCGGATGGCAGGAACAAGAAATCCCTTCTCTCGAAGTTGGGCGGAGGTTTTCATGGCCACGTCCTCCGGTCCCAAAATGATTGGAACAATGGGGGAGGGAGACTGGGGAAGGCCCAAATTTCCACACAGCTGCTGCACGTTTTGGTGAAGTGAGGAGATCAAGCTCTCCGAGGTTTGGGGGTCCGAAAGCAATGCGATGGCCGCACTGGCTGCTGCGGCGGCCGAAGGTGGCGGTGCCGTTGAGAAGATAAAGCTGCGCGCCCGGTTCACCAAATATTCCCGGAGTGACGCCGCCCCGCACAGGTAGGCACCAGAAGATCCCAAAGCTTTTCCCAAGGTGCCCATTTGCACCTCAATCCGATGCCCTACACCCACGGCGTCAGCCAACCCCCGGCCACCTTCTCCCAGCACGCCCACACCATGGGCCTCATCCAGCAGGAGCCAGGCGCCATGACGTTCCTTTAACTCCACAATTTCCAAGAGGTGCGCCAGATCGCCATCCATACTATAAACCGACTCCGCGAGAATTAGGATTTTAGCCTGTGGGTACGTCTTGTGAGCCCAGACCAGCCGGGATTCAAGAGCGGCAATGTCATTGTGAGGAAACACCCTGATCGTTGCCCCGCTCAGGTGTGCTCCGTCCACCAAACAGGCATGACACAGTTTATCCAGAACGATGACGTCTCCCTTTCCCACCAAGGCTGGAATGGCTCCCAGCGCGGCAGCATATCCAGAAGAGAAGGTCAACGCGGCCTCGCAGCGTTTAAATTGTGAAATATCAGCTTCGAGTTGAAGGTGAGCTGGCAGGGTCCCACAGATCAATCGTGAGGCCCCACTTCCGGCTCCGGCCTCTTCGATCGCCTCCTTGGCCGCCTGACAAACCGCCGGGTGGTTGGCCAACCCAAGGTAGTCATTCGAAGAAAAATTGTGCAGGGTTTTTTCATGGGATTGAACAATGGTCCCTTGCGCGGGACCGATCATGGACGGCTGGCGAAGCAGCCCGGCCTCTGTGATTTGTCGAAGCTGCTTTTGAAGAAAGTCCTCGAAGGAACTCATCGGCAAAGGAGAACCTTCATTTCTCGAACCGCCGCATCCAGTCCCACCGTTACTGCCCGGGAAATGATGCTGTGACCAATATTTAATTCCACAAGATGGGGTAGTTCCAACATGGCACGCACGTTTTGGTAGTTTAGGCCATGACCCGCATTCACCGCCAAACCTTGTGCATGCGCTTGGGCAGATCCTCGGATCAGTCGCGTCAGTTCGAGATCCTTCTCTGCACCAACCGCATTGGCAAAAGCGCCCGTGTGCAACTCCACAAACTCAACTCCCAATCTCGCCGAGGCGTCAATCTGACTGTCCTTCGGGTCAATGAACAAGCTAACCCGAATCCCTGCCTCTTGAAGGGTGGCAACCGTTGGCTTCAGCGCCTCCAACTGCCCAGCCACATCCAGCCCCCCCTCGGTGCTGACTTCTTCCCGGCTCTCCGGCACAAGGCACACGTCCTCGGGTTTGACGGACAGCACAATCTGCAAAATCTCATGCGTGTTCCCCAACTCAAGATTCAATTTGGTGCGTACAGCCTTTTTGATCGCTACGATGTCAGCGTCCTGAATATGACGCCGATCCATCCGCAAGTGAGCGGTGATGCCCTCCGCCCCTGCCCCCTCCGCAATCACGGCGGCTTCGACAGGTGATGGCTCCGCGTTTTCTGAGTCAGGGGTTTCCCGATACCGGGCCTGACGCAAAGTTGCCACATGATCGATATTTACGCCGAGGGCGATGGGAGGGAGATAGGTCATCGTTGAAATAGCCTGTGCAATCGAAGTCCGCTCACCAACACAAATAACAGTCCCAAGCCCACAAAAAGAATATAAAAAGGCCGCAAGGTAGGACCCAGCCAGCCTCCCTGATGAATGGACATCAGAAGTCTCCGAGCAGGATCAGAGAGGTCAAAAAAGGTCACCCCAAAGTGAAACCACACTCCCGTGATCGCGGAGGCGGCGAGCGGCAGCAGCAAGGTTAAACCCAAAATTCGGTGGATGAAACGGGGTTTGTTTTTTGTTTTCGACCCAAGGGCCATTTTGAGCCCGGAACCAAGCATGGCCAACAGCCCCAGCCCAACAAGAAGCACATACAAGGCCGAGAGCCAGTGGCCCATCCATCCTCCGCTGTGAATATTGAGAATAAAGTCCCCCATCGGTTTTTCCATTCCAAACCACGCGCGACCAACCCGATACGCGATGCCAGTGGCCAGACTCACAAACAAGGGAATGGCAATCCAAAGCGCGAGCGTGCGGTGGACGTTGCGGGGAGCGAGTTTCATGAAACCGCTCCGCTTTCCTCAAGCCAGGCAATCGCTTTTAAATAACTCTGACGCTCCAAGTAATGGCGAAGATTTGGATCAATGTTCGGTGGAAGGTCTGCAACAACGGAATCCAAATGAGCCGCAGCGGCCTTTATGGCCTCCAAGTGCGCCGCCGGGTCGTGTTCCCGCAGAGCATGGTCAGCAACAATATCCACCCGCTGACGCAGGGCGGCATGGAGATTTTGGAATAAAGTCACAAACGGAGGTTCTGCGAGATTGGTCGCTGTGGCAAGTGGGCTTTCAACGCAGTTACTCAAGTGGGGGAATGTTGGCCAAGGCTTCTCTCAAGCGAGGAAGTGTTTCATGCAGGGAACACCACTTTTCAACGTAAGACATGTCAAGGGACTCAGGCCCCTGAACCGCAAGCACGTCGCGGGCGTCATCGAGATCCTTGTTACGGCCCCAGCGCAATTTTTGTACTATCACGTCCTCGGGCGTCGGGAGCCAAGTTTTGCGGTTCAGCATGGGCACGTAAATTTGCACTCGACGAGAAAATTCGGAGCTCACAAATGGATCGTCAAATGTCTCAAAAAGTTCCACCTTAAACGGCGGATTTGAACGACTCTGTCCCACATGTCGTCGACCCCAAGTGATGGTATCGAAAGCGACTTGATTATCGAAGCTTACCATTTTTGAAAGTTTTCGGATCAGCGAATTCACAGCCCCCGGCATCTCGATGCCAACCAACAGATCCACATCGCGGGTCGAACGAGGGATACCATAAGCTCCGGCCGCTATGGCACCTACGGCCATAAATGCCACATTCTCAGATTCTGCGGCTTCAATCACGTGAATCGCCAGTTCCTCAAGTTTCACTGATTATCCGGAGCGGTGGTTGTGTAGAATCCGTGATCCCTCACTTTATCGAGGCGCTTCATCCAGCGGCAAACTTCCTTCCAGCCAATCTCGGCGTCTTGGGTGTTCACCCTGTGCATTGCCCCACTGAGCATCATACCAAACTGATGATTAGAAAGCTCAAACACGTGAGCGAGCCTTTGCTCGAGAGTAAGCTTGCGGGCCTGGAGAATTTTCTCCCGGTAAATATCTGCCTGCAGTGCCTGAAGTGCTCCGGGAGTGTCATGCAGATTGGCCATGGGAATTGTCAGACTGTAAATGGCCACCTCTCAAGAATCAAGCCGGCTAGTTGTGTTAGGATGGAGGTCCTCCTACGCCAAGCCTTCGGAGGACACGTCCCTCGCCGTGTCCTCCTCCAAAGCTTCAGCGAAGGGGGACCGTCGCATCAACAATTTGAAGTCGGTGGGCAAGAGACTGCCGCGCCCTACCCAATGATTTTCGCACGCCAGTTAAACTCTTAAATAAAAGGGGTTGCGTCATTCGGGAAAATGGTTGTCACTTCTGGGACTCGCCGGTTCATGGACGTACCCGTATTTACATTCAGTCTGCCTGACTTCTCCTACGCGTTTTTGAGCGTTTTGCTGGAGGGGGTTCCTTTCATTTTGGTTGGCACCATCATTTCCGGGCTGCTGGATCAGTTTCTGCCTTCCAAGGTGATGTTGCGTTACCTGCCGAGGAATCCGTTTCTAGGTGCCTGCACGGCAGCAGGCATGGGGCTGGTCTTTCCCATGTGCGAGTGCGGTGTGGTGCCCGTGATTCGCCGGCTAATCCACAAAGGGCTTCCGGTTTCCAATGCCGTAGCCTACATGCTGGCCGCACCCGTGGTGAATCCTATCGTGATCCTAAGCACCTACGCGGCATTTCGAGGTCAGGGAGCACTCGAGATGTCGAGCCTGCGGGTGGCGGTGGCCTTTGTGGTTGCCGTGTTGGTCGCCATGGCTGTTCACAATCTTCCGCTGCGGCGAGTGCTCAAACCACAAATCCTCGAATCTGTTGAGAACATGCCGGATGATGAACACCACGGTCATTCTCATCCCGTCGGCCTTTTCAGCCGACTTCGTGCGGCATTGCATGTGGCAGTCTCGGATTTCCTAGATGTCATGGTGTATTTCGTCCTTGGGGTGGGGGTTTCAGCCGCCATCAGCACGGCCCTGAATCAAGAGGTGCTCCTGCCGTTGGCGCTTAATGATTGGTTGGCCACCGCCTCCATGATGCTGCTCGCGTTTGTGCTTTCCCTTTGCAGCACCTCAGACGCGTTTATCGCCGCCACGTTTGTCGCATTTCCGGCTGTCGCGAAATTGGCGTTTCTGGTTTTTGGTCCCATGCTGGATCTGAAGTTGGTGTTCATCTACAGCTCGGTCTTCACAAAACGGTTTATCCTCGGCTTGGCCGTTGGTCTTTTTGTGCTGATAGGGTTAATCTGTGTGAGGCTCACAGTGATTGGGTTATGACACTTACCGCACGACGATATTTTCAGGGCGCTTCTTTGGCAGTTTGGGGAGTCGTTGCACTTGCCTTTTATTACTCCGGCAGGATTTCTTCATACCTACACCCGGATTTTCACTCCTGGACGGTATTCTCCGGCTTCGTGCTCGTCCTCATGGCGATAGGAACAGTGCTCCTACCCGTGGAGGAAGAACACTGCGACGATGATTGCGGTGGTGCCCATGGCCCAACCTCGGCGTGGGGGACTGCTCTGACCACCTCCCTGCTCATCATCCCGCTTCTGGGTGCGGTCATGATTTCTCCAAGCCAGTTCGGAGCCGTGGCTGTCATGAATCGTGGACTCGCTGACAGTATCACCGATCTTCCGGGATACGTCCCCTTCTCCGAACCGCCTCTCCCCACCGAGGACGGCTCGATTGGACCATCCGGGCCAAGTGCAGATCTTGGATCCTATCTGACAAGAAGCCCTGACGGTCGCATCATGGCCTCCACCATGGACCTCCTCTATGCCGCCAACGAACCCGGACTGCGTGAGGACTTCGAAAACCAGGATATCGAAATCATCGGCCAATTTTTTCCTGCCAAGAAAAACAATCCCAACGGAGACCGGTTCTCCTTAGTGCGAATGTTCGTGATGTGCTGCGCCGCAGATGCCCGCCCAGTCGCCATCACCGTCCGCGCCCTCCAACCCGAAACCTTCCCCGACATGAGCTGGATCAAGGTGACCGGTAAAGCCACCTTCCCAACCGAAGGCGGAAGAACATTTCCCGTCATCGTTGCCGAGTCCGTGGTCCCAACCGAAGCACCAACTGAGACATTTATGTATTGAGAGAGAGGATTTTCTTAACAAAAGGAAACGAAGGGAGCAAAGGTCGAACAAAAAAGCCTTTTGGCCACAGATAGAAAAAGCTCCTGGCTCTGGTATGCAGGTAACGAGTCGCTGAGCGTTTTTCGTATCGACCCGCACCGCAACTCCGAGGCGGCTCAAGCCCTCCTTGGCAAACAACTCGACGGCCTGCTCGTCACCGATGCCTACGCCGCTTACAACGCCGTGCGCTTCTGCCAATCCCTTGCTGCACTGCTCACAGAAGCCTGCAGCGTCGTTGTTCCCAAATCCAGGGAGGCCCGAAAAAACCTCGCTGATCACTTCCGCCAAAATCTCTCTTCCATCTGCTGCAAACCACTGAATCACGAAAAAGCTGAAACCCTCCGCAAACGCATAATCCCGACCTCCCGCGAATACCCCCAGCTCTTTGCCTTTATTAAAAACGACGGTCCTCCCACCAACAATCACGCCGAACGCTCCCTGCGCCCTCTGGTCATTTTCCGAAAAATCTGTATGGGAACCCGAAGCACCTCCGGCTCTGATAACATCGCCATCTTCGGCTCTCTCACACAGAGCGCCACCCTGCAGGGTGCAAAGCTCATCGACATGTTCCGCGCCCTCTTCGGCCCCTCCCCAAACCAAGCCCATGATCTCATTTTTAGCAACCCTCCAAAGGTCAACCTATCGGGCTAAACTGTTACTATTCTCCAATCTTGCGAGCGTGTGCGGGTCAAATATTTGGATTGAGATGGGTGGAACTGCTTGGTAAGCAAATGCCATGATCCTTGGCACCAAAAAAGCAGAGGTGGATCGGTTGCTTGGGAAACCGGTTCTCAGCCCAAACATTCTTGGGCTGAACCATTCCGGCGAAAAGGCATATGCCTATCCGCAGGGTGCGTTTGACATTATTGTGGGCTATATCAATGACATCGCCCGCTACGTGGCCTTGGTTCGCAAGCGTGGACCGTTGATTGCACTGACCCCCTCTGAACTTTCAGCGGCCATGGCCTTGAATGCTCCTGCGGCCCTCTGGACACTGGAAACAGCAGCGGTGCCAACTCCAAAGCCTGCCACTTCAAAATCCAAAAAGACGCCAGCCAAGATCAAATCCGGTGATGGGCTCACGACGTATCTTTCCTACACCGAGCGCGATCCCAAGGTTAAAGACCGGGTGACAAAAGAGCTTTTTGGCTGGGTGCCGGCTGCCTCTCCTTTCGCTTTTTTCTATCTGCCGAGCCTGGAAGGCCAGTTGCCACTTGTGCCGAGCGAGTGGGCGGTTGATCAGAAGTTGGGGTAAGGTTTGCTTACGGCTCCGGATTAGCTGCAATAAATTTTTTGAACCATTGGCCTGAAGGCTCAACGATCAGCGAACGTTTGTCGGCTGAAAGGCGGGTGAGGCCAAAGTTTGCGGCGTAACCCTCGGCCCACTCATAGTTGTCAATCAGCGTCCATGGGAAATAGCCGCGGATGTCAACGCCATCATTCATCGCACGGCGGAGTTGGTTGATGTGCTCACGAAAATAGCGAATTTTTTTGTGTTCGCTTTGGGTGCCTATGCCATTTTCTGAAACAACGATGGGTTTGCCGTAACGTTGGTAAACGGTCATCAGCGCTTTGTGAAACCCCTCGGCGTCGATTTCCCAGCCGTTTTGTGTGTAGTTCGACGTGAGTTCGCCTTGGGGACGGACGATGAAGCGGCTGGCGGAAGCATCTTGGGAGTAATAATAATTCACACCGACCAGGTCCATCGTGTCGGCAACCGCGTCGAGGTGATCCCAGTTTTGACGTTGCATCATGTTATAAACAAAACCCGTGGGGTCCTGGAAATGATTTCGGCGCCAGTTGGGGATGGAATAGATGCCAATGATGAGGGCATCTTTGCGGTGGGTTCGGACAATGTCGGCAGCATCTCGAAACATCCGGACCGCGACTTGATTGGCTTTTTTAAGTGCTCCGGGGGTGAGCAACAAACCTGGAGGCCAATGACCACCAAAGTAGCCAATATACAGGGCTCCATTGGGCTCGTTTTGAGGCACGTAGGTGCGGACATATGGGGCCAGTGCTGAACTCATCCTTTCCACAAATCCCCGCCATGAGGGTTCAACTTCGGGATGAAGAAAGTTGGATTCTGCCTTGTTCTTGCTGTCGTAGAGCCAATCAGGAAACGTGAAATGCCAAAGTGTGACGACAGGTTCGATGCCATTGGCTTTGAGCCTGCGTGCCATCTCGACATATTGACGGATGGCGGCTTCGTTATAGACGCCTCGTCTGGGTTCGACCCTTCCCCATTCGATGCCAAATCGATAGTGGTTGACGCCAAGCTTTTTGAGCGTGTCCAAATCTTTGTCGAATCGACTCCATGAAAACGTGGCATCGTCCCCACGGGGTGGAATGTGACCTTCGTCAGCAAAGACGTGCCAGTCCGTTCGAAAGTAATACGGGGAATCGGGAGTCACGCCGCGGTCTTCATTTTGATAACTGGATGTTGAAGTGCCCCACCAGAACTTGCCCGTTTTGACAGTCTTGGCTGACGCCGGTTTTTCGTAGGCCTTGGGTGGCATCACACAGGAACTCACAAGGAAGGTGAGTGGAATCAGGCAGAAAAAAGGCTTCATAAAGTCAGGGATGGATTGAACTTCTGTAACGCCCGACCTAGAATTCGGCAATCATGAAGTCCACCATTGTTTTCCTGCTGGCTGCTGTATCACTGGCCTTGCCTCTGCGCAGCCATGCGGCCAACGACTCCTTCCAATCTCCCGATTCGCTGGTTCTCAAGGATGGGAGGACCGTGCGGGGACTGATTGTGAAAAATTCCGCGAGCGAGGTTATCCTCCAAGATCGGCACGCCGAGATCGCTTATCCCAAGAGTGAGATCGCGCGCATCATTGATGTCCCCGATGCGGGCACCGAATTTACCAACATGCTTGGCAAGGGCGAATTGCCATCCTGGCGGGTCATCGTCAACGACCTGCGAACTCACGATAACATCAAATCTTTTGTGGAAATCCCTGCCGTGAAGGTGGATGTCGGGGTGTTCCGCAACATCCCGTACAAGTCTTTTCGCATCAATGAACAGTTGGAATTTAATATTTTTGGAGATCCTGAGAACCCAGCCGGGGTTGAGATGGGGATTTTTGGAAGGCGAGTGGGTGATAAAAGGCTTCAGACGATGCTGCGCGCGTATTTGGCTGGTTTTCTCACCACGCGCGCAGAAATTGCTGCTCTGTATTCTGTGGGCTTGGATGAAGGGATTGCCAAGGCAGGTAACTTTGTGGCGGAGGTAACACCCACCACGGCCGAGGATGCCTTCGGTGCTTGGTGGATCTCAATTTACAATGAGAAGAGAATGGAAGCTGTCAGGCTCAGCGACAAGGCCTATGCGGAGATGACACTTCCTGCTGATGAAGTCATTGAGCGAGACGGTCGGGTCAAAAGTCGTGCATGGACAAAAGCCGATCTCGGGCTGGCTTCACGGATGGACGACGACTCCGGCGAGGTGATCCAACGTGGTTTCTATCGGGATGATAATGGGGTGTTTCGAGTTCTCGACAGGTAAAGATCCTTCCATTAAATCTTTGGAAGCGCCCAATGATATGAACTCAGTTCCTGATTTTACGTGGCTCAGAAAACAGCGAACCTGGGAGAAGGTGGTGCGATGGAGTTGGCCAGTGTTGGTAGGAATGACCGTTAGCTTAGCGGCGTTGCTTGCGGTGGGCGTTGTATGGCCACTCAAGCAGAGCGCGGTTCTTGCCATTTTCGTCATGATTCCGGCGTTGTGGATTCTGGCCGGGCTCCTGATCCTGGGTTTCGCCTTGCGGAAACCCTCTGACTCCGAGGTTGCTAAACGAGCTGATCGGGTGATCGGACTTGATGACGACCTGCTGTCACTCTCAGAATACCCTGATACGATACCATCTGCCGAATGGCGTGACGCGGCGTGGAGGCGCGCCAGTGAGCTTGTTGCCGCTCGAAAACAGACATGGAAAGTTGAGTTTCCCCGCAGAAATATCGTTTTTCTTGGTGCTGCCGTTTGCCTCTCTATTGCGGGAGTGGTGGTGATGACCGGTCAGTGGAATCGCATCGCTGGGCAAAAAGCCGAACTGGTTGCCAAGCAGGCCGAGCGAGCGGAAGCTGCGGAGGAAATTCTGGAGGATTGGGAGGAATTTGTGGAGACGACCGAGGATCAGGAGTTAAAGCAACTGTTTGCCGATGCGTCCGCCCTCCGTCAGGCCCTTGACCAAGAGGATCCGATGGCTGCGATGTTGGCCATGAATCAGATGGAAGCGAAACTAAGTTCTCTGCAAGAGAGCCTTTCTGCCCAAAGCATGGACGCCCAAGCAGCAGGAATCGCCGAGGCGTTGGAAGCGTTTGAAGGCATGGGTGCCATGAGCGCGGCCCTGCGAAACCAGAATTATGAAGCCGCTGCTGCGGAGGCAGAAAAACTCCAGAAAGAGTTAGCCAAGCCTGGGAGTACTAACATGAGGCGGAAGGAGGCCCTTGCGGAAATGCTCGCCAACGAAGCCCAAACCGCAAAATCCCGCGGCAATTCGAGTCTTTCAGATGCGCTTTCCAAACTCTCTGAAACCGCACAAAGAAACAGCCAAAAAGGTTCGGTCCCCAACGAGGAACTCCAGCCCTGTGCTAACGGGTTGTGTGAGCAGTTTTCCAAAGAGTCCACGATGAAGGCGAGGGGGAGGATGGCCGCCATTGGCAAGTCCCAGTTGGATGCGCTGAGGAGTCGCTTGCGTGGAGAGGAATGCGAGGCACCACCTTCCCTTTGTCAGTCAAGCGGCAACAACCCCGGGGGTCAGCAAGCTGGCAAAGGCACGGATGGTCAGCCCCTTGGCGACCCAACCGAGCTGGCGCAGGCGAGTCATTCCGAAAAAGTGACGGGCGTCTTGGGTGAAGGCGAGTCCGAGGTGACGGTTTCCTCAACGAATTCGGGCACGTCCGCCGCCGCAGGGGGGGCAACCAAGGCGGACATCTCCGAATACTTCGATCTTTCCCAAAAGGCCGTTGCCGATGAGGCGCTGCCACTGGCCCATCGCCGAACCATCCGCACGTACTTTGAGCGCATTCGCCCTGTCGCAGAAACCCAAATCCCATGAGCCACGAAGACACCACACCTCTCGAGACGCGTCTCGCCAATTTTCAACATCGATTTGGAGCGCTGCGTTCTGCCATTCAAACAGTGGTGATCGGTCAGGATGAGACCGTGCGATTAACCCTGATGGCGATGGTGGCGGGGGGGCATGTTTTGTTGGAGGGTGTCCCCGGTTTGGGAAAAACCCTGCTGGTCAAATCAATCGCAGCTGCTTTGCATTTGCGGTTTCAGCGTGTGCAATTCACGCCTGACTTGATGCCATCTGATGTCCTTGGAACCACGTTGCTTGTCGATGACGGGCATGGCCACCATCATTTCCGTTTTGAGCCGGGCCCGGTCTTTGCTAATGTGTTACTTGGTGATGAGATCAATCGGGCCACCCCAAAAACTCAATCAGCGTTGTTGGAGGCCATGCAGGAAGGTCACGTGACCGTTGGGGGTGAGACCCGACCGTTGCTTCAGCCCTTTTTTGTGCTCGCAACCCAGAACCCTTTGGAGATGGAGGGCACTTACCCGCTTCCCGAAGCCCAGATGGATCGGTTCTTTTTTCAAATCATCGTGCCCTATCCCACGGAGGATGAGTTTTCGCGAATTTTGGAACTGACCACGGCGGCTACAAAACCAGAAATTCAGGCGGTGATGACTGGCGAGGAACTTCTTGAGATGCGGGCGCTGGCGGCGTCCCTCCCAGCGACAGAAACCATTCGAAATCGGGCGGTCCGGTTGGTGATGGCCACGCACCCCGATTCTCCTCACGCCACGCCGGAGATTAAGCGCTACGTGCGGTATGGTGCCAGCCCGCGAGCGGGACAAGCCTGCCTGGCGGCTGCCAAAATTTCTGCCGCGTTGGCGGGGAGGTTCCATGTGTCGTCGCAGGACTTGCTCTCGGTCGCCATTCCGGTGCTGCGTCACCGAATGATTATGAACTTTGAGGCGCAAGCAGACGGGCTGAATGCGGACCGCATCCTCCATAGTCTGCTGGCCGGGTGCGAGACGGCGTGGGCCAAAGAAGCTGAATAACTCCCTTCCCGGTGACCGAACTCTTCACCGCTGAGTTTCTTGGCAAGCTGGAAGGGCTTCATCTTTTGGCACGTCAACTCTCGCGAGGACGACAGCGTGCCGAGCGTCGAAGTGTCAAACGCGGGACCGGTCTGGAATTTGCCGACTATCGTGGAATTAGCCCCGGAGATGATATTCGAGCCATCGATTGGAAAGTCTATGCGCGGAGCCGTCATTTGCTTCTAAAATTGTTTGAGGAGGAAGAAGACCTGCATGTGCATCTATTGCTGGATTGCACGGCCTCAATGACCTGGGGAAAGCCCCCCAAATTTGACCGTGCGCGTCAAATCATCGGGGGCCTCGCCTATCTGGCGTTGTCAAACCTTGACCGGGTGGGTGTCTCGCCCATTGGTCCAAAAAAGCAGGACGTCTGGGCTCCGGGTCGTGGGCGGGCCCGATTTCTCAGGCTTCTTCGGTATCTTGAAAGTCGAAGTGCCGATCCAGATCCCTTCGAGTTGGCCGAAGGAATCAACCGATGGTTAGCCGGGCGACCGAGACGAGGGCTTGTGATTTGGGTCACCGATGCGTGGGGGGCCTCGTTGGAAGATGCGTTTCATGCTTTGGATCGATTGCGCTATGCCCGTCATGAGGTCGGCATTGTTCAAATCCGGCATGTGGACGAATGCGTGGCTGGTGAGTTGGGGGAATTCGAACTCCGCGACGTGGAAGCCGGACAAACACGTTCGCTGATCATTGATCGTGCTCTGGCGCAGGAATATCAGAAAAAAGTTTCCGAATATGAGCACCAGCTTGGTGAGTATTGTCGCCGACACGGCATGGCCCACCTGATCGCAAACGCTGCGGAAGATCCCTTGGAAGTGCTGCGTCGTACGCTCTTTGACGGAGGTTTTGTGCGATGAGCTTTCTGTTTCCTCTTGGCTTGTGGCTTGCGGGCTTGTCATTGCCGGTGATTGCGTTCTACCTGCTAAAGACCCGTCAGAGACGCTGCGATGTTAGCTCCCTCCTTTTCTGGGAAGCGCTGAAGCCCAAACTGGAAAACAGCCCCTTCTGGCGGAAGCTGAGGCGGTGGCTGTCAATGCTCTTACAACTCTTGATTCTGCTACTGCTGGTTGCTGCCCTCGCCCGACCGGCCTTTGATTGGGAACAAAAGGCCCCTCGCCGCGTGGTGGCTGTGGTGGATCCCTCGGCGAGCATGCAGGCGACCATTCCCGCACCGGGTCAGTGGTTGACATCCCTGAATCGTTTGCAGTCGGCGATCTCTCGAATGCGTGTCCAAGATGAGATGGCGATCCTCAGCGCAGAAAACCCGCCAAGAATTTTGTCGGGATGGACCTCATCGAAACGTGTGCTTCGTGGAGTCGTGGAGGGGTTGTCCCCGCTGTCCCGAGGCACGGATCCCACGCCTGCCTTGCAACTCGCCGGGGACCTGACATCACTTCGCGAGGAACCCATCATCGAAATTTATTCGGATTCTGTTTGGCCACCCGGAAGTTGGGATCAACCCTTGCCGAACAGCCGCTTCGAAGGTTTAGGGGCAGGGGAGCTCAACAATGCGGGTTTGAGTTTGTTCGCCGTGCGCAGGTCGCCGGTGGCTCCTGGAGATTGGCAATTGGATGCCGAGGTGGTTTCCACCGGAGCGTATTCCGGCACGCTTGAAATCCACCTGAATGGGGCGCCGATGGATTTGATTCCGGTGACAAGTCAACCGGGTCAACCGTGGCGAAAAACTTGGCGAGGAAGCATGGAGGTTGGTGCGACTTTTGAGGCCCGGCTAAAAACAGAAGACTCCGATGTGCTGGCCTTGGATGATTCTGCCCGTTGCGAGTTGGCCCCCCTTGCGACGCTGGACCTTCTCGTCCTTGGGAAACCAGACCCTTATTTGGAGGCTGTGCTTTCCGCCATCCCGCTCGTCAACTTTTGGGTCGAAAATCGCATGCCAGCCGAGCTGCCGCCCGGAACGGACATGATCCTTGCCATCGGTGCTGCGGCTCCGCCAGAGATGCCCGAAGTGCCACTTCTCCTCATCGATCCTGATCGGAGCGGCTTTTGGGGTGAAAAAACAGGCCCCCTTCCGAGCGTGCCACTCAACTCCCAGGGTTCGTCGCCGCTTGCGCGTCATGCCGACTTAAACAGCGTTGTTGTGGAAAGGGCCGCTCGCTGGGTGCCTAATCCCAGTGCTGAGGTGATTGCTTCTGGGCTGGAGGCTCCTCTTATCTTTGGGCGGTGGGACCGGGAGCCAAAGTGGTTGGTGATTGGTTTTGATCCCGCCGAGTCCGACTTTCCTCTTCGAACGGCGTTTCCCATTTTCCTTGGAAATGTTTTCCAAGCCTTGCGAGATGCTGACGATTTGCAATCTGCTGCCGCGATTTTGCCCGGCCCGATTGAATCGGCACTGATTCCCTTGGCCCGTCAGGATGAGGTTGCTTCGTCCCTTGGTGCCAACGGGTTTGCCCTGCCGGGGTGGTGGCTCATCGCATTGGCCGGCCTCGCATTCCTTGTGGCAGAATCGTTTCTCTACCATCGGAGGATCACCGACTAACGATGGAGATTCTTCGTCCAGAATGTTTGTGGTTGCTGTTTGTTTTGGCTCCTTTGTGGTGGTGGCACAAACACTCCCTGGCACCACTCCGCGGGCACAGAAAATTGAAGGCTTTTCTGGCGCGGGTCCTCGTTGTCATAGCTATCATCTTTGCGCTCTCCGATCCCCGCTGGATGTCCATCACCAAGAAGCAGGAAGTGCTTCTGTTGGTTGACCAGAGCGCCAGCGTGGGAAGTGCCGCCTTGGACTCAGCATCGGCCTTTTTGGAAACAGCAGACTTTGCATCATCGGAAGTCGCATGGGTCGCCTTTGCGGAGAGGGGTAGGATTTTCAAAACGTTGGACGATTTGAACAAAGCTGATTCCAAACTCGTCGAACCGGACGGCACGCGTCTGGATGGCGTCCTTGGGCTTGCTTCTGCGGCCTTTCGTCCGGGCCGGGTGAAGAGTCTTGTGCTGTTTTCGGATGGTGTGAATACCGGCGGGTCTCCGGCGATCGAATCGCTTAAGGCCGCTGACATTCGTGTTCACGTGGTTC
Organism: Terrimicrobiaceae bacterium; assembly: GCA_041744075.1. Classification (GTDB taxonomy): domain Bacteria; phylum Verrucomicrobiota; class Verrucomicrobiia; order Chthoniobacterales; family Terrimicrobiaceae; genus JAJTZA01. The sequence continues at coordinate 62,554 of JBGTLQ010000373.1, forward strand.
CTGTCATCCCGCCGGAGGTGCCGGAGGTGCTAGTTCGTCACGTCAGTGCACCGGTCTCCGTAAGAAAAGATGAGCCCCTCGGCATTGCCGCCAGTTTGCGAAGCACCCTCGCCACGGATGCCAAGGTCAGTCTTTTCCGCAATGGAATCCGTATTTCGTCGCGCAATATCAAGCTGAAGGTCGGAGACAATGACCTCGCCTTTGAAGACCGGGCTGGAAACGAAAAACTGCTCCACTACGAAGTACTGGTCGAGTCGGAGCAGGACACCATCGCAGAAAATAATCAGGCGGGGACGGCCGTCCTTTCGCAGGGACCGTCCCGGGTTCTCCTTATCACCGACAAACCAGAGTCTGCGAGGTATCTTGAATGGGCCTTGCGTCAGGAAGGCCTCGAACTCAGCGTTCGCCCGGCTCATGGCGCACCCACTCGGATGGATGATCTCCAAAACTTTGATGCCCTGATTTTGGACAATGTGCCGGCCTCCGATCTCACGCGCGAACAAATGGACCTTCTTCAAACATACGTCCGAGATTTCGGAGGAGGGCTTCTCATGTTGGGGGGGGATCAGGCTTATGGACTTGGGGGTTATTTCCGAACGCCGGTCGAGGATTTGCTTCCCGTGAGTTGTGATTTCTCAAAAGAAGAGGAGGCCCCTTCCTTGGCCCTTGCGCTTGTGATCGATCGAAGCGGGAGCATGTCCGGCGAAAAAATGGAACTGGCCAAAGCCGCTGCAAAAGCCAGTGCTGATCTCTTGGGGCCGAAAGATTATATTTCCGTGGTGGCCTTTGATTCCGAGGCCTATCCGGTCGTGCCCATTCAATCCGCCGCGAACTCCGCCGCCATCGCCAGCGAAATTGCGTCCATCACCGAGGGGGGCGGAACGGACATCGCTGTTGGTATGGAGGAAGCCCTGCGACAGCTCAATGGCAATGACGCGAAAATCAAGCACGTGATCATCCTCACGGATGGGGTTTCCACGCCGGGTCCCTTCTACGAACTCACCTCCGAAATGGTACGCGGCAATATCACCGCCAGCACCGTCGGTGTCGGCGAGGGGGCGGACATGGACCTGCTCACTCAGATCGCTCAATGGGGCAATGGCCGATTCTACCAAACCAATGATCCCTCCACGATTCCGCAGATTTTTACGAAGGAGACGATGACGGCTTCCAAATCCGCCATTCAGGAATTTCCATTCCTTGCGAAACCTGTGCGGGCTGTCGATTTCCTGGAAGGCGTTCCATGGGATGAGGCTCCATTCCTTTTGGGCTATGTCAAAACCAAACCCAAGCCCACCTCCGAAACGTGGTTGATCACCGAACGCGGGGATCCGCTTCTCACCACCTGGCGGTATGGATTGGGGACTACGGCCGCCTTCACTTCCGATGCAAGAAACCGCTGGGCGGTGGAGTGGTTGCGATGGCCTGGATTCGGCAAATTCTGGTCCCAACTTTTGCGGCGAATGAGTCGTCCTGCTTCGCTGGGGCTGACAGAAGTCGAACTCTCAAACGAAGGGAAAAACGTGTTGATCACCGTGAATGCCCTCGATTCTGAGGAATTGTTTCCCTCGAATGCTTCGGGGGAACTCAAACTTTCGGACCCATCTGGGAAGGTGACTTCGGTTCCTCTCGAGAAAGTGCTTCCCGGACGCTGGGTTGCCACAATCCCCAACGTTCAGCGAGGCATAACCTCTGGGCAGGTCGTTCTGGAAAAAAATGGGGAACCCTTCGATGCCCGATTTTTCACGGTGGCGAGCGGCTATTCGCAGGAATTTATGCTGGAACCACCGGATACCAAATTTCTGGAATCGTTGGCTGGGCAGACAGGGGGAACAGTTTCTCCCGATCCGGCCACAATTTTTTCCAACGACACCCGGACAGCCTCGGTGGAAGTCGAACTTTGGCCATGGCTTCTGCTTGTGGCCTTGCTTGGCTTGGTGTGTGATGTCGGTATCCGCCGCTGGCCAAATTAAGTTCACTCTATGAATACCTTGATCCAACGTACGAATTTCAACGGTTGGTTGCCCCGCAAATTTCCTGCAATCATTTTTCTTGTGCTTGGGGTTTTTTCCGCTGGTGCAGCACCAGAGAATTCCCAGCCTATCGCGGATCGCTACGAACAAATGTTGGTTCGCTCGCCGCAACCTGGTCTTGGTTTTGACAAGGTGATTGAATGGTATTCAAGCGGGGGAGGCGGCTTGGAAGTTCTCCAAAAACGTTGGGAGGCTGCTACCGCTGAAAATTCTGAAGAAGCCGGTCGCTATTTGATACTTCGTGGTCTCTTGGCTGAGCGGCTTCGCGCCACGCAAGAATCTCGGACGCTCTACACCGAGGCCATGAGTCAGCCTGGAGATCCAGTCGCCGCCGCCAAGTTTTTGGCGATCTTGGAAACAACCGAGGGGCGATTCGCGGAAGCCGCTGACGCCTACAACAAAGCTCTGAAAGCTGACTCGCTCCCCCCGCTTGTCCGCATGGAACTCATGCGATCTCTGGCGTTGTTGTATCAACGCTCCTTCGATCACACAAAAGCCGTTGAAGTCTGGAAGGAAGCGATCTCGGCATTTCCCGAAGATCCCTATGTTCTGGAGGAAGCCGGCGAGGCCTTCTTGGAAGTGGGCGACCATGACAATGCGCGACAGGCTTTCACATCTCTCCAGAAACTCAGCGAGCGCGATCCGTTTCGTCGCGTGGCGGCGACATTGCGGCTGGCTCGCACATCAGAGTTGGAAGGAAACACCGATGAGGCCGTTCGGATTTACGAGTTGGCACTGGAGGAAACGAGTCCGGGGAGTTGGATCAATCGGGAAGTGCGAGCCCGGATTGAGGAACTTTTCCGCCGCAAAGATGACTTGCCAGGCTTGCTTGCGTATTACGAACGGCGCACGGCGGCTGTACAGGGAGACTATGAAGCTATCGCCTCACAAGCTGCGGTCCTATCAGATTTGGGAAAGGGGGCGGAGTCACTCGCCCGGCTTCGTGATGCCTGCAAACTCGCACCCGGAGAAACTCGCCTGCGGTTTCTACTGATCCGGCAACTGGAATCTCAGGGCTTGGTAACGGAGGCTGTTGCCGAGGCCAGAGAATTGGCCAAACCCGAGGATGCTTCACCGGAGATTCTGACGCTCCTTGGAGACTTGCTCTGGAGATCGGCGGACCCAACAAGCCGCGCCGAGGCCATCGAAACATGGCAGCGCCTCGCACCTCCGAACTCGAAGGATGTCGCACGTATCGCCGCCCTTGCAGAAATTTTATCAGCCAAGGGCGAAACCGAAGCCGCTGTGACGGAGTGGAAACGCTTGGTCGAAGTGAGTCCCACTGCCTCAGATGCCCGCCAAAAACTTGCCAAGTATTACCTCGAAAAGGGAGACCAAGACGCCGCCAAAGCAAGCCTGACGGGGCTTGTTGAAGGAGACCTTGCCACCCCTGAAAATTTTCTCACTCTTGCGCGACTTTTCTCCCAACTGGAATTTGCTGAGGACTCGCAGCGCACGGTCTCAGAGGCCAGAGCCAAGTTCCCGGATGATTCTGAACTTCTCAATTTTGCGTGGAGGCAGGCGCTGGAGTCCGAGGATGCGGCTCGCGTGGAAACGCTCCTGCCCGAGGTGTGGGCAGCCACCGAAAACGAATTTTTTGCCGAAGATGTCATCAAGCGATACGTGGTCTTTTTACAATCCTCTGAGGCCGCCACGAAGAAAATGGAGGACCTTTCCAAAAACACTGAGATTTCTGAGTTGCAAGCCTCGGTGCTCTTCTCCCTCGCCCTCACCAACCAAAACCGCGAAACCGCCACCCAAGCCCTTGAGCATCTAAAAACCCATGCGGACCCTGTCCGTTTTGCTCGGGCCTCCTCGAATTTTGCGATGACGTTTGGAACGCCTGAGGAGCAGGTTGCGTCGCTGAAAGCGGTGGCTGCCGCCGATCCCCGCCTTGCCATGGAGAGCCTGAAATCGGCTGCCAGGATTCTGGCTGACTCTGGCAAGATGGAAGCCGCTCTGCAAACGGTGTCGGAACTCATTGACCGCTCGCCTGCTGACGGCTCGCTATATGGTCTTTATGCCGACCTTGCGGCTCGCTCAGGTCGATTTGATGAGGCCACCGGTCGATTGCAGGAGGGCATTCGCTATGTGGTTGACCCCTCGGTCCTACGAATCCAGTTGGCATCGTTTTTGCAAATGCAGGGCCGCAACCAAGAGGCCGCGAAGGTCCTGCAAGAAGCTTTTGAGGCAGAAGAGCGCAACGAAAAACGCACGGAAATCTTTCGGCGTCAGGTGGAACTTGCCATGCAGGCTGGAACGCTCGATGACCTCGTGGCTTCCATTCGAGCGAAGCAGGCCACCGAGGAGGGTGGTTCCCGATACGGAGCC